>JBJMKX010000114.1:0-14990 GCA_045805605.1 Solirubrobacteraceae bacterium
TGGCCCTGGAAGCCCGAGGAGACCTGGTGGATCAGGATCTTGGCGTTGGGCAGCGCCATGCGCTTGCCCTCGGCGCCGCCGGCCAGCAGCAAGGCGCCCATCGACATCGCGATGCCGACGCAGATGGTCTGCACGTCGGGCTTGATGAACTGCATCGTGTCGTAGATCGCAAGCCCGGCATACACGGATCCGCCCGGCGAGTTGATGTAGAGGAAGACGTCCTTTTCGGGGTCCTCCGACTCGAGGTGGAGGAGCTGCGCGATGATCAAGTTCGCGATCTGGTCGTCCACCGGGGTGCCGAGGAAGACGATGCGCTCGGCGAGCAGCCGCGAGTAGATGTCGAACGCGCGCTCGCCGCGCGACGTCTGCTCGACGACCATGGGAACGAGTGGGCTCATCGACCTCGCTTTCCTTTGCGTCGCGGGGCGGGATTCCTTCCGCGGACGGGCCGAATGCCCGTCCTGCGGCGAGTCTAGCGAGTGCCCGGTGTCAGCCTTACGACCCCGGAGTCCAGAGCTGGCCCGACCCCGACTCCGCCTGCTCGCGTTCGGGAGTCCAGAGCTTGTCGCGCGCCTTGGCCTGCTCGATCGAGATCGGCTTGGCCTCCTCGGCCAGCAGGTCGAGCGCGCGACGAGCCGCCACATCGCGGATCAGCGACTGCTCGCGGCCGGCGCCGCGCAGGCGCTGGAGCAGCTTCGCGGGCGTCGTCTTCTCGCGCTCGGCCGAAGGCGCAAGCGCCTCCTCGAGCTCCTCGTCGGAGGGCTCGATCCCCTCGGCCTCGACGACCGCGGCAAGGACCGCCTCGCGGCGAAGGGCCCGCTCAGCTTCGGGCTTGGCCTCCTCCACGAGCTGGTCGTGGTCCTTGCCGGCGATGCGCAGGTAGGCCTCCTCGGAGATCCCCTGGTGGCCCAGTGAGTGGATCATCTGGTGGTAGAGCTCGTGCGCGCGCGCGTGGACGAGGGAGTCGGGCAGGTCGATCTTTGCCTCGCGCACGGCGGCGTCCAGCACGGCCTCGCGGAACTCCGCCGCGATCTGCTGCTCCTCGCGCTCGCGCAGGCGGTCGCGGAGGTCGTCGCGCAGCTCCTGGAGCGAGTCGAAGCCGGCGGCGTCGACGGCGAAGTCGTCGTCGAGCTCGGGCAGGTCCTTGCGCTTGACCTCCTTGACGGTCACCTCGAACTGCGCCGTCCTGCCCTTGAGGTCCTCGGCGCGGTAGTCGTCGGGGAACGTCACCGTGACCGAGCGCTCATCGCCCGCCTTCACGCCCTCGAGCTGCTCCTCGAAGCCCTGGACCAGCCTGCCGCTGCCGAGCTCGATGAGCTCGTCGCGCGCGCTGCCGCCGGCGAACTCCTCCCCCTCGACGGTGCCCGTGAAGTCGACGAGGACGAACCCGCCCTTGCCGGCGGGCTCGTCGACGGTCTCCAGGGTGGCGAGCCGCTCGCGCAGGCCCTCGAGCTCTGCATCGACGACCTCGTCGGGAACCTCGGGCTCGCGTCGGCCGACCTCGAGACCCTTGTAGGTGCCGAGCTTGGCCACCGGACGGATGCCGACCTCGATCGAGAACTGGAGCGGCTTGCCCTCGCCGGGCAGGTCGCCGAGGTCGAGCTTGGGGTCGCCGACCGGCTCGACTCCGGCGGCGTCGATCGCCTCGACGTACCAGCGCGACAGCCCGTCCCGGACCGCGTCCTCGAGCAGGGCGTCGCGGCCGACGCGCCGGATGACCACCGGCGGCGGCACCTTGCCCTTGCGGAAGCCCGGCATCCTCAGCTGCTTGCCGACTTCTCGCGCAGCGCGCACAACGCGCTTTTCAACCTCGTCGGCGGGTACTTCTGCTTCGACGCGGACGCGGCTCTCGGGCAGGGGCGTGACGGTGGTCTTCACGGCGTGGAAGATAGAAGGCGTCAGGCATCAGGCATCAGGGCTAGGGTCCGGCGGCGTGCGCCGCCTCGCTGCCTGGCTGGTGACCGGACCCTTGGGGTTCTTCGTCGCCGGAGTTGTCGACTGGCTCGCTCTGGCCGCTTACGTAGTGCGCGCCCGACTGAGCGGGCGCGAACCTTGGTGAACGGACCTGATGCCTGATGCCTGACGCCTGATGCCTTCCGTTCAGCAGCTCACCACGAGATTGAACGGCCGGTTGTCCCGATCCGTCGGCCTGGTGCCGCTCTGGTCCCCGCCTGCGCGCGTCGCGACTCGGATGACGGTGGTGCTCCGCGGCTCGACCCCGACGGCCCCGGCGTTGGCGACCGTCGTTTCCGTCGCCGTGTAGGCGCAGTTCGAGATGTCGCTGCCGAACGTGACGTCGTAGGTGCCGTCGCTCACGCGGGTCGACGCGGTCGCGCCGCGAGCGCGGGCCAGCGAGCCGTCGGGGTTGACGACGGCGAACTGGGCCTGCAGCTGGCTCGCGTCCAGGCCGTCGACCGAGTCGGCGTTGAGGAACTGGACCTTGCCGGTGGCGTTGGCGTCGAGGATGAACGGCGTCGCCTCGCCCGGGCCGGAGGTCTGGAGGCGGAAGCCCTGGTTCCCGCGGGTACGGAACGCGGCCGCGAACCCGTTGCCCTTGTTGACCATGTTCAGGCACGGCTCCGCGGCGGTGTTCGAGTTGCACACGTCCGCGCTGGCGCCACCGTCTCCCGTGCGCGTGTTGCGCGCGAGCTCGACGTAGCGCGGGTTGTCGGCGGTGAAGCGGGCGGTGGTGCCGCTGATGCTGCTGGCGGCCAGGGCCACGCCCGACGCGCCGAGCGCGAGCACGATCGAGCTCGCGAGGAGCCACGGGCCCAGGCCCGCGTTGCGGAACAGCTTTCGCACTTCGAGAACCCCCTCCGGGTCGCTGGCGATGTGTGAGCGACCTCCCACCACCCACAACACGCGTCAACCGCGGTCGTTGTGCTGCGGCTCCCGTACGAGCGGCACGAGTGCGCGCGCGACGCGGGCGTAGCTAGCTCGGAGCGGCGGCCTTGGGCGCCCGCTCGACCGGCGGCGCCGTGACCGGCGCGGGCGCGGGCTCCACCGCCGGCGGCGGCGCCTCCTGGTTTGCGGCGAGCTTGTGCTCGGCCCGGATCATCGACCGCACGGTGACCAGGAGCACCACCTCGACGGCGAGCCCGAACACCGCCGTGAACTGGGACTCGATGAACACGAAGACCTGGGTCAGGCAGATCGAGACCAGCAGCGAGCGCTCGATCCACACGTAGCCGGACAACCGCGACTCACCCAGGCGCACGATCCCGATCCACAGCAGCACGGCGCCGACCACGGCCGAGGCGACGTTCAGCCAGCCGTAGAGCGAGACGTCGTCGAAGCTGTCGAGGGCCTCGCTGATCGAGATGCTGGGGTTCCCGCCCTTGGCGACGACGAGGACGTTGAAGACGAGCCCGAGCACCTGGATCACCGAGAAGAGCCCGAGCAAGAAAAAGAGGATCCGCAGCGCGCTCGGGAACCAGCGCTCCTCGATCAGGCGGTAGTAGTGGCCGCGAATCCAGCGCGCGGCGCGGGTGAGGCGGCCCGGCGGGCGCGCGGGCAGGCACTGCACCTCGCCCAGCAGCCGCCGCAGGGGCGCCACGAGCGGGTCGCTCTGGTCGGCGCGGTCGAGCAGCTCGAGCGCGCGCTGCTGCTCGCGTGCGTCGAGATCGTGGAGCGCGGCCTCGCTCAGAAGGTCGGCGGCGTCGACGAGCGCCTCGCTCGGCGTCAGCTCGCGACGCCGCCGCAGCGAGCGCGTGAAGAAGAACAGCGCCACGAAGACGGCGTAGATGACGCCGGCAGCCGGCTTGAAGAAGTAGTCGTTGTCCGAGGTGATGAACTTGCCGAGCTCGTCGACGAAGAACCCGAACCCGATGCCGCCGAGGACGGCGCCGGCGCGCCGCACCTTCGGCCCGTGGTACGAGAGCAACAGGCCGACGGCCATGAGCATGAGCAGCCCGCCCCACAACAGGTGGGCGATGTGCAGCCTCCCGCCGCCGAGCTGGGGATAGTTCGTGATCCACAGCTGCAGGCGGATGATGAGGATCGTCGCCACGGCGCACACCAGCACCGTGTCCTGCTGGGAGGACAGGTCAAGCCGCCGCGGGGGCTGATGCATCCGTGACCTAAGCGAGATGGGCGGAGCGTAGTCCGCCCGGGGCGCTCCGCGCTACCCCTGCCGGACGATCGGGTGGCGCCGGGGCAGGCGCGCGATCAGCTGCGCGACCGAGAGCGCGCCGCGCCCGCGGGCCGCCGCGGCCGTGGCGGCGTGGACCTTGACGTGCCTGCCGCCGATCGTGCCGGTCACGGTGCCCTTGCGGTCGAGCGTCAGCTTGCCGCTCCCGCGCCGTCCGCCGGAGACGCGGATCGTGCCAAACGGGGGCAGGTCGAGCCTGCGCTGCTGCAGGCGTCCGGAGACGGCGATCCCCGGCACGTAGACGTCGCCGTGCAGCAGGGTCGAGATACCGCGATCGCTCGAATACTCGCCGGTGAAGTAGCCGCCGCGCAGGCCGCCGTACCCGAGGGCGTTCTCGCCGTTGAACAGGCGGATCACGGCCACCGCGGTGACGTCGTCGACCGTCGCCAGCGCGGCCAGCGCGCTGCGCCCCGGGACGCCACCGGTGCCGCGGATCGGCGGCACCTCAGAGAGGCGCGTCGGCGCCGCCGGCAGCGGGTCGATGAGGTTGGTCAGGCCCGAGCACGGGTCGCCGACGGTCTGGTCGTTGACGAAGCGCTTGAGCGCCTCGCGGACACAGCCGGTGATGTCGCCGCCGAGCTCGTCGTGGCCGTTGCCCGGAACCTGGACGTAGCTGGCCTGCGGGAAGCGGGCGGCGGTGGCCTGGGCGTCCGCGTTCGGCGTGCGCACGTCCTGGTCGCCCGAGAGCACGAGCACCGGGACGTCGGGCAGGGTGGTGGGATCGCCCACCGGCTGGGTCGGCGTCTGCGGCCACTGGATGCACGATTGTCCGAGGCTGGACGCCCTGACGGTAAGGAGATCGAAGGGGGCTGCGATGGCAGGATCCAAATTGGCCTCGGCGTTGACCATCGGCCCCGGGCGCGCCTCGAGCGGATCGGACACCGCGAACGGGAAGCGGGAGTCCTCGCACAGCGACGCGACGTTGAGCGCCGCCGAGAGCTGCCTGACCTTCGGCGGCCTGCCGATGGCCAGCCGGAACAGACGCAGGATCGGTGCGGTGTCGCCGTCGACGGCCGAACGAACCGAGCCGGGATAGGCCGAGCGCAGCACCGGGTTGAGGTCGCCGGCGACCAGCGTGCCGAACAGGTCCTCACCGCTGGCGAGGCTCGTCGCCAGCCGCTTGCCCTTCGGCCCGACGACGTTGCCCGTGACCGGGGCGCCGCTGAGCCCGGCCACGAGGCCGGCGGTGTCGACGTTCGGGTCGGGCGTGACCCCCTCGCATCGCCCCTCACCGCACAGCCCCGTCAGCACACGCTTGACGGCGTCGAAGCTCGACAGCGTGAAGCTCTCCACTCCCGTGACGGGCACCACCGAATCCAGGATGAGCCGGTCGACGTGGTCCGGATAGCGGGCCGCGTATTGCTCGGCAAGGAAGGTCCCGTACGAGGTGCCCTCGAGCGCGATCCGGTCGACGCCGAGGGCCTGGCGAAGCGTCTCCAGGTCGTCGGCCGAGTCGATCGTGCGGTAGAAGCGCCGGTTGGGCCCGATCACATCGCCGCAGGCGGCGGCGTCCTCGGGCGTGTAGTTGACGAGGTCGGGCAGCGGCTGCAGCGCCGGGCAGTCGAGCGGCCCGGATTCGCCCGTGCCGCGCTGGTCGAGCACCACCATCTGGTAGCGGCGCAGCGCGGGTTCGAGCGTCGTCGCGAACGACTCCGCGGCCGCGACCGACGCCTGCCCGGGCCCGCCGGCCAGCGCGATGAGGATGCCGCCCGGCCGCGCTGCCGGGGTGCGCGCGAGCTCGAGGTCGATCGTGCCGGGGACCTGCCCCGAGTGATCGAGCGGGACGGTCAGCGTCGAGCACTGAAACCCCTTCGGCTGGCTGCACCGCGACCATGACACCTGAGCGGTCGCTGGGACGGCGGCAACGGCGAGCAGAACCGCAGCGGCGAGGGAGACGAGCGGGAGCCGCATGGAAGGCGGCAACCATAACCCGGGAGGGAACTTGCGCACGATCGCATGCAGGACTTCCGGCCTGCGTCGCGACGGCCCACCCTGCACTTCGTGCGCATTCTCGCGTGCTCCGTCGTGTCGCTGCTGGTCGTCGCTGCCCCCGCCGCCGCCAAGGCGGGAACCGGCGGCACGGCTGCGCCGACCTCGCTTCCCGCTGCCCCCAGCACGGCGGCGAAGCTTCCCGCGGGCGGACTCGCGCGCTCGCCTCACGGCGCCCCGGCGCCCGTGCGTGGAGCCATCCGCGCCGGCAACTGGCTGCAGACGTTCCCCTACCGCTACGGCGGCGGTCACGAGGACTTCCTCGACGACGCCTACGACTGCTCGGGGGCGGTTTCGTTCGCGCTACACGGCGCAGCGTTGGCCGACGCGCCGATGGACTCGACCGAGCTCATGGCGTGGGGCGAGCCCGGGCCGGGGGCGTGGATCACCGTGTACGCGAATCCCGATCACGCCTACGCCGTGATCGCGGGGCTGCGGCTCGACACCAGCGCCGCCGCCGACCCCGGGGGCGACAGCGGCCCCCGGTGGCGGCCCGCTCTGCGCGACCCGTCCGACTTCGTCGCCCGCCACGCCGCAGGCCTGTGATGGCTTTGCTACGGTCCCGCGCCAGTAGGCACCAGCCGAGTCTCCGTCCGCCTCGGGCGGCCGGGGAGCGGGGGAACCAAGAGGGCGGACCACCGTCCGGGGGCGAATCGCATTCGCGTAGCGCGACCTTCTTCGCGCGAGCCCGACAGCTAACCCCGCAGGCGTGACAAGAAGGGGTAGCGAGACAGTGGATCATTTCCCGTTGCGCGCACACCGTCGCGCGCTGCTGCTGCTCGTAGCGATCGTGGCCGCGATCCCCGTCGTCCTTGGCGCCGCGACGGGCGCCCGCGCCGCGACCGGGGGCGACCCCGGCGGGGCCACGGCCGGAAGCGGATCATCCAGCGGCAGCACCACGCAAGCGACCGGGGGTGGCGAGAGCCAGCCGGCCGGCTCTGGCGCCACCCGCACGCTGCGCCGCGGCATGCACGGGCCCGACGTGCGGGCGCTCCAGCGCGCGCTGGGCAAGCTCGGCTTCCGCGTGACCGCCGACGGCGCGTACGGCGTGCGCACCCTCCGCGGCGTCAAGCGCTACGAGCGCAGGCAGGGGCTCGTGCCCGACGGCGTGGTCGACCCGGACGAGGGTCGGCAGATCGCCCAGGCCGCGGGCATCCCTGCCGGCGCCTCGAGCAGCGCCGACACCACGACCACCGACGCCAGCGCCGGCACCTCGGGCGGCCCCCAGGCCACGCTGAACCCCGACGGCACGGCGTCCGCCCCCGCTGGCGCGCCGCAGGCCGTCGCCCAGATCGTCGCGGCCGGCAACCAGATCGCCGCCTTGCCCTACGTGTACGGCGGCGGCCACACCGACGACTTCCAGGACTCGGGCTACGACTGCTCGGGCTCGGTGTCGTTCGCCCTCCACGGCGCCGGCCTGCTGAGCGCGCCGCTGGACTCCGGCGAGTTCATGAGCTGGGGCGACGAGGGCCCCGGCCAGTGGGTGACGATCTACGCCAACGAGGACCACATGTACATGGTCGTTGCGGGGCTACGCTTCGACACCTCCGGGGCGAGCGCGTCGGGCTCGCGCTGGCAGAGCGAGGGCCGCTCGTCCAGCGGCTACGTGGTCCGCCACCCACCGGGGTTGTAGGCCGGTGCGGTAACAAGCAAGACGCCTTTCGTCGCTTTGCGGGAACGGCCGCGCTCCTTACCTTCAGCGGGTGAAGCGCGGTCCGTTCCTGGTCGTGACGGGTCTGCTCGGCGTCGTCCTGGCGCTGTGCGCCGCCGCCTACGCGTACGACGCGGCCACGCCGCAGCGCCTGGCCGACGGCCTGAGCGTCAACGGCGTCGACATCGGCGGCCTGACTCGGGCCCAAGCCAAGGCCAGGCTCGCCCGCGCGCTCGTCGCGCCGCTGCAGCGCCCCATCACCATCCTCCTGCCGTCCGGCCATCGCATGCGCCTCACGCCGCAGCGTGCCCGCGTGCGGATGGACCTCAACCCTGCCCTCGACCGGGCCGAGCGTTACAGCCGCCAGGGCTCGATCCTCGAGCGGGTCTGGCACCACATGACGGCCGAGCGGACCGCACGCCGCCTGACCGCCACGCTGAGCTACTCCCGCGAAGCGGTCAAGGCCACCGTGAGCCGCGTCGCCGACCGGGTCGACCGCTCGCCGCAGGACGCCTCGGTCGTGCCGCAGGCCGACGAGCTCGTCACCACCCCGAGCCACGACGGCCGGGCGGTGCAGCGCGGCGTGCTGCGGCGGGCGATCGTGCGCGGCCTCGTGCATGCCGGCGGCTCGCACCGGGTCCGCGTCCCTGTCAGGCAGCTTCGCCCAGAGGTCACCGAGGAAGACCTCGGCGCGCAGTATCCGAGCTACATCGTCGTCAATCGCGATGCCTACGAGCTGCGCCTGTACCGCAACCTCGAGCTCGTCCACACCTACGCCATCGCGGTCGGCCAGCAGGGGTTGGAGACGCCGGCGGGGCTGTACGACATCCAGGACAAGCAGGTCGACCCCACCTGGCACGTCCCCCAATCCGACTGGGCCGGCGACCTCGCCGGCAAGAGCATCCCGCCCGGTCCCGACAACCCGCTGAAGGCGCGCTGGATGGGCTTCAACGGCGGCGCCGGCATCCACGGCACCGCCGACGTCGGCTCGCTCGGCAGCGCGGCCTCGCACGGGTGCATCCGCATGTCGATCCCCGACGTCGAGAGCCTCTACGACCAGGTCATCGTGGGGACGCCGGTCTACGTCGTATGACCGCCGGCACGCCGCCCCACAAGGGAAGCGGGTGGCTGATCTTCGCCGGAGTCCTGTTGTTCCTCGCCGGCACCCTGAACGTCATCGACGGCGTGGCCGCGATCACCGACTCGAAGTTCTACTTCCGCCACGTCGATTACATCTTCGGCAGCCTGCACGTCTGGGGATGGATCCACCTCGCCCTCGGCGCGCTGCTGATCTGCGTCGTCTTCGGCATCTGGGCCCGCGCCCTATGGGCGGTCTACACGGCTATCGCCCTCGCCGTCCTGAACATGATCTCGCGGCTGCTGTTCTTGCCCGCCTACCCCCTGCTCTCACTCGCGCTCTTCGCCCTCGACCTGCTGGTGGTCTACGGGCTCGCGGTCTACGGCGTCGGAACCTCGACGTTGACGATCCGGCCGTCGCCGCGGAGGTAGGCGACCCGCAGCGGGTGGCGGCTCGGGACGAACCGCCGCCGCGGGTCGGCGGTGAGCTCGATCTGGGCCAGCATCCGCGTCACGGACCGCTCGCGGCTGTAGCGGTAGACCGCGACCTGGGCCGCCAGCGCGTCGACGAGGTCGAGCGCCTCCTCGAGCGAGCCGCGCGCCTTCCACAACACCGCCCAGGCAAAGCCGCGGCTCACCGGACGGACGCGCTGCGCGAGGTAGCGGGCGACGGTGCCGATGGCGTCCTCGTGCTCGCGATCGTCGATCACGCGCGGAGCGTAGCGGTCCGGGGGCTCCAGGCCCTGGGCGGGTATCGTCGCCGGGGTGCCGGTATCGCCTCCCGCCGTCCGCGTCGAAGGCGTCGTCAAGCGCTTCGGGGAGACCCTGGCCCTCGGCGGCGTGGAGCTCGAGGTCACCCCGGGAGCGGTGTTCGGCCTGCTCGGTCCCAACGGCGCCGGCAAGACGACGCTGGTGCGCGTGCTGGCGACGCTGCTCGCGCCCGACGCGGGGCGCGCCGAGGTCTTCGGGTTGGACGTGGTGAGCGAGGCGCCCGCGGTGCGCGAGCTGCTCGGCCTGACCGGGCAGTTCGCAGCGGTCGACGAGATCCTGACCGGGCGCGAGAACCTGGTCATGTTCGGGCGGCTGTTCGACCTGAGCGCGGCCGACGCCAAGCGGCACGCCGACGAGCTGCTCGAGCGCTTCGACCTGGCGGATGCGGCGGACCGCCCCGCTCGCACCTATTCCGGGGGGATGCGGCGGCGGCTCGACCTGGCTTCGAGCCTCCTGACGCGCCCGCGGATCCTCTTCCTCGACGAGCCCACTACCGGGCTGGACCCGCGGTCGCGCAACGAGATCTGGATGATCGTGCGCGAGCTCGTCCGTGAGGGCACGACGATCCTCCTCACCACCCAGTACCTCGAGGAGGCCGACGAGCTCGCCGACCGCATCGCGGTGATCGATCACGGGCGGGTCATCGCCCAGGGGACCGGGAGCGAGCTCAAGGACCGGGTCGGTGGACACCTGCTCGAGGTTGAGCTCGTGAGCGCGACGCAACGCAAGCAGGCGTGCGTGGCACTGGCCGCGGTGGGCTGCGCGGCTCCCGAGCCCGGCGAGCGGCTCGACCGCCTGACCCTGCCGGCACCGTCCGCGGACGGCCTCGAGCTCGTCGAGGACGCCGCCGCCGCACTGCGGCGGGCGGGCGTCGGCGTGACCGACCTGGGGCTGCGGCGGCCGACGCTCGACGACGTGTTCCTGCAGTTGACGGGTGCGCCCCCGACCGAGGACGGCGGAGGCGATGGGGCCGGCCCGGCCGGCGCCGCGCTCTCGGCGGCTTCGCCCCCTGCCCCGTCGGCGCGCCCCTTCCTCCACTTCCGCCGCCCCTCCTGGACCGGGCTGCGCTCCTCGGTTGAGGACGCGCTCGTGGTCACCGGCCGCAACCTCCGCCACTTCGTCCGTCAGCCGCAGCTCCTGATCTTCTCCACGATTCAGCCGATCATGTTCGTGCTGCTGTTCGCGTACGTGTTCGGCGGCGCGGTGAAGGGCTCGCTGCCCGCGGGCGTCGACTACATCGACTTCCTCCTGCCGGGGATCTTCGTGCAGTCGGTGTCGTTCCGCGCCACGCAGACGGCGATCGGGCTCTCGCAGGACCTCGAGCGTGGGGTGGTCGACCGGTTCCGCTCGATGCCGATGGCGCGGTCCGCGGTGCTGGTGGGGCGGACGATGGCCGACCTCGTGCGCAACGTCGTGATCATCGCGTTGATGATCGTGGTTGGCTACATCATCGGCTTCCGGTTCGGCGCCGGCGTGCTACAGGCGCTCGCGGCGATCGCGGTGGTGGCGGCGTTCGGCTTGGCGCTGAGCTGGATCTTCGCCTTCGTGGCGTTGACGGTGAAGGGGGCCGAGGCGGCGCAGGCAGCCGGCTTCGTGGTGATCTTCCCGCTCGTGTTCGCCAGCTCGGTGTTCGTGCCGGTGGCGAGCATGCCCGACTGGCTGCAGGCGTTCGCGACGGTCTCGCCGGTGACATTGACGGCGAATGCGGCGCGCTCGTTCTCGCTCCAGCCGGGCATTCCCGGCTCGCTTGGCGGGGCGACCGCCTGGATCGTCGGCCTGCTGGCGGTCTTCATCCCGCTCTGCGTCTGGCGCTACCGGCGGATGAGCTAGACGGGTCCGCTCAGCTTCTGGTCCGGTTGGTGACCGAGCGGATGGCGTCGGTGACGAGCCGGGGCCGTTCGAGCTGGCGGCGGGTCATACGTACATGCATGTATGTATGATGGGCACATGAGGCTCCCGGAGACCGCGCACACCGACCGGCCATGGCGCATCCACGAGCTCGCGCGGGACTTCCGCCTCGAGGACGTGTGGGCGCTGCCGACGCTCGGCGGTCCGGACGACTTCCCGCGGCTCGTGCAGGTGGCGACCGAGCTCGACCCGGCGCGCAGCGCCTCGCCGGCGGTACGGTCGCTGTTCGCGCTGCGGTGGAAGCTCGGCGCCCTGCTTCGCTGGGACGGGGAGGGCACCGGCGTCGGCTCGCGGGTGCCGACGCTGCGCGACCGGTTGCCCGCCGATCTGCGCGCCGCGCCGGCCGGCCCGGAGTTCACCGCGCTCCCGTTCACCCCGCTCTACCTGCTCGAAGACGAGTTCGCCGCCGAGCTTGCCAACCGGACCATGCACGGGGTCCTGCACCTCGGCTGGGTCCCGGACGGGATCGGCGGCTACCGCGGCCAGATGGCGGTTCTCGTGAAGCGCAACGGAGTGGTCGGGGCCGCCTACATGGCCGCGATCACGCCGTTCAGGCACGTGCTCGTGTATCCGCCGGCGGTACGCGAGCTCGGTCAGCGCTTCGACTGCCAGAACGCCAGCTCGGCCCCGGTCGCCGACCGCACGACGCTGCGCCAGCCCGCTGGGCCCTCCCGCGGCGGCAGCAGAACGCGGGCGCCGAGGTCCTGGGCCCGCTCCGTCGCCGAGTCGACCCGGTCGACTTCGACGTAGGGCAGCCATAGCGCACGCGGCGTCCCGCACTGCACGATCCCACCACCGACTCCCCCGTTTCCCACGTCCATCGCCTGATAGGGGCCGTTGCCGGTGGGGACGGGCTCGGTCGGCCAGCCGCACAGCCGCGAGTAGTAGTCGCGGGCGGCGGAGAGGTCGCCGGTATGGAGCTCGAGGTGGACGATCGGTTGCATGTCTGGGGGGTTTGACCGGCGCAACGCGCCAAATTCATCGGTCACCGGCGATGAATTTCCGTCGGCCGGGCAGTCCAACCCGCTAGAGGCATGAGCGTGCCCACCACCACCGACCTGCTCGCCGCCGCCCGGCGCGGCGACGAGGACGCCTTCCGGCGCCTGGTCGAGCCCTTCCGCGCCGACCTGCACGCGCTCTGCTACCGCATGCTCGGCTCGGTCCAGGACGCCGAGGACGCGCTGCAGGACACGCTGCTACGCGCCTGGCGCGGCCTGCCACGCTTCGAGGAGCGCGCGTCGTTGCGGACGTGGCTGCACCGGATCGCCACCAATGCCAGCCTCGACCTGTCCGCGCGCCGCCCCAAGCGCGTGCTGCCGATCGACTACGGCCCGCCGGGCGACCCGCACGACGGCCCCGGAGAGCCCCTGATCGAGTCGGTGTGGGTGGAGCCCTACCCCGACGAGCACCTCGGCTACGAGCAGCGCGAGAGCGTCGAGCTGGCGTTCGTTGCCGCGCTCCAGCACCTGCCGCCCAACCAGCGCGCCGTGCTCATCCTGCGCGAGGTGCTGGGCTACTCGGCGCGCGAGGTGGCCGAGGCGCTCGACACCACGGTGGCCTCGGTCAACAGCGCCCTGCAGCGGGCGCGCAAGGCGATCGGCGAGCGGCTGCCGCAGCGCAGCCAGCAGGCCACCGCCCGCTCGCTCGGCGACCGGCGGATGCGGGAGATGGTTGCGAGCTACCTCGACGCGTGGGAGCGCGGCGACGTCGAGGCCCTGGCCGCGATGCTCTCCGACGAGGCGCTGATCGCCATGCCTCCGATGGCGTCGTGGTTCGCAGGGCGCGAGGAGGTGGCGGCCTTCCTGCAGTGGGCCTTCGACCAGCGCCGGGGCACGGGCGCGCGGATCTTGCCTTCCCGCGCCAACGGCCAGCTCGCCTTCGGCTCGTACCGGTGGAACGACGGTGCGCAGGCTTACCGTGCGCACGTCCTGCAGGTGGTCACACTCGACGACGAGGGCCGCATCACCGACATCACGGGCTTCGTGGACGGCGCGCTCTTCCCATCGTTCGGGCTGCCGGCCGAGCTGCGATGAGTTCCCGCCGCCGCCTCAGTCAGTGGCGGTATGACGACCTCTCACACGAGGACCTGGGTCCTCATCCTCAGCTCGGTGGCCTCGCTGATGGTCGCCCTCGACGCGCTCGTAGTGTCAACCGCACTGTCCACGATCCGGCTCGACCTCGGCGCCTCGATCGAGCAGCTCGAGTGGACGGTCAACGCGTACAACCTCAGCTTCGCGGTGCTGCTGATGACCGGCGCGGCGATCGGCGACCGGCTCGGCCGGCGCCGCGTGTTCGCCGGCGGCCTGGCGCTGTTCGTCGCGGCCTCAGCGGCGTGCGCACTCGCTCCCGACGTCGGCACGCTGATCGCTGCGCGGGCCGTCCAGGGCGCGGGCGCGGCCGCCATCATGCCGATGGCGCTGGCGCTGCTGAGCGCGAACTTCCCTTCCGAGCTGCGCGGCCGCGCCATGGGGGCCTTCTCCGGCATCACCGGCCTGGCCGTCCTCAGCGGCCCCGTCGTCGGTGGGGCGCTCGCCCAGGGCGCGGCGTGGGAGTGGATCTTCTGGGTCAACGTCCCGATCGGCCTCATCGCCATCCCGCTCGTCCTGCGGCGCATGCCGGAGAGCTTCGGCGCTCGGGCCCGCATCGACGTGGCCGGCCTGGCGCTGGTGACCGGAGCGGCGCTCGGCGTCGTGTGGGGGCTGGTGCGCGGCAACTCCGCCGGGTGGGGAAGCCTCGAGGTGGTCGGCTCGCTCGCGGCCGGCCTGGCACTCGGAATCGGGTTCGTGGCTGTCGAGCTGCGCGTGCGCGCCCCGATGCTGCCGATGCGGCTGTTCCGGTCGCGGCCGTTCGCGGCCGGGAACGCGACGACCTTCTTCCTCCTCGCGTCGCTGTTCGGCGCGGTGTTCTTCGCCGCCCAGTTCCTGCAGACCGCGCTTGGTTACGGCCCGCTGGACGCGGGGCTGAGGCTGCTGCCGTGGACGGCGATGCTGTTCTTCGTCGCGCCCGTCGCCGGGTCGCTGCTCAACCGGCTCGGCGAGCGCCGGCTGATCGTCACCGGGCTCAGCCTGCAGGCGCTCGGGATGGCGTGGATCGGCCTGGTCGCCGACCCGAGCGTGGCCTACGGCGAGCTCGTCCCCGCGTTCGTCATCGCGGGCGCCGGCGTGTCGATGGCGTTGCCGGCGGCCCAGACCGCGGTCATGGGCGCGGTTGCCCCGGCCGAGGCCGGCAAGGCGTCGGGCACGTTCAACACCATGCGCCAGCTCGGCGGCGTGTTCGGGATCGCGCTGCTGGTGGCGGTGTTCGCCGGCGCGGGCGGCTACGCGTCTCCGGCCGCGTTCGTCGACGGCTTCGGCCCCGCGGCCGGCGTGAGCGCGGGCCTCGCGGTGATCGGCGCGGTGACCGGCCTGGCCCTGCCGCGGCGGCGCACCGTCGCGGCGCCCGCGG
>JBJMKX010000115.1:0-17394 GCA_045805605.1 Solirubrobacteraceae bacterium
CTTCGTAGGCGGCGACCGTGCGCTCGATCTCGCCGATGAAGCGGTCGCGCATCGTGGTCGGCGAGACCAGCACCTTGCGGTAGACCGCCGGCCGCCCATAGCCGGTCAGGAAGTTGAACATCTCGGCGGTGTCGGCGCCGATGTCGGGGTCGGCGGTGAAGAGGCCGAAGTCGGTGTAGAGGCGGGCTGTCTTCGGGTGGTAGTTGCCGGTCCCGATGTGGACGTAGTGGCGCACGCCATCGCCCTCGCGGCGCACGACGAGCAGGCACTTCGCGTGCGTCTTCAGCGCCGGGTGGCCGTACACGACATGCACGCCCGCCTCCTCCAGGGCGCGGGCCCAGCCGATGTTCGCGCGCTCGTCGCCGCGCGCCTTCAGCTCGACCATGCACACCGCCTGCTTGCCGCGCTCGGTCGCGCGGATCAGCGCCGGCACGAGCGGCGTGTCGTCCGACGTGCGGTACACGGTCATCTTGATCGCGAGCACGTCGGGGTCCTCGACGGCCTGCGACACGAACCGCTCGACCGACGTCGACCACGAGTCGTACGGATGGTGCACGAGCACGTCGCCCTGGCGGATGACGTCGAACATGTCGACGCCTTCGCCGTCGTCGCCGTGCAGGCGCGGCTGGGTCACCGGCGTCCACGGCGGGTCGTGGAGCTCGCTGTAGCCGGGCAGCTTGACGATCTGCCACAGGTCCTCGAAGTCGAGCAGCCCCTCGACGGTGTAGACCTGGCGCCCCTCGACGCGCAGGCCCTGCGTGAGCGCGTCGCGCAGCTCGTCGCTCATGTCGGCGTTGATCTCGAGCCGGACGACCTCGCCGAAGCGGCGGCGGCGCAGCTCGGCCTCGACCGCTTCGAGCAGGTCGTCGGCCTCGTCGGAGACCTCGAAGTCGGCGTCGCGGGTGACGCGGAAGACGCCGCTGTCGACGACCTCCATGCCTGGGAACAGCGCCTGCAGGTGCGCGGCGATGACCTCCTCGAGCGCGACGAACGTGTGGCCCTCGCCGGAGACCTCGAGGAACCGCGGCAGCATCTCCTTCGGCACCTTCACGCGGGCGAACGTGCGGATCCCGGTCTGCGGGTCACGGACGAGGACCGCGAGCGAGAGCGACAGGTTCGAGATGTACGGGAACGGCCGCCCCACGCCGACCGCGAGCGGCGTGAGGACCGGGAAGATCTGGCGGCGGAAGCGCTCGGCGAGCTCCTCGCCCTGCTCGCGCGTGAGGTCGTCGATCGAGACGATGCGGATGTCGTGCTTGGCGAGCCCCCCGACGAGGTCGCCGTAGAAGCACTTCGTCTGGCGCTCGCACAGGTCGACGATGCGCACGCGCAACTCGTCGATGACCTGCGATGGCGTGCGGCCCTCCGGCCCCGGGTCGCTCAGGCCGGCGTCGACCTGGTCGTGGAGGCCGGCGACGCGGATCATGAAGAACTCGTCGAGGTTCGACGTGAAGATCGCCGAGAACTTCAGGCGCTCGAGGAGCGGCTCGTCCGGCCGCTCGGACAGCTCGAGGACGCGCTCGTTGAACGACAGCCACGAGAGCTCGCGGTTGTCGTAGAGCTTGGGATCGTCGAGGTCGGACGGCGGCTCCGGCTCGGGGACCGGGGTCGGGACGGCGCGGATGGTCTGCTGCTCGGTCATCGTGATGGCGCGGGCGATGCTACGGCCGCCCTCGCCCGGGTCGCGTTGCCTTCGTGTGAAGGCGGTGTCAACGGCTCCGGACGCTCGCTCGCGGCGAAGGTCAGGCGGGCCCGGAAGCCGTCGCGCTCCAGACGGGTCCAGAGCTCGAGGAAGCGCTCGAACAGCAGCTCGCGGCGCGCCTTGAGGTAGATGGCCATGGTCTCGAGGCCGCGCCAGGCGCGGGCGCTGGACGTCCGCGTGGCGTACTTCGGGTCGAGATCGTCCGCCGCGGCGGGCGCGCGCATCCGGGCGGTTCGCGCGTCCCCGGCGCGCAGCTCCTCCATGCGAGCCATGATCCGCGGCAGCTGGACATCGCAGTCGTGGATCTCGCCGAGCAGGTCCTGCAGCTCCTTGGCCCGCTTGGTGGCGGTCGACGCGTAGGGCCCGAAGCAGAAGCTCGTGATCTCGAGCACGTACCGAAGGCGCTTGGCCGCGATGCGCATGTCGTGCAGCGCCTTGACCCGCTTCGGGTTGAGCGCCTTGGGCGTGAAGGAGTAGAGCTCATCCAGCCGCGTGCGGACGATGCGCTCGGCGTTGTCGGCCAGGCTCGCCGCCGGATCCAGACCCTTCACGCGCCGCGCCCTCATACGCGTTGCCCCGCGACGAGCGCGCGCAGCCGGCCGTGCAGGTCGCTCTCCTCCGCCCGCTGCAGCGCCTGGGCCAGGTCGGCGTTGGCCTGCGCCTGCTCGTCGCGGAAGCGCCCGGCAAGCAGCCGCACGCCGGCGCGGCTGGAGGGCTTGACCTCCGTGGCGAACGCATCCAGCGCGGCGATGTGGACGTCGGGGTCCCGCCGGTCGCCGAGCGCGTCGGCCAGCGCCTTGACCTCGCTCAGGATCTCGGCGTGCTCCCGCTTGGGAAAGCAGGGGGCGAAGATCTCGAGCACCGCCCGTAGGCGGCGGGTGGCGACGCGCATGTCGTGGAGGCGCTCGATGTCGCTCGTGTCGAGGACGTTCCGGGAGTGGTCGGCGAGCTCCTGGGCGCGCACGGCGACCACCTTGGCGGCCGCGGCGGCGAACGCGTCGTCGGCGTGCAGGTCGGGGATGTCGCGCGGTTTGGCCATCAGCGCATCATCTCCAGGATGACGCCCTCGCGGAGGCCGCCGCGTGCAATCTGCAACGGGAGGCCCATGCGGGTGGACGCCTCCTCGAGGAGAAGCATGCCCGCAGGGAGCAGCTTCACGCGTTCGGGATCGAGCTCGTAGGTGCGGGCGACGTCCACGATCGACGACGTGGCGAGCACGCGGAGGCCGCGCTCGAGGGTCTCTGGCTCGAGCAGCACGCCCACCAGGCGGCGCAGCGAGGTGGCCGAGCCGCCGACGGCGACGGCGAGGTCGGCCGCCGGGATGCGCAATCCCTCGAACGCGCCCGCTACGTGCTGGCGGACGCGATCGAGCTCGCCCGCCGCGGGCGGGTCCGAACGCAGGTAGGCATCGGCGAGCGACCCCGAGCCAAGCCGGAGCGACGCCGACCAGGTCATGCCGCCGTCGACCGTGCCGATGGCTAGCTCGCTCGACCCTCCGCCGACGTCGACGACGGCGACCGCGCCCGCGGCCGGCTGGGTGAGCGCGCGGGTCGCGCCGACGAAGGCCAGGCGCGCCTCCTCGCCGTCGGTGAGGACCTCGACGTCAACCCCGCAGCGCGAGCGCACGGCAGCGACGAGGTCGTCGCGGTTGCCGGCCTCCCGGATGGCCGCAGTGGCGACGGCTTTGAGCGTTCGTGCGCCGAGCTGCTCGGCGGTGCGGGCCTGGGTGGCGACGACCTCGGCCACCTCCTCGATCTTGGGCTCAGCGATGTGGCCGTCGTCGCGCAGCGAGCGCCCGATGCGGGTGAAGGCGCGCTGCTGGCAGAGCTCGCGCAGGCCGCCGTTGCGCGGGCTGGCGACGAGGAGCCGCGTGGTGTTCGACCCAATGTCGATGCACGCGCACACCATGGGCCGAGCATGCTTTCACGGTCGTAGCATCTTCGAACGGATGTCCAACCCTCGACCACCCTCAACGAGGTCAGACCCCTTCGCCATCGAGGTCACCAACCTCGTCAAGCGCTACGGCGCGGTCGAAGCGGTGCGCGGGATCGACTTCGCCGTCGCCCGCGGCGAGGTGTTCGGGCTGCTCGGGCCCAACGGCGCCGGCAAGACCACCACGGTCGAGATCCTCGAGGGCTACCGCCACCGCACGGCCGGCGACGTGCGCGTGCTCGGGTTCGACCCGGCGGAGCGCCCGCGCGCGCTGCGGGAGCGGATGGGCATCGTGCTGCAGTCGACCGGCCTCTACCGCCACATCTCGGTACGCGAGGCGGTCGTCCACTGGGCCGGCTTCTATCCCCGCCCGCGCGATCCCGACGAAGTCATCGCCCTTGCCGGCCTGACCGCGGCGCAGAGCACGCGCGTGCGGGCGCTCTCCGGCGGGCAGCTGCGGCGGCTGGACTTCGCCCTGGCGCTGGTCGGCGACCCCGAGCTTGTGTTCCTCGACGAGCCCACAACCGGCTTCGACCCGGCCGCCCGCCGCAACGCCTGGGAGGTGATCCGCTCGCTGCGCGCGCTCGGCAAGACGGTGCTGCTCACCACGCACTACCTGGACGAGGCGGCCGCGCTCGCCGATCGGGTGGCGATCATCAAGGACGGCCGCATCCTCGCCGAGGGCCCGCCGGGCGAGCTCGGCGTGGGCGCCACGAGCCGCTACCGGGTGGCGTGGCGCGACGCGGCCGGCGAGGTGCACGAGCGCGTCACCGACGACCCCACGGCGCTGCTCGCGACCCTGACGACCCAGGCCCTGGCACGCGGCGAGCGTTTGGAGGAGCTCAGCGTCACCCGGCCGTCGCTCGAGGACGTCTACCTCGAGCTCACCGCGGAGGAGGTCGCGACGTGAGCGCCTTGATCTGGCGCCAGTACCGCCTCGAACGGCACATGTTCTGGCGCAACCCGACGGCCGCGTTCTTCAACTTCCTCTTCCCGCTGATCCTCCTCGCCCTGTTCGGGGCGGTGTTCGCCAACGACCAGGCCAACCTGAACGTGATCGTGCCCGGCATCGCCGGGATGGCCGTCATGGCGACCACGTTCACCGCCCTGGCCTTCTCGATGACGTTCCTGCGCGAGCAGGGGGTGCTCAAGCGCATCCGGGGCACGCCACTGCCGTCCGGCGCCTACCTGGCCGCGGTGTTCGCCAGCGCCGTCGCCAACGCGATCCTGCAGATCGTCATCATCGTGCTGGCGGGCAGGGCGTTCTTCGGCATCCCGTGGCCGCCCGACCCGCTCGAGCTCGTGGTGTTCGCCGCCGCGGGCGTGGTCTGCTTTGCCTCGCTCGGCATCGCGCTGTCGCACGCGATCCCGAACTTCGAGTCCGCGCCCGCTTACACGAACGCGATCTTCCTGCCGGTCATCTTCATCTCCGGCGTCTTCTTCGACGCCGACAAGGCGCCGAAGTTCCTCACCGACATCGCCGAGGCGCTGCCGCTCATCCACCTCATCGACGGCCTATCGGGGGCGATGGTCACCGGCCAGGGCCTGAGCCACCACTGGAGCGACCTGGCCGTCCTGGCGGTGTGGTCGGCGATCGGCGTCTTCCTGGCCGTGCGCGGCTTCTCGTGGGAGGCTCGCAGGAGCTAGAACGCGATGTCAACCTTCACCGCCCAGCTCGTCGGAGGCCCCACCGCCCTACTCGAGTACGCCGGCCTACGCTGGCTGACCGACCCCTCGCTCTCGCCTCCCGGCACCTACGAGGGCGGACTGGTCAAGACGACGGGCCCGGCACTCGCGCCCGAGGAGCTCGAGGCGATCGACGTCGTCCTGCTCTCGCACGAGCATCACAGCGACAACCTCGACCCGGCCGGGCGGGCATTCCTGCCGCGGGCGGGCCGCGTGCTGACGACGACACAGGGGGCCGAGCGCCTCGGCGGCAACGCGACCGGCCTGGAGCCGTGGAGCTCGGTCGAGGCCTCGGACCCCGACGGCCGGAGCGTCACCGTCACCGCCGTGCCCGCCCAGCACGGTCCCGACGGGACCGACCACATCACCGGACCGGTGATCGGGTTCGTGCTCTCCGCCGACGGCCTCCAGACCGTCTACGTGTCGGGCGACAACGCCTCGCTCGACGTCGTCCGCGAGATCGCTCAGCGCACGGGTGCCGTCGACGTCGCGGTGCTGTTCGCGGGCGCCGTGTCGGTCCCCCACCGCTTCGACGGCGCCTACCTCACGCTGTCGAGTGAGCGCGCCGCCGAGGCGGCGAAGATCCTCGGCGCCGGCACCGTCGTGCCGGTGCACTTCGAGGGCTGGACGCACTTCACCCAGGGCGCGGACGCCCTGCGCGCGGCGTTCGTGGGCAACCAGGTCGCCGACCGGCTCGTGCTGCTCGAGCGCGGCGAGAAGATGGGGCAAACGCCTCATGACGACGCGCCGGACGACGCTTAGCGTGACAGTCCCCCAACCGAAGGAGGGCCGCCATGCCGAAGATGTCCAGGGAGACCGCCGAGGTCGAGCACCACGGTCCCGTGACCGACCGCCATGCGGAGCTCGACGGCTACACGGTCAACATCGTCACGTTCGACCAGGACATCGACACGACGCCGCTGCTCAAGGGCCTCCCGGGCGATGCCTGCTCGTGCCCGCACTGGGGCGTCGTGCTCAAGGGCCGCCTGTCGTTCACGTTCACCGAGCGCGACGGCGAGGAGGTCTACGAGGCGGGGGACGTGTTCTACCTGCCGCCGGGCCACATCCAGAAGGTCGCGGCGGGCACCGAGTACATCCAGTTCAGCCCCACCGAGGAGCTGCGCCCGGCCAGCGAGGCACTCGTGCGCAACATGCAGGGGATGCAGGCCTGATCACGTCGGGACGACGACCACGAACTCCTCCTCCGGGAGGAGTCCGTGCTGCATCGCGAACAGTCCCGCCGCCGCGCGGTTGCGGGCGCCGATCTTCCCGTAGATGTGCTCGACGTGGTTGCCCACCGTCTTGGGCGAGATCACGAGCGTCAGCGCGTAGGCGTCCTCTGAGAGCGGACGCAGCGTGTGGTTGACCGCGAACGGCTTGTCCGTGAGGGAGCGCACGCGCTCGACCTGGGCCCTGATCTGGTCGGCCGCAACGAGCGCCGTGCCGAGCGACCCGAGCCCGCCCGCCTGGGAGATCGCGGCAGTCAGGGCCGGCGAGCTCCACGGCCCCGGCGAGCCCTGCATCACCGGGTGCTCGAGGCCGCAGGTCGCAGAGCGGCGTCCGCAGCCCGGTCACGTCGTGGTGTCGGGCTTCTTGCGCCCGACCGATGCGACGATCAGGCCGCGCGGGAGCCCGTTGTCGCCGTCGGAGACATGCAGGTAGATGCGCGCGATGTTGTTCGCTCCCGACCCCGAGCCGAGGGCCACGTGGGGGCCCATCCACAGGTCGTGGCCGTCGTGGTTGAAGCGGTAGTGCTCGGGCCAGCGGCCGCGGGCGAGCTCGGAGACGTCGCCGCGCCAGTTCAGTCCGAGCTCGTTGGCGGCCTGGCCGAGCGACTGGCCGAAGCCCTCGGGGCGCGCGTAGAGGCCGGCGAGCTCGTCGAGGCGCATGAGCGCGTCGTACACGCGCGCGGGGTGCCGGAACGGGCTCTCGCCGGCGCTCTCGAACGCCGACTGGGCGAACATGAGGTGCTCCGCGTCGCGGGCGGCGCGCTCCACCGCCTCGAGCACGTTTCCGAGCTCGCCGTCCTCCTCGGCCGGCTCTGCTTCCTCGGGCAGCGCATCCTCGCGCGCGCGGAGCTCGGCCTGCACGCGGCGCAGCGCCTGGCGGGCCTGGTCGCGCTCGTCCCGCGCGGTCTCCAGCGAGGAGACCAGGCGCTCCTGCTCGCCGCGCATCGAGTCGATGTCGCGGCGGGCCGCGGCAAGCTCGGCGCGCAGCCGCGCGATCTCGGGGTCCTCGGCGACCGGTGCCTCGCGCCCCTCGGCCAGCTTGCGCTCGGCAGCCTCGGCGCGCGCGCGCTGGGCGTCGAGCTCGGCGCGGGCGCGGCTCGCCTCCGCCTCGGCGTGGGCGCGCGCGTCCTCGGCCTCCTCGCGCTTGCGCTTGGCGACGTCGACCTGCCGGCGCAGCTCGGGCTCGCGGCTCTCCTCCCGCGCGAGCGCGCGCGCCCGCGCAGTGGCCTCGTCGGCGCGCCGGCGGGCCTCCTTGAGCTTCTTCTCCTGCTCTTCGTACATGCCGAGCAGGCGGGCGTCGTCGACGCCCGAAGCGTCGAGCATGGCGTCCCAGCTGCCGTAGACGTCCTCCACCCAGTTGGGGTGGGGCCAGTCGTCGCGTCGCTGCCAGTCCTCCGGCTCGGGCAGCTCGCCCGTGAGCAGCGTCCAGCGGTACAGGTGATAGAGCAGCGCCATCCGGTCGGTGATCGAGTAGAGGTCGCGCAGGTCGTTGACATCGCCCGCCGGGAAGGGACGCTCTTCGGGCTTCTCCTCCACCGCCTGCGGCGCAGGCTCCACCGGTTCGGGCGGATGCTGGTCCGCAGGCAGCGGTGACTCGCCGTTCTTCGCCTTGCGGCGCGAGCGCTTGCCCATCAGGCCACCACGAACGCCGCCGGGGCCTCGCCGCGCACCTCGGCTGGCACTTGTGGCAGCGTGGACCGCTCCCACGCCGCCCGCACCATTCCGTACGACACGACGTCGTAGACGCGGTCGCCGTGGCGGTGCCAGGCGGCGAGCACACCCTCGCGCCGGAAGCCGAGCCGCTCGAGCGCTCGCTGCGAGCGAGTGTTCTGGCTTGCCGCGTAGGCGGTGAGGCGCTCGAGGCCCAGGTGCTCGAACGCCAGGTGCGTCATCAGCGCCTTGGACTCGCGGTTGGCCCCCGACCCCCAGTGACGATGGCCGAACCAGCTGCCGAGCACGGCGCGGCGGTCGCGTACCGACAGCCCCGACAGCCCGGTGATGCCCACGGGGCCGTCGTCGCGGTGCACGGCGAGGAGGTCGAGCAGCTCGCCGGCCTCGCGGCGCTCGGGCAGGCCCGCGATGTACGCCTCGGCCTCCTCGACCCGCTCGTACGGGCCCCAGGAGAAGTAGCGGGTCACGGCGGGGTCGCGGGCGAGCGCGAAGAGCGCCGGCGCGTCGCCGGCCGTGGGGTAGCGGAGGTGCAGCGTCGGTCCGGTCAACTCGAGGTCGCCGGTCGTCGGCGCGACCGGCTCGACGCGCTCGCGCTCCGCCGTGCTCATGCCGCCGATGGTATTAGTGCCGGTCGGATGCTCGGCCTTCTCTACGACGTCCACGGCAACCTCGGGGCGCTGGAGGCCGTTCTGGTCGACGCAGGCGCGCAGGGCGTGAACGCGTTCCTGCTCGGCGGCGACTACGCCCTGTTCGGCCCCCAGCCGCGCGAGACCCTCGAGCGCCTGCGCACGCTCGACGCGAGCTGGATCCGCGGCAACGGCGAGCGCTGGACGGCTCGCCCGGACGAGGCGCCGGGCGACGACGTCGTCCAGGGCGCGATCGCGGCATGTCGCGACGCGCTCGACGAAGACGACGTCGCCACGCTGGCCGCGCTGCCGGGCGAGGTCGCTTTCAACGGGGCCCTTTACGTCCACGGCTCGCCCCAATCCGACGTGCGCTCGTTCTTCCCCACCCCAGGCGACGACGAGGACGAGCTGCTCGACGGCGTGGACTCGCCGCGCCTCGTGTTCGGGCACACGCATCTGCCGTTCCGGCGTGTCAACGCCCGGCGCGGTATCGAGCTCGTCAACCCGGGGTCGGTCGGCATGCCGTTCGACACCGACCCGCGTGCGGCGTACGCGATCGTCCACGACGACCGCCGGGTGGAGCACCGTCGCACCCCCTACGACCACGAAGCGAGCGCCGCCGCCGTCCGCGAGCGCTTCGACGGCGCCCCGTGGACCGCGACCGTGGCGGCGCGCATCGAGCGGGCGCGCTTCGACGTCTGAATGGAGGCGGTCGCCGACGGGCTGTGGCAGCTGCGGGGCCGGCCGCGCCATGCGATCAACGTCTACCTCGCCGGCGATGTTCTCGTCGACGCGGGCACGCGCCAAGCGGGCAAGCGGATCCTGCGCCAGCTGCGGGGGCGGCCGGTCCACGCGCATGCGCTGACGCACGTCCACCCCGACCACCAGGGCGCATCGCACGCCGTCTGCACCGAGCTCGACGTGCCGCTGTGGGTGGGCGAGGACGACGCGCCGGCGATGGAGGACGAGGCGGTCATGCACGCGCGGGTCGGCACGGGCGCGGCGACGTTCGTGCAGCGCAAGCTCTGGATCGGGCCGCCGCATCCGGTCACGCGGCGGCTGCGCGAGGGCGACGAGCTCGCCGGCTTCCTCGTGCTCGAGACGCCCGGGCACACGCCCGGCCACGTCGCCTACTGGCGCGAGTCGGACCGCACGCTGATCGCGGGCGACGTGTTCTTCAACCTCAACCCGCTGACGGGCCGGCCCGGACTGCGGCCACCGCCGGAGGCGTTCAACGACGACACCGCGCGCAACCACGAGTCGATGCGGCGGCTCGCCGCGCTGCGTCCCGAGGTCGTCGTGTTCGGGCACGGGCCGCCGCTGCGCGACCCGGGCAAGCTGCGCGACATCGTCGACCGACTCCCCGCCTAGCCGGGGCTGTCGCCTTTTTCCAAGCCGGCGCACATAGGCTGCGGGCATGGCATCAGTTGGGAGATACGCGAAGGCGACGGCCAAGCCCGGGCGCGGCGACGAGCTCGCGCGCGTCATGCTGGAGGTGGCGTCGTCGCTGCAGAACACCCCCGGCTGCGAGCTGTACGTGGTCAACCGCGACGCCGCCGACCCCGACGTCGTGTGGGTGACCGAGAT
This sequence comes from Solirubrobacteraceae bacterium, assembly GCA_045805605.1. Taxonomy (GTDB): domain Bacteria; phylum Actinomycetota; class Thermoleophilia; order Solirubrobacterales; family Solirubrobacteraceae; genus DATBDE01. The sequence goes on from JBJMKX010000115.1 coordinate 10,434, forward strand.
CTGGCGCTCGCAGGAGGCGCTCGACGCGTCGCTCGAGGCCGAGGGCGCGCAGGAGCAGATCGCGCGCGTGCGCGACCTCGTCCGGGGCTTCGAGCGGATCGACGTCGAGCCCCTCGGCGGCGTGGGCCACCCGCCCGCCGACGCCGGCTTCACCGCGCTGAACCTGGAAGAGGTCGAGGACCAGGCAACGAAGTTCGGCTACGGCGAGATGGGCGAGGCGCGGTTTGCGAACAGAGCGCTCGGCGCGGTGCAGACCGGCGTGAGCCACCAGCGCATCCGGCCGAACCGGCGCCAGGCGTTCGCCCACCGCCACCACCGCGCCGAGGAGGTCTACGTGGTCCTGGCCGGCTCGGGCAGGGCCCGGATCGACGACGAGATCGTCGACCTCGGCCCCCGCGACGCCATCCGGATAGCACCGGCCTCGACCCGCAAGTTCGAGGCCGGCCCCGAGGGCCTGGAGCTGCTGGTGATGGGCCCGCGGCGGGCAGGCGACGCAGAGCTGGTGCAGGGGTTCTGGGAGGACTGAGAGCGCGGCGCGTGGGGTGAGGCCGCGCGCGAAGCGCGCCTCGGCGCCGACGGCAGACCGCCCTGGACCGCGCGCTTCGCGCGCGCTCACCATCTACCTCAAGCGCTGAGCGTCGGCAGCTCCTGCTCGAGCTCCAGCAGCGGGGCAAACAGGTCGCCCAGCCGCTCCACACGATCGAGCACGTCGTCCGACGTGAACACCAGCCGGTCGGGATCGTGTGCCGACAGGGCGGACTCCACCTCCTCCCACTCCACCGGCGTCGACACCGTCGGCCGTTCGCGGGCTCGCAGCGAGTAGACGTTGACCGTCGTCTTGTGCTCGTCGTTCTGGCTCCAGTCGACCAGCACCTTTCCCTTGCGGCGCTCCTTGGCCATGGTCGAGACGACGAGCTCGGGATGCTGCTTCTCCAGCAGCTGCGCCACCGCCTGGGCGAACGGCTTCGTGCGCTCGTAGGTCACGTCGGTGTTGAGCGGCACGTAGGCCTGCAGGCCCTTCGAGCCCGACGTCTTCACGAACGACTCAAGCCCGAGCGCCGAGAACACGCCCCGCACCCACAGCCCCACCTGCGCGCACTCGAGGATCGCGGCCGGCGCCCCCGGGTCGAGGTCGAACACGAGCATCCTCGGCCGCTCGACGTCGGCCGCCAGCGACAGCGACGTGTGCAGCTCGAGGTCGGCCAGGTTGGCCAGCCACACCAGCGTCGGCAGGTCCTGGGCGAGGGTGTACTCGATCGTGCGCTCGTTGTGGCGGCTCCACAGCGCCGCCGTCTGCACCCACGCCGGCCGATGCGAGGGCGACTGCTTCTCGTAGAAGAACTGGCCGTCGACGCCGTCGGGGTAGCGCTTGAGCGTCAGCGGCCGGTCGCGCAGGTGCGGCAGCACGGTCGGGGCGATGCGGGCGTAGTAGTCGATGACCTGGCCCTTGGTGAAGCCGACGGCCGGGTACATGACCTTGTCGACGTTCGAGAGCGAGAGCGTCCGCCCGCCGATCTCAAGCTCGACACGCTTCGAGCCCTTCTTCGGCCTCGACTGGAGCGCGCGCTCGAGCGCCGCGAGGTCGTCGACCTCCTCGCCCTCGCGGTCGATCCGCTCCGGGTCGACGTCGTCGCGCAGTCCCTTGAACGACGGGGCGCGTAGCGTGCGCGTCCGCGTCCACTCGGCGAACTCCACCTCGGCGACGAGCTCGGGCCGCACCCATGCCGCCCCCTTCAGCCGCGGCGGCTTGCGCCCGTCAAAGGGCGACCGCTCGATCCGCAGCGGCTCGAGCCGCGCCTGCAGATCGCGCAGCGTGCGCTCGGTGAACCCGGTGCCGACGCGGCCGGCGTAGTCCAGCGACCCGTCCTCGCCCGGCACGCCCACCAGCAGCGCCCCGAGCGTCGACGCGCGGCGCCCCTCGCCCGGCACCCAACCGCCGATCAACACGGTCTGGTTGCGCTTGTTCTTGACCTTGATCCACGCCGCCGAGCGCCGCCCCGGCTCGTAGCGCGAGTCGATCCGCTTGGCGACCACGCCCTCGAGGCCGCGCTCGGCGCTGAACCGCAGCAGCGCGTCGGCATCCGCCGTCCGGTAGGCCGGCGTCTGCCAGTGCGGGCCGCGCAGGTCGAGCGACTCGAGCAGCTCCCGTCGCTCGCGGTAGGGGCGCGCACACAGCTGCCGCCCGTCCAGGTAGAGGACGTCGAAGAGCACGTAGGCGATCGGCACGTCGCGCACCGCCCGCCGCACGGCGGCGTCGCTGACCAGATGCATGCGCGACTGCAGGCGCTCGAAGCTCGGGCGTCCCTCCGCGTCGAAGGCGACGATCTCCCCGTCGAGAATCGCGGGCCGCGCCCCCAGCGCCCGGCCCAGGTCGCGCAGCTCCGGGTAGCGGGAGCTGATGTCGTTGCCGTTGCGCGAGCACAGCTTGACCCGCCCGCCCTCGATCCAGGCCAGCGCCCGGATGCCGTCCCACTTGACCTCGTACGCCCACCGCCCGTCGCCGTCGGCCGGCAGTGAGCCGATGCGCGACAGCATCGGTGAAAGCTTCTCCGGCATGGGCTCGCGGCCTGGGTCGGCCGGCGGGTCCATGCGGTGGATCATCCAGTTCTTCCCGCCCGTGCGGAACAGCGCATAGCGCCCGCTCATCCGCTCGCCGCGGAAGACCGCGATGACCTCGTTGTCGCGCAGCTTCTCGGGCTCGTAGGTTCCCTGGTCGTAGATGGTCATCGTCCCGGCGCCGTACTCGCCCTCCGGGATCTGGCCGTGGAACTCGAGATACTCGAGCGGGTGGTCCTCGGTGCGCACGGCGAGGTGGTTGTCGTCGGGGTCGTCCGGGATCCCCTTGGGGACGGCCCACGACCAGAGCACCCCGTCGTGCTCGAGCCGCAGATCCCAGTGCAGGGACCGAGCGCTGTGCTCCTGCACGACGAACCGCGGCCGGTCGGCGTCGTCGCGCCCGTCGCCGCCGGGCGGCTCCGGCGTTGCGCCGAAATCACGCTTGGCACGGTAGGTTCGCAGTGATCCGCTCATCGACCTCCCATAGGGTGACGCAAGAATCCGAGGTTTCGCCTTCCCTGTAGAAGTCGATATGACGGTTGTTCCCCGTGTCACCCCTCGCACCTGACATGCCGAGGACCTATTCCAGCGGGATCCTGGTCGAGGTCGACCCCGCCACGTCGGGGGTGTTTCGCCTGAGCCTGCGCGCGGTGGCCGAGAACGTCGCCGTAGTGCGCCAGGCGCTGACCGGCATGACCGAGGCACTGGGCATCGGCCCGGGCGTCCTCGCTGACATGAAGACCGCGGTCTCGGAGGCGTGCAACAACGTCGTGCTGCACGCCTACGAGGACGGCGGCCCGGTCGAGGTCTTCGCCGTCGCCCGCAACGGCGACGTCGCCGTCACCGTGCGCGACCACGGGCGCGGCATCACGCCCGAGGAGGCCGACCTCGACACCGAGCACGACGGCGTCGGCCTGTCGCTCATCACCGCACTGACGGCGGGCGTCGAGATCGACGGTGCGGCCGGCGAGGGCACCGAGGTGCGCATGCGCTTCGTGCCCGACGAGGACGACGTTGCCCACGACCCGGAGGTGCCTCAGCCGGGGATCGGGCCGCTGCTCGCCGGCGTGCTCGGGCGCACCGTCGCCATGCTCGCCGCGCGCGCCAACTTCTCGCTCGACCGCCTGTCCGACGCCCAGCTGGTCTCGGACGCCGTGGCCGCCCATGCGCTCGGTCACGCCGCCGATGGACCGCTGCGCGTCGCCGTCGACGACACCGAACGGCACCTGGAGATCTACGTCGGACCGTTGCAGACGAACGGCGGCCGGGGGGTCGTCAACGCCTCCGACCTGCCCGGCGTGGGCCTCCTGCTCGAGCAGCTCGTCGACGATGTCGCGGTCGAGCGCGACGGCGACCTCGAGACGCTCGTCCTGCGCATCGCCGAGCGGCGCCTGCGATGACCAGCGTGCGCGTCGTCGGCGCGCACGCCGCCGTTCGCCACGACGGGGTCGACGACGAGGTCGCGGTCGAGGAACCGCTCGAGATCCGGGTCGGCGGCGAGGCGATCGCGGTGACGATGCGCACGCCGGGCGACGACGAGGCGCTGGCGCTCGGCTTCCTCTGCGGCGAGGGCCTGATCGACGGGCCGCGCCCCGCCGCCCCAGCGGCCGACCTCGCGGCCAATGTGGTCGAGGTCGGCGGCCCGCTCGTGCGAGCGCCCGCCACCCGCCGCTTCTACACCTCGTCGTCCTGCGGGGTCTGCGGGAAGGGCGCGCTCGATGAGGTCGCCGTCCACGCTGCGCCGCTGCCCGAGGGCCCGGTGCTGCCGCGCACGCTGCTCGCCGCCCTCCCCGACCGCCTGCGCCAGCCCGAGTTCGAGCGCACCGGCGGCCTGCACGCTACCGGCCTGTTCGATGCGGGGGGCACGCTCCTCCTAGCCCGCGAGGACGTCGGCCGCCACAACGCGATGGACAAGGTGATCGGGCAGGCGCTGCTCGACGGCCTCGTGCCGTTGCACGGGCACGTGCTGTGCGTGAGCGGCCGCCTGTCGTTCGAGCTCGTGCAGAAGGCGGCGGTCGCGGGCGCACCGGTGCTCGTGGGCGTGGGCGCGCCGACGTCGCTGGCCGTCTCGCTGGCCGAGGACCGCGGGCTGACCCTCTGCGGCTTTGCCAGGGCCGGACGGGTGAACGTGTATGCGGGCGCGGAGCGCGTACGCGGGGGCTAGGCCGCCTCGAGCACGCCCGCCAGCTCCCGTGCCGTCTTCAGCCGGGCCAGCGCTGCCGCCTCGATCTGGCGCACCCGCTCGGGCGTCAGCCGCAGCAGCTCGCCGATCTCCTTGAGCGAACGCGGGGCGTCGCCGTCGATGCCGTAGCGCAGGCGCACGATCACTCGGTCGCGCTCGGGCAGTCGGTGCACCGCGCGCCGCACCGCCGCGCGCCGGAGCCGGTCGTCCACGACGTCGTCGGGGCCCGGGCCGGGGCTGGGGATGAGGTCGCCGAGCGTGTTCTCGCCGTCCTCGCCGACGGGTCGGTCGAGGCTGGCGACGCTGCGCGCCGCCGCGCGGGCCTCGCGCACGTGGGCGACGCTCACGCGGGCGGCCTGCGCCAGCTCCTGGTCGGTGGGATCGCGGTCGAGGCGGCGCGCGAGGTCCTCGCCCACGCGCGCGATGCGCCGGTGGCGCTGGATCACGTTGACCGGCAACCGCACGTGGCGGGCCTTGCTGGCGATCCCGCGCTCGATGGCCTGGCGGATCCACCAGGTGGCGTAGGTCGAGAAGCGGTTGCGGCGCCGCCAGTCGAACTTCTCGACCGCGCGGATCAGCCCGAGCATGCCCTCCTGGATGAGGTCGAGCAGCCCGAGCTCCTGGTTGGCGGGACCGTACTTGCGCGCTACGGATACGACGAGCCGCAGATTAGAGTTGATCATCCGCTCCTTCGCGGCCTGATCGCCGCGCTCGATGCGGCGCGCAAGGGCAAGCTCCTCGGTCGGCCGCAGCAGCCGCCAGCGGCCGGCCTGATCGAGGAACAGGGCCAGCGGATCAAGCTCCTCCCGCTCTTGAGGGACCGGTCGGTAGCTCTCCTCACCCGTCACTCTCTCCGTCTCACCCGGTTGCACGCCGCCTAAACCATGGCGTGCGGTGGGGGTGGAAGCGGGTATTCGAAAAGTGCCGGGGGCGGCCGTGGCTAGTGGGTGAAGAGAGCTACGACCAGCCCCCGGCGCGTTCGATCCTACGCCCTCGTCCGCCGCGGCGCGACGGGGATTTCCGCCGACCTGCTCGCCCGGCTAGCTCGCTCCGGCGCTGCCGGGGTTGCCGGTTGCGGTGCGGTCGTCGTCCCGAGACTCGCCGCCTGAGCGGTCCGGCGCCGATCCGCGCTCGCGGTCGTCGCCAGAGGTCTGCTCGGGCGGCGCCTCCTCGGGGAGCTGCTCGGATTCCTCCGGGCGCTGCTCGTGAGGCTGGTGCTCCACGCTAGGAGGTCTTCCGCTCCAGGTTGGCGACCTCCTCGGCCTTGCGGTCGGCCTTTTCCTGCGCCCGACCAAGCTCATCCTTCGCCTCGCCCTTTCGCTCCTCCTGGCGGCCCTCACGGCGCAGCGAGGCATCGTCGGCGATGTCGCCGGCGGCCTTCTTGGCCCTGCCTGTGATCTTGTCGATGATGCTCATGCCCGGGAACTACCCGGGTAGTTGGGGCGGCCAACCTGTTAGGAGGCCTCGGCTACCGTGCGGAGCCGCTCGAGCGCCCGCCGGATCAGGCGCGAGACCTGCATCTGCGAGACGCCGATGCGCTCGGCGATCTCGGACTGGGTGAGATCGTCGACGAACCTCAGCTTCAGGACCAGGCGGTCGCGGTCGGGCAGGGCGCGCAGCGTCCCCTCGATTGCCGTCCCGTACTCCACGAGGTCGAGGCGCTCGTCCTCCTCGCCCAGGGTCTCGCCGATGGTGCCCTCCTCCGGCCGCTCGGTGTCGCGGCCGGCCTCGAGCGAGACGGCATCGTAGGCCTGCGACGCGTCCATGGCCTCGAGCACCTCCTCGAGCTCGAGGCCCATCTCTTCGGCGATGTCGGCGACCGACGGCGCGCGCCCGAGCCGGATGGTCAGCTTGGACACGGTCTGGTCGACCTTCATCACGCGCTCTTGGAGGCCGCGCGGGACGTGCACCGCCCAGCCGGTGTCGCGGAAGTAGCGCTTGAGCTCGCCGAGGATCGTCGGCACCGCGTACGACGAGAACGCGACGCCGCGATCGAGGTCGAACCGGTCGACCGCCTTGACCAGCCCCAGGCTGGCCACCTGCACGAGGTCGTCGAACGGCTCGTCGCCGCGCTGGTAGCGGCGGGCGAGCTGGCGCGCGAGCGGCAGGAAGCGCTCCACGAGCGCGGCCCGGGCGACCTGATCGCCGGCGCTTGCCCGCTCGAGTAGGCGGCGATCCCCGCGCTCCCGCTCGACTCTGCCTTCGGACTCCTGCGGATATGCT
>JBJMKX010000116.1:0-13111 GCA_045805605.1 Solirubrobacteraceae bacterium
GTCCAGAGCCCGCTGCGCGAGTACAAGGTCAAGTACCGCCGGCCGTACGGTACGCGCTGGGAGGAGCTCTCGCTCGACGAGGCGATGGAGATGATTGCCGAGCGGATCCTCGAGACGCGCGCGCAGAGCTGGGAGGAGCAGACGCCCGACGGCGCGCCCGCGAACCGCACGATGGCGATCGGCAACCTCGGCGGCGCGACGCTCGACAACGAAGAGAACTACTTGATCAAGAAACTGTGCACGGCGCTCGGCATCGTGCAGATCGAGAACCAGGCCCGCATATGACACAGCTCCACGGTGCCCAGTCTGGGCACCTCGTTCGGGCGCGGCGGCGCCACCGACTACCAGCAGGACCTCATGAACTCGGACTGCATCGTGATCATGGGGTCGAACATGGCCGAGAACCACCCGGTGGGCTTCCAGTGGGTGATGGAGGCCAAGCTCCGCGGGGCGCGGGTCATCCACATCGATCCCCGGTTCTCGCGTACGAGCGCCATGGCCCACGATCACGTGACGCTCCGCGCGGGCAGCGACATCGCCTTCCTCGGCGCGCTGATCAACTACGTGATCACGCACGATCGCTGGTTCCGCGACTACGTGATCGGCTACACGAACGCGACGACGATAGTCTCCGACGACTTTCGCGACACCGAGGACCTCGACGGCCTGTTCAGCGGGTTCGATCCCGAGAGCAACACGTACCATACGACGTCGTGGCAGTACAAGGGCTTCGAGGCCGGCGCGGCGGCGGGCCATCGCGACCTCAGCGGCGAGCAGGCCCACGGGGCCCACGGCGGGCACCTCGCGCACGGCGATCCACCGTTCGTGGACCCGACGCTGGAGGACCCGCGCTGCATCTTCCAGATCGTCAAGCGGCACTTCTCCCGCTACACGCCCGAGCTGGTCGAGGAGGTGTGTGGCGTCCCGCGCGAGCGCTTCATCGAGGTCGCCGAGGCGGTATGCGAGAACTCGGGTCGCGAGCGGACCACGGCCTTCGTGTACTCGGTGGGGTGGACGCAGCACACCGTCGGCGTGCAGTACATCCGCGCCGCCTCGATCCTCCAGCTGCTGCTGGGCAACATCGGCCGGCCGGGCGGCGGCATCATGGCCCTGCGTGGGCACGCGTCGATCCAGGGATCGACCGACATCCCCACGCTCTACAACATCCTGCCCGGCTACCTGCCGATGCCGCGTGCCGCGCCCGGCTGCGGACTCGCGGAGTGGATCCGCGATACCAGCCCCCCCACCGGCTACTGGGGGCACGCCGGCGACTACATGACCTCGTTGCTGAAGGCCTGGTGGGGCCCCGCGGCCACCGAGGACAACGACTTCTGCTTCGACTACGTCCCGCGCATCGACGGCGACCACTCCGCCTACAACACGCTCTTGCGCATGGACGCGGGCGAGGTCGAGGGGTACTTCGTCATGGGGGAGAACCCGGTCGTCGGCGCCGCGAACGGCAAGCTGTGGCGCAAGGCGCTCGGGAAGCTGAAGTGGCTCGTGGTCCGCGACCTGGTCGAGGTCGAGACGGCGTCGTTCTGGCGCGACCAGCCGGACTGCCAGACCGAGGTGTTCCTCATGCCCGCCTCGGCCCACGTGGAGAAGAACGGGTCCTTCACCAACACCCAGCGCCTCCTGCAGTGGCATCACCAGGCGGTCGAGCCACCTGGCGACTGCCGGTCGGAGCTTTGGTTCATGTACCACCTGGGGCGGCGCGTACGCGACCGCCTGCGGGACTCAGACGACCCGAAGGACCGGCCGGTGCTCGACCTCGTGTGGAACTACCCGACCGAGGGGCGCAACGCCGAGCCGAGCGCCGAGGCGGTGCTGCGCGAGATCTCGGGCTACCGGACGACTGACGGCTCGGCGCTGAGCACGTACATGGAGCTCGAGGATGACGGCTCAACCGCGTGCGGGTGCTGGATCTACTCGGGCGTGTACGCGGAGGACGTCAACCAGGCGGCGCGGCGAAGGCCCGGCTCGGAGCAGACGTGGGTCGCGCCCGACTGGGGCTGGGCCTGGCCGCTGAACCGGCGCATCCTCTACAACCGCGCCAGCGCCGATCCGAGCGGGCGGCCGTGGTCGGAGCGCAAGCGCTACGTCTGGTGGGACGAGGAGGAGGGCAAGTGGACGGGTGAGGACGTCCCCGACTTCCTTCCGGACAAATCGCCGGACTACGACCCGCCGGAGGATGCGGAGGCGGAGATGGCGCTGCGCGGCAACGAGCCGTTCATCATGCAGTCCGACGGCAAGGCGTGGCTGTACGCGCCCAGCGGCCTGATCGACGGGCCGCTGCCCACGCACTACGAGCCGCAGGAGTCGCCGATCGACAACGTGCTCTACGGGCAGCGGGCCAATCCGGCACGCCAGCAGTTCCCGCGACCCGACAACGCCTACCACGAGCGCGGCGACGACCGCTTCCCCTTCGTCTTCACCACCTACCGGCTGACCGAGCACCACACCGCGGGTGGGATGTCGCGGTGGCTGCCGTACCTGAGCGAGCTGCAGCCGGAGTTCTTCGTCGAGGTCTCGCCTGCGCTTGCGTCGCTCCGGGGGCTGCAAAACGGCGGCTGGGCGACGATCTCGACCCTGCGGGCCGACGTCGAGGCGCGCGTGCTCGTCACCGCGCGGGTCAAGCCCCTGCGGGTAGGGGACCGCGAGATCCACCAGGTCGGGCTCCCGTACCACTGGGGGGACAACGGGCTCGCGCGCGGCGACTCGGCCAACGACCTGCTCTCGCTCGCGCTCGATCCGAACGTGCACATCGGCGAGTACAAGGCAGCCACGTGCGACATCCGGCCGGGAAGGCGGGCCCGGTGAGCTTCGACCTGCAGACGGCGTCCTGGCCGGGCAGCTACGACGGCGAGGCCCAGCCGCGGATGGGCTTCTTCACCGACACGTCGGTGTGCATCGGCTGCAAGGCATGCGAGGTGGCGTGCAAGGAGTGGAACCAGGTCCCCGAGGACGGCCTGAACTTCACCGGCCACAGCTACGACAACACGGGCGAGCTCGGGGCGTCGACGTGGCGCCACGTCGCGTTCGTCGAGCAGGGGTCGGCCGACGACATGGACTTCCGCTGGCTCATGTCCTCGGATGTGTGCAAGCACTGCACGTCCGCGGCGTGCCTGGAGGTGTGCCCGACCGGCGCGCTGTTCCGGACCGAGTTCGGGACCGTGGTGGTGCAGGAGGACGTGTGCAACGGGTGCGGCTACTGCGTGAGCGCGTGCCCGTTCGGGGTCATCGACCGGCGCGAGGAGGACGGGCGTGCGTTCAAGTGCACGCTCTGCTACGACCGCCTCAAGGACGGGCTGGAGCCGGCCTGCGCCAAGGCGTGCCCGACCGACTCGATCCAGTTCGGCGAGCTCGATGAGCTGCGGGAACGCGCGCGCGGGCGCGTGCAGGAGCTGCGCGCGGATGGGGTGGTGGAGGCGCGCCTGTACGGCGATGACCCGACCGACGGCGTCGGCGGTTTCGGCGCCTTCTTCCTCCTGCTCGACGAGCCCGAGGTCTATCGGCTGCCGCCCGACCCGGTCTCGACCACGCGCGACCTGCCTGAGATCTGGCGCCGCACCGCGCTCGCGGCGGGCGCGCTGGCGGTCGGGGTGGCGGCGGCGCTCGTTGGGAGCCGGCGGTGACCGCGGCGGCCGAAGCCGTCGAGGCCCGCACCTACTACGACCAGCCGGTTCTGAAGGAGCCGGTCTGGAAGCCGGAGATCCCCTGGTACTTCTTCGCAGGCGGGATGGCGGGAGCGGCGGCGCCGCTGGCATTCGGGGCGGGGCTGCGCGGCAACGACGCGCTGGCGCGGCGCGCCTGGCTGGTCGCGTTGGCGGGCGTGTCGGTGTCGCCCGTCCTACTGATCAAGGACCTGGGTCGGCCCGAGCGCTTCTACAACATGCTGCGGGTCTTCAAGGTGACCTCGCCGATGAGCGTCGGGTCGTGGGCGCTGGCGGCGTTCGGGACGGCGACGGGCCTCTCGGTGCTCGGCGTGCGCCCGACGCGAGTGGCGGCGGCGGCGCTCGGGCCTTTGGTCTCGACGTACACGGCGGCGCTGGTCGCCGACACCGCCATCCCGGTCTGGCACGAGGCGCGCGGCGAGCTGCCGCTCGTCTTCGCGGCCTCCTCCGCGGCCAGCGCCGGGGCGGCGCTGACGCTGGTCACGCCGGCGCGCGACGCGGCTCCGGCCCGGCGGCTCGCCATCGCGGGCGCGGCCGCCGGACTGGCGCTCCTGCAGGCGATGGAGCAGCGCCTGGGTGAGCTCGGCGAGCCCTACCACGAGGGCGACGCCGGCCGCTACGCCCGGGCGGCCAAGGCCCTGACGGCGGCGGGGGCGGTGACGCTCGGCGCGTTCGGCCCCCGCTCAAGGGCGGCGGGGGCGCTGGGAGCCGCCGCGGTGCTCGCCGGCGCGGCGTGCGAGCGCTGGTCGGTGTTCCGCGCCGGCTTCCAGTCCGCTCGGAACCCGAAATACGTGGTCAAGCCGCAGCGCGAGCGGGCGGCCGCGAGCGCCCGCTAGGGCGCCGCACCGGCGTCAGGCGTCAGGCGTCAGCGCCGAGTGTGCCGCGGGCGCCGGAGCCCGGCGTTGGGCCGCTGCGCAGCGCCAGCTGCAGCTCGAACCGGGCCTCTGGATCCTCGAGCGCATCGCCGAATCGCTCACGCAGCTGGCCGAGCCGGTAGCGGACCGTCTGGGGGTGGACGTGGAGCCGCACGGCGACCGCCACCGCGTTGCCGCGCTCCTCGAGCCACGCCGCAAGCGTCTCCTCCAGCCGGTGGCGCGAGCGGGCCGGCAGCTCCTCAAGCGGTGCCAGGCGGCGGGCGCGCAGGCGGGTCTGGAGCGGTGGGTCGCCGGCGACGAGGAGGGTGGCCAGGTGGTCGTCGACGCGGATGAGCGGCCGCTCCTCGGAGGCCAGCGCCAGCGCCGCCCGCGCCCACCGGAAGCCGTCGGGCAGGCCGTCGAGCGTCGTCGCCGGGCTGGCGCCGGCGCGCCGGTCGCCGACCGCCGCCGCCAGCACGGCTGCGCGGCCGGGGCCGTCGGGGTCGGGCACCAACACGCAAGCGCAGTCCTCCACCGTGCCACCCAGCGCGTCGGGACCGATCCGTCCGGCCAGGCGCCCCGGGTCGCCGTCTAAGACGACCACCGCGGCCTGCGCCGGCAACGTCCACTCGGCGTCGGCGGCCGCCCGCCGCCGCGCCGCCGCGGGGGCGGTCCGGTCGGTCAGGAGCAGCTCGAGCAGGCGCTGCCGCCGGCGCTGACGCTCGCCCGCCGCGAGCGCCTGCGCCTGCGCGTAGCCCTCGACCGACTCCGCCGAGAGCTCGTCGATGTAGGCGAAGATCGCCTCCGCGAGGAGGTTCATCGTCTCGGGCTCCACGCCGGCCGCCGTGCCCGCCTGCGCAAGCCGCCGCCACGCCACCCGCGCACCCACCCGGTAGGCCGCCAGCAGGGCATCGAGGCTTCGTCCCTCGCGCCATTCGCCGCGCCCCAGCGCTCGGTACACGCCCTGGTCGCGCCCCGCCGCCGGATCGCGGATGAGGGCCACAAACTGCCGCAGCGCCTCGTCGACGCCGACCCGCAGCCCGCGCCCGAACGCGCCTTCCAAGGGCCGCGCGTACGCCGGCACCTCCGCGGCGATCGCGGCCATGATGTCGTCCGCCACGCCGGGCAGCTCGGGCTCGAGCACCGAAGCGAGGGATTGCGGCAGATCTATCACCGCCATTACAAATTTCCTTCGCTATGACGTGACATTCGCGTGAAGTGTAGGCACGAACTTGCATCTAGGTTCAAGGTCATGAGCCGAAGCCAGCGCAACATCAACCTCGGTGCCGCGATCGTGCCCTTCCTCGCCGTTCTCGTCGCCGCGGTGCTCTCCTGGAACCACATCCTGCACTGGAGCGACATCGCGATCTTCGCCGTGATGTATCTCGTCACCGGGATCGGCGTGACCGTCGGCTTTCACCGGCTGCTCACCCACCGGTCGTTCGCGACCTACCGGCCGATCGCCTACGCGCTCGCGTTCGCCGGCTCGATGTCGGTGCAGGGTCCCCTCGTGAGCTGGGTCGCCGATCATCGCAAGCACCACGCCCACACCGACGAGGAGGGCGACCCGCATTCGCCCCACGTCGGCCACGGCGGCGGGCTCAAGGGGACGCTGAAGGGCCTCTGGTGGGCGCACCTCGGCTGGCTGCTGGACCGCCAGGGCCAGGCGGAGTGGCGGCGCTACGCCCGCGACGTGCTCGACGATCCCGGCCTGGTCTGGATCAGCCGCCGGTTCGAGCTCATCGTCGTCGCGAGCCTCCTCGTCCCGTTCGCCGCCGGCTTCGCCCTCACCGGCACGCTCGCCGGCGCGCTGACCGCGCTGCTGTGGGGCGGCTTCGTGCGCATCTTCATCCTGCACCACGTGACCTGGAGCGTGAACTCCGTCTGCCACTTCTTCGGCCGCCGGCGCTTCGCCACCGACGACGAGTCGACCAACGTCCTTTGGGTTGCCCTGCTGTCGCTCGGCGAGGGCTTCCACCACAACCACCACGCCTTCCCGCGCTCGGCCAACCACGGACTGCGCTGGTACGAGCCCGACGTCTCCGGGCTGATCATCCGGGGGCTGGAGCGGCTCGGGCTGGCCTGGAACGTCGTGACGATCACGCCGGAGCGCCAGCGCCAGGCGCTTGCCTCGGAGCGCCAGCGCCAGGCGCTTGCCTCGGGCGCATAGCCGGCGGCTCGCCGACGAGCAGGTAGGCGCCGTCGGGCAGGCGGCGGACGCGGCCCTGCTCGGCCAGCTCCCCGAGCGCCGTGGTAACCGACGGCCGCTGCGCCCCCACCAGCCGGCCGAGCGCCATGTGGGTCAGCGGCAGCGGCAGCACGACACCCTCCGCGGTCACGCGGCCGAACCGGTCGGCCAGATACCACAGGCACGCTTCGAGTCGCGCTTCGACCCGGTGCATGTGCGAGATCGACATCATCGCCACGACCCCGCGCGCCCGCGTCATCGTGCGGCCCAGCAGCGTGGCCATCACGTCGGGGAAGCGGCCCGCCACGACCGCGAAGCGCCGGTCGAGCACCGCCAGCCGCGCCGGAGCGATCACCCGCCACTCGGTCTCCATCGGCACCGGCTGCAGCTCGGGGTCCTCGTCCCATGGCCGCAGCAGGTCCTGGCGGGCGAGCAGCTCGGTGCAGGTCACCGAGCCCACGCGGACGTCGTGCAGGATCAGCCCGTTGAGGATGAGCAGGCCGAGGGCGCCCGCGTCATCCTCGGCGCTCGCCTCCCACGTCCCGATCGGCAGCGATCGCACCCGTGCAATGCCGTGTCGCACCGCGAGGTCGCGCGCGTTGGCGGGCACCGCCGCGAAGAGCTCGTCGTCGTGTTCGAAGACCCGGACGACATGCTCCCCGTTTGACGCCCTGACGGCCACGGGAAGCAAGTGTTGCATGAGCACCATCGTGGTCACCGGGGCGAGTGCCGGCGTCGGCCGCGCCACCGCGCGGGCCTTCGGCGCCCGCGGCGACCGCATCGCCCTGCTCGCCCGCGGCGAGGACGGCCTGAACGCGGCCCGTCGCGAGGTCGAGGAGGCGGGCGGCACCGGCCTCCCCGTCCCCACCGACGTGGCCGACCCCGACCAGGTCGAGGCCGCCGCGCAGCGCGCCGAGCAGGAGCTCGGCCCCATCGACGTCTGGGTCAACGACGCGATGACGAGCATCTTCGCCCCGACCTGGGAGATAGCACCGGACGAGTTCCGCCGCGCGACCGAGGTCACCTACCTCGGCTTCGTGTGGGGCACGATGACGGCGCTGCGGCGCATGCGCGCGCGCGACCGCGGCACGATCGTCCAGGTCGGCTCCGCGCTCGCCTACCGCGGGATCCCGCTGCAGTCGGCCTATTGCGGCGCCAAGCACGCGGTCGAGGGCTTCACCGAGTCGCTGCGCACCGAGCTTCTCAACGAGGGCTCGAACGTTGCCGTGACGATGGTCCAGCTCCCCGCCCTCAACACCCCCCAGTTCGAGACCGTGCGCACGCGCCTCCCGCGCCACCCGCGCCCGGTGGCGCCGGTCTACCAGCCGGAGGTGGCCGCGAAGGCGATCGTCTGGGCGGCCGACCACCCGCGCCGCGAGATCAAGGTCGGCGCCTCGACCGCCGTCACGGTGGCGGGCAACAAGCTGCTTCCCGGCCTCGGCGACTGGTACCTGGCGCGCACCGCGGTCGACGGCCAGCAGACGCAGGATCCCGTCAACGGCGACCGTCCCGACAATCTCTTCGCGCCCGTGCCGGGCGACCACGGCGCCCACGGGCGCTTCGACGACGAGGCCAAGCCCCGCAGCGCCCAGCTGTGGCTGACCACCCACAAGGGCGTGCTGGCGGCCGGCGCCGGCGTCGCGGCCGCCGCCGCCGCGGGCGCCGCCGCCGTCCTGCGCCGCGCTCGCCAGTGAGCGACGCCGGCGACTACGCGCCCATCCAGGACTACGGGCTGATCGGCGACTGCCGGACGGCGGCGCTCGTGTCCCGCGGCGGCTCGATCGACTGGTGGTGCGTGCCGCGCTTCGACTCCGGCAGCTGCTTCGGCCGCCTGCTCGACCACGAGCGCGGCGGCCACTGCTCGATCGTGCCCTCAGACCAGGGCGCGACCGCCTTCCAGCGCTACATCGACCACACCCTGGTGCTCGAGACCACCTTCCGTGGGGCGGCCGGCGAGGCGCGCGTGCTCGACTTCCTCGCGCTGCCCGAGGGCGGCCATGACGCCGAGCCGATCGAGCCCGGGCCGCTGTTGCTGCGCGTCGTCGAGGGAACCCGCGGCCTGGTCGAGCTCGACGTGCGCGTCGCGCCGCGCTTCGACTACGGCGACGTCCAGCCCCAGCTGCGCAAGGTCGGCCCGGCGTTGCACCACGCGCTGGGCGGCAACGACGGCCTGGCGATCGGCGGCGACGTCGAGCTCGAGCGCGACGGCGGCCACGACCTCGCCGGACGCATCGCCGTGCGCGGCGGCGAGCGCAAGGGACTGTACCTTCGCTTCTGCCGGCCCGGGGTGCTCGACGAGCACGGCGTCGAAGACCTCGATGCCGATGCGATCGACCAGCTGCTCGACCGGACGGTGGCGGCGTGGCGCAGCTGGTCGGAGGACACCGCCGACCTGGGGACGCCCGAGGCCGAAGGCGTCCGCCGCTCGGCGCTGATCCTCAAGGCCCTCACCTACGCGCCCAGCGGCGCCGTCGTTGCCGCCGCGACCACGTCGCTGCCCGAGGCCGAGCGCGGCGACCGGAACTGGGACTACCGCTACGCCTGGATCCGCGACTCCACCTTCGCCGCCCGCTGCCTCGCCGACCTCGGACACGACGGCGAGGCCGACCGCTTCCGCCGCTTCATCGAGCGCTCGGCCGCCGGTCACGTCGAGGACCTGCGGATCGCCTATGGCGTCGGCGGCGAGCGGCGGCTGATCGAGTCCGAGCTAGACCTCGATGGCTTCCGCGGCGCACGCCCGGTTCGCATCGGCAACGGCGCGGCGGACCAGCTCCAGCTCGACGCGCTCGGGATGCTCGCCGACCTGACCTGGCGCTGGCACCAGCGTGGCCATTCACCCGACGACGACCATTGGCGCTTCGTCGTCGACGTCGTCGACCACGCGGCCGAGACGTGGAAGGAGCCCGACCACGGGCTGTGGGAGTGGCGCCTCGAGCCCAAGCACTTCGTGCACTCCAAGGTCATGTGCTGGGCGGCGCTGGACCGTGGGTTGCGGCTGGCGAAGGAGTGCATGCGCAAGGCGCCCGAGCGCCGCTGGGCGCGCGTCCGCGACGAGGTGCGCGAGGCGGTCGAGCGCGACGGCTTCGACCGCGAGCGCGGCATCTTCGTCCAGGCGTTCGGCTCCAAGCGCGCCGACGCCGCGCTGCTGCTCCTGCCGCTCGTCGACTTCGTCGCGTTCGACGACCCGCGCATGGTCGCCACGGTCGACTTCGTGCGCTCAGAGCTCGACTGGAACGGGCTGATCCGGCGCTATGACGAGGACGACGGCCTGTCCGGGCGCGAGGGGGCGTTCCTGCCCTGCTCGTTCTGGCTGGCCGAGTGCCTCGCCTACCAGGGGCGCCACGGGGAGGCGCGCGAGGCGTTCGACGCGGCGCTCGCCACCGCGAGCGAGCTCGGCATCTTCAGCGAGGAGTACGACCCGGAGCGCGACGAGGCCTACGGCAACGTCCCGCAGGCGCTGACCCACCTCTCGCACATCAGCGCCGCGCTCGCCCTGTCGGGTTCGCCCCCTGACACGGGCCGTTGAGCCCGGTCACGGGCGGGGTAGCCGAGCGCCCATGTCTGACACCGTCGGAGCCTTCATGCTCAAGCGGCTGCGCTCGTTGGGCGTCGAGCGCATCTACGGCTATCCGGGCGACGGGATCAACGGCATCCTCGGCGCCTTCCACGAGGTCGGCGACGACATCGAGTTGATCCAGTGCCGCCACGAGGAGATCGCCGCCTTCGCCGCCACCGCCCACGCCAAGCTCACCGACGAGTTCGGGGTGTGTCTCGCGACCTCGGGTCCGGGGGCCATCCATCTGCTCAACGGCCTCTACGACGCCAAGCTCGACCATCAGCCGGTCGTCGCCATCGTCGGCCAGCAGAAGCGGATGTCGCTCGGCGGCAACTACCAGCAGGAGGTCGACCTCACGAGCCTGTTCAAGGACGTCGCGTCGGAATTCGTCCAGGTGTGCACGACGCCCGAACAGGCGCGCCACCTGATCGACCGCGCGGTGCGCGTGGCGCTCGCCAGCCGCACGGTGACCTGCGTGATCGTCCCCGACGACGTCCAGGAGCTGCCCTACAGCGAGCCGCCGCGCGCTCACGGCGCGGTCAATGCCGGCGGCCCGATCCCGCGCCCGCGCGTCGTCCCCGACTCCGCCGACCTGCGTCGCGCGGCCGAGGTGCTCAACGCCGGCGAGCGCGTGGCGATCCTCGTCGGCCAGGGCGCTCGCGGCGCCGCCGACGAGGTGGTCGAGGTCGCGGACGCTCTCGGCGCCGGCGTCGCCAAGGCGCTCAACGGCCGCGCGGTGCTGCCCGACGAGCTGCCGTTCGTGACCGGGTCGATCGGCCTGCTCGGGACCAAGCCGTCGGACACGATGATGCAGGGCTGCGACACGCTGCTGATGGTCGGCTCGAGCTTCCCGTATTCGGAGTGGCTGCCCGAGGAAGGGCAGGCGCGCGGCGTGCAGGTCGACATCGACGCGCGTGTCATCGGGCTGCGCTACCCGATGGAGGTCAACCTCGTCGGCGACGCCCGCGAGACCCTGCGCGCCTTGCGGCCGCTGCTCGAGCGCAAGCAGGACCGCTCGTGGCGCGAGCAGATCGAGGACGAGGTCCGCCGGTGGTGGGAGATCCTGGACCAGCAGGCGCACGACCCTGCCGACCCGGTCAATCCGCAGCTCGTCTTCCAGGAGCTCTCGCCGCGGCTTCCGGACCGCTGCATCCTGACCGCCGACTCCGGCTCGGCTACCGACTGGTGGGCGCGCCATCTGCGCCTGCGTGCCGGCATGGATTCGGCGCTCTCGGGCACGCTCGCGACGATGTGCCCGGCGATACCGTACGCGCTCGCCGCCAAGTTCGCCTACCCGGATCGTCCGGTGATCGCGGCGCTGGGTGACGGGGCGTTCCAGATGCTCGGCATGAACGCCCTGCTCGACATCGCGCGCTACCGCGACCGCTGGAGCGACCAGCGGCTGGTGATCCTCGTCCTCAACAACCGCGACCTCAACCAGGTCACGTGGGAGCAGCGCGTGCTCGCCGGCGATCCGAAGCTCGAGATGTCGCAGGTGCTGCCCGACTTTCCCTATGCGCGCTTTGCCGAGCTGGTCGGGCTCAAGGGCATCCGCGTGGACTCGCCCGATCGCATCGCCGACGCCTGGGACGAGGCGCTCGCGACCGACGGGCCGGTGGTCTACGAGGCGGTCACCGATCCCGAGGTCCCGCCGCTGCCGCCGCACATCCGCTTCGAGCAGGCCAAGAAGATGGCCAAGGCGCTGGCCAAGGGCGACCCGGCCAGCGGGGACATCGTTCGCAACTCGCTGCGCGGCAAGCTGCGCGAGGTCGTCACGCGGTAGATGGCTGATGGTCGTCGAGGGGCTGCAGGCGCGCGCCTACACGGTCCCGACGCCCGAGCCGGAGACCGACGGCACGCTGGAGTGGGACGCCACGACGATCGTCGTCGTGGAGGCGCGGGCGGGCGGACACGCCGGCGTCGGCTACAGCTACGGCGACGCCGCGATCGCGACGGTCATCGAGGGGCCACTGGCCGGCGTCGTGCGCGGATGCGACGTGCTCTCGCCCCAGGCCGGATGGACGGCCATGCGCGATGCCCTGCGCAACGCCGGCTGGCCGGGGATCGGTGCGATGGCCGTCTCGGCCGTCGACGTCGCGTTGTGGGACCTCAAGGCGCGCGTCCTGGGCGTCGCGCTCGCCGACCTCCTTGGCCGCGTCCACGACGCCGTTGCGGTCTATGGGAGCGGGGGCTTCACCTCGCTGTCGGACCGCGCCTTGGCCGACCAGCTCGGCGGCTGGGCCGAGGCGGGCATGCCGCGGGTCAAGCTCAAGGTGGGGCGCGAGCCGGCGCGCGATCTCCATCGCCTCAGCGTGGCCCGTGGGGCGGTCGCGGAGGAGGTCGAGCTCATGGTCGACGCCAACGGTGCCTTCACGCCGGCGCGGGCGTTGCGCGAGGCGCACCGCTACACGACCTACGGCGTGACGTACCTCGAGGAGCCGGTGTCGTCGGACGACCTGACCGGACTGCGGCGCGTGCGCGACGGCGCACCGCCGGGCATGGCGGTCGCCGCCGGCGAGTACCACTGGTCGCTGTTCGACGCCCAGCGCATGCTCGAGGCCGACGCCGTCGACGTCCTGCAGGCCGACGTCACCCGCTGCGGCGGGATCACCGAGCTCCTGCGGATCGGCGCGCTCGCACAGGCCCACGGCGTGCCCTTCTCCGCCCACTGCGCGCCCGCGATCTCCGTGCACGCGTGCGCCGCGATCGAGCCGCTCGTGCACCTCGAGTGGTTCGCCGACCACGTGCGGGTCGAACGGCTGTTGTTCGACGGCGTGGTCGAGCCCGACGGCGGTGTGCTGCGGCCGGACCGCTCGCGGCCCGGCCTCGGCATCGAGCT
>JBJMKX010000117.1:0-34312 GCA_045805605.1 Solirubrobacteraceae bacterium
ATCGTGACGTCCTCGCCTTCGCGGCGGATCGCGGCGCGCCCGAAGTCGACGAGGTGGTCGTCGTCGTCGGGCACCTCGCCGCGCTGGCCGTAGAGGTACTCGTGCTCGATGAAGACCACCGGGTTGTCGTCGCGGATCGCCGCCTTGAGCAGCCCCTTGGCGTCGGCCGGCGTGGCGGGGACCGCGACGAGCAGGCCCGGCACGTGGAGGTAGAGCGCCTCGAAGCAGTGCGAGTGGGTCGGGCCGAGCTGGTGGCCGGCGCCCTGCGGCATGCGCACGACGAGCGGCACCGAGACCTGGCCGCCGAACATGTAGCGGATGTGCGCCGCCGAGTTGACGATCTGATCCATCGCGAGCAGCGAGAAGTTGACCGTCATGAGCTCGACGACCGGCCGCAGGCCGACCATCGCCGCCCCGACGCCCGCGCCGACGATCGTGTTCTCCGAGATCGGCGTGTCGCGGACGCGCTTCTCGCCGAACTCCTCGAGCAGCCCCTGCGTGACCTTGAACGCCCCGTTGAAGACGCCGATGTCCTCGCCCATGAGGAAGACCGCCTCGTCGCGCTGCATCTCCTCGCGCAGCGCGGCGTTGAGCGCTTCGCGGTAACGCATCACGGCCACGACCGGTCAGTCCTCCTCGGCCATGTCGCGCTCGTCCTCGCCCTTGTGCACCCCGGCGGAGCGCTCGTCGATCGAGTACCAGCCCCGCAGCTGGTCGCCGAGGACGTAGATGTCGTCGTACAGCGACTCGGGTGCGGGGAACGGGGAGCGGTCGGCGAACGCGACCGCTTCGTCGACGACGCCGAGGACCTCCTTGTCCATGCCCTCGTCGTCGCCCTCCTCGATCACGCCCTCGTCGACCAGCCGCCCCGCGAATACGTTGATCGGGTCGCGCTTGCGCCACTCCTCGACCTGCTCCTTGGTGCGGTACTCCTCGGGGTCGGCCATCGAGTGTCCGCGGAAGCGGTAGGTGACCGCCTCGACCAGGACGGGCTGACGTTCGCTGCGGGCGCGCTCGACCGCCTCCGCGATGGCGCGATGAGTATCGACCACGTCCATCCCGTCGCACTTGGACCCGGGAACGCCATAGCCCTCGGCCTTGCGCTCGAGATTGAGCACGGCGGAGTGGCGCTCGAGTGCGGTGCCCATCCCGAACTGGTTGTTGGTGACCATGAAGACGATCGGCAGGCGCCACAGCGCGGCGAGGTTCATGGTCTCGCCGAAGGTGCCCTGGTTGGAAGCGCCGTCGCCGAACACGCACAGGGTCACGTCGTCGGTGCCCATGTAGTCGCTGGCGAGGGCGTGGCCGGCGCCGATCGGCAGGTTGCCGCCGACGATGCCGTAGCCGCCCATGAACCGGCGCTCGAGGTCGAACATGTGCATCGAGCCGCCGCGGCCGCGCGAGCAGCCGTCCTCGCGCCCGAACAGCTCGGCCATCACGGCGTTCGCAGAGGTGCCGCGGGCGAGCGCGTGCCCGTGGCTGCGGTACGTCGAGATGAGGTAGTCGGTGTCCTTCAGCGCGCGGACCGAGCCGATGATCGTCGCCTCCTCGCCGATCGCGAGATGGAGGAAGCCGCCGATCTTGGCCTTGGCGTACATCTCGCCGGCGCGCTCCTCGAAGCGGCGGATGAGCATCATCGACTGCAGCCACTCGCGGGCGGCCTTCTTCTTGGGCAGCGCCTCGCGCCGCTCTGCGGGTTCGATGCTCATGCTCGCTCGAAGATACTCACCATGGAAGGGGTTGCCCGTCTCGGAAGAACCCGCCGGTCGGGCCGTCGTCGCCGAGCCGCGCCGCCCACAGCACGCTGGCGGCGCCATCCTGGACCGATCGCGGGGCCCCGGCGCCGCCCATGTCGGTGCGTACCCAGCCGGGGCACACCGAGTTCACCAGAATGCGGTCGTGTCGCAGCCCGTCCGCCAGCACGCGCGTGATCGCGTTGAGCGCGGCCTTGGAGACGTTGTAGGCCGGCGTGAAGTCGTGCATCGACTGAAGCGATCCCGCCTCGCTGGAGACGTTGACGATCCGAGGCGATTGGCCGTTGCGCAGCAGCGGGATCGTCGCCACGGCGAGCCGCCAGGCGCCGAGCGCGTTGACCTGCCAGGTCTCCTCGGCCACCTCCATGTCCATGGTCTCCGCCCGGCCGCCCGGGTAGATGCCGGCGTTGTTGACGAGCACGTCGAGGCGACCGTGTTCGCGCCCCAGGTGCAGCGCCAGGTCGTCGACGGTGCGCGCGTCCGTGACGTCGAGGCGCTGGGCGCTGACTCCGCCGGGAAGCGCCGCCGCCGGGTCGCGCACTCCGCCGACCACGAGCATGCGGTCGTCCTCCGCCAGCGCCCGGGCGACCTCGCGTCCGATGCCGCGGTTGGCCCCGGAGACGAGGGCGACGCGGGTCATGCCACGGTAGGGACTGCTTCCGCCTGCGCCGTCGCCGCCTGCAGCGCTTCCGCGATGCGGTCGCTCTCGAGCGCCTTCGTCATCGCGTTGGGGTGGATCTCGCATGCCGCCGCGGCGATCAGAAGCGTGTCGGGGTCGTCGAGGTCGCGTCCGGCGGCGTAGGCCTGGCGGAACGCGGCGAGCGAGAAGGCGACCGCGCGGCCGATCTGCCTCGCGTAGGTGGCGGCGCGGGGGGCGAGGTCGGTGGTCGCGAAGCGCTCGGGCAGCACGAGCGGTTGCAAGCCTTGCTTGGCCGCCTGGCGCGCGAGGTCCTCTACGTACGAGTTGCGCTCCTCGGCACAGCGGAAGACGGGCTCGGTGGCGAGGGCCACCGGCACCCATTCGGGCACCTCGGGGAGCTCGGCGTTGACGCGCTCCGCCCACAGCCAGCACTCGGGGTCCCGGAGGTCGTAGTAGAAACGCGGCTGGAGAGACCGGGCGGGCTCGGCCCGCCCTCTAGGCCTCACACCGTCACTCTTCGATAGCGGGAGACCGTGCCGGCGTTCGGCCACGTTACCCGTGGATGAGCCAGCCGTCGGCCGCCCGCGCGGCCTCCATGACGGCCTCGGAGAGCGTGGGGTGGCCGTGAATGGAGCGGGCGATCTCGGGATAGCCGCCCTCGAGCGCCTTGACGTTGACGAGCTCCTGCACGAGCTCGGTCGCGCGCGAGCCGACGATGTGGCCGCCGAGCAGCTCCCCGTACTGCTTGTCGCCGACGACCTTGATCATCCCGGTGCGGTCGCCGTAGACCGTGCCGGCGCCGACGGCGCCGTAGGACACCTTGCCGATCGTGACGTCGTGCCCCTGCTCGCGCGCCTGCTCCTCGGTCAGGCCGAAGGACCCGACGCTGGGGGTGCAGAAGGTCGCGCGCGGGATGTCGACGTAGTCGATCGGGTGGGTCTCCATCCCCGCCGCGTCCTCGACGGCGATGATGCCCTGGTCCGAGGCCTTGTGGGCAAGCGCCGGGCCCTCGGTCAGATCGCCGATCGCCCACACGCCCTCCTTGGTCGTGCGCATGGCGCCGTCGATCTTGACCAGGCCGTGCTCGTCGAGCTCGATGCCGGCGGCGTCGATCCCGAGGCCCTCGATGTCGGGCCCACGGCCGGCGGCGATCACGAACCAGTCGACCGTCGCCTCCTCGCCGTCGCCGTACGAGAACGTCACGCTGCTCTCACCGGCCTGGACGTTCTCGACCAGTGTGCCCGTGTGCACCTTGATGTCCTGCTTCTTGAAGGCGCGCTCGGCCACCGTGGACACGTCGGCGTCCTCGAGCGGGAGCACGCGGTCCAGGCCCTCGAAGAGAAGCACGTCGACGCCGAGCCGCGCGTAGGCCGAGGCAATCTCGGTACCGGAGGCCCCGGCACCGATGACCGCCATGCTGGCCGGGAGCTCGGGCAGCAGCCACGCGCCCTGGGTGTCGATGATGCGGCCGCCGAACTCGGTGCCGGGAATCGGCCTGGCGACCGACCCGGTGGCGAGGATCACGGCCTTGCGCGCCTCGTACTCGGTGCCGTCGAAGTCGCCGCCGACCTTGACGTTGGCGTCGTCGGTCACGCTGGCGTGGCCCTGGATGACCTCGATCCCGTTCTTCTTGAACAGGCCGGAGACGCCGCCGGTGAGCGTCTTGATGACCTTGTCGCGGCGGTTGCCGACTCGCTCGAAGTCCACCTCGGGGTCGGCGCCGTTCAGCGTGATGCCGAACTCGTCGGCGCCGCGGACCTCGGAGAGGATGTCGGCCGAGCGCAGCACCGCCTTGGCGGGGATGCACGCGTAGTTCAGGCACCGCCCGCCGACGACGTCGTCTGACTCGACCACCGCGGTCTTCATGCCCAGCTGCGCCGCTCGGATGGCGGCGACGTAGCCGCCCGGCCCCGATCCGATCACGATGCAGTCGTAGGCGTCGGCCATTGCCTTGAATCTAGCGACGCTCGAGCGCCAACCGGATTCCGAGGGCGATCAGGACCGCGCGGGCCGCCCGCTCGATGCGGCGCCCCCACGGGCCTTGCACGAACGCTGTGCGTGCGCGCGTGACGGCGAACGAGGGTCGAGGCTGGTGAGGACGCCGTCGCGCAGGGCGTGCTTGGTGGGGCGCGGAGGCTGCTCCTTCGCGCGTGGCCGCGCAGGGACTGGATGCCGATGAGGATCAGCACGCCCGCCCCAACGAGCGTGACTACCGCGAAGATCGCAGCCGACGTCGCGACGACCGAGCCACGCCGACGGCGGCGAGCAGCGCCCAGGCGATGACGCCGACCTCGTTGCCGACGGTGCATGCCAGCGCGTGACGGCGGCCGCCGCGGGCGGCGTTGCGCACGACCATGGCGGTGGCCGCCCCGGGGGTGATGGTCAGCAGCGCCGCGACGGGGACGAAGGCGAGGAGGGTGCTCATCGCGACGGGCTGGTCATGCGCGCGGGCGCCGGCTCGGGTTCTCGGGCATCTGGATGCGCGCGAGCGACTTGACGAGCTTCCAGAACAGGAACCCGGACGGCAGGATGATCGCGAGCGGCACGATCAGCCCGAGCAGGTTCGAGGCGCGGATCATGAACAGCGCCAGGTAGCAGATCAGTATCCCGAGCAGCGCCTGGAAGCCGAGCACCGCCCAGTACTTGGCCCGCCACATGCCGATCCCGGCGACGAGCATGATCGCGCTGGGCACCGCGATCGAGAACAGCGACGGCCGCTTGCCGTCGATGGTGAGCCCGGCGGCGTAGGCGATGACGTTGCCGACGCCCAGCACGAGCGCCACCACCGCGGCGACGGTCACCGCGCCCGGCCGCTCGCCTGGGGCGAGCGGCTCGAGCCTGGCCCGCGCCTCGGCGTTGCGCTGCTCCGAGCGGGAGGGCGGCTTTTCCGCGACCTCGGAGCGCGAGGGCGGCTTCTCCACGGTCGCGGTGGCGGAGGGCGTCGGACGCCGGGCGTCGGGCGCCGGGCTTCTACCCGCCGGCGTGGTCTTCCTGCGCTTGCGGCTACGCCGTCCCAACGCGCTCTTCCTGGCCGACCAGCGCCTCGCGCAGCGCTCGTGCCGCCGCGCGGGGGTCGTCGGCCTCCGTGATCGCGCGCACGACGACCGCCCGCCGCGCTCCCGCGGCGGCCACCGCGCCGACCGTCCGCCCATCGATCCCGCCGATCGCGAACCACGGGTCGGGGGCGTTGACCGCCGCATGGCGGATCAGTTCGAGCCCGACCGCAGGCCGGCCCGGCTTGGTCGGCGTCGCGTACACCGGGCCGACGGCGATGTAGTCGACGCCGCGCGCCGCAGCGATCTGGTCGGGCGAATGCGTCGACAGGCCGACGATGCGATCGGCGCCGACCACGGCGCGCGCCTCGGAGACGGGCGTGTCGTCCTGGCCCACGTGGACGCCGTCGGCCTCGGCCGCGACGGCGAGGTCGGGGCGGTCGTTGAGGACGAACAGCGCGCCGTGCTCGTCGGCGACGCGCCGGAACACCCTCGCCGCCTCGAGCACCTGCTCGTCGCCCGCCTCCTTGTCGCGCAGCTGCAAGATGTCGACGCCGCTCGCGAGGGCCGCGCGCAGGAACGCCTCCGGACGCCGGTCGCAGACGAGGTAGAGCCGGGCGCGTGCGAGGCGGTCGCGACGATCGCTCACGACGGCGAAGTCTGGCAGCTAGCATGGGGCGTCACGGGAGCCCACCGGGCTGAGAGGGCGGTACGTCAGGGTGGTCGGGCGAAGCCCGACCCCGACTAGCCGCCGACCGTTCGAACCTGATCCGGGTCATGCCGGCGCAGGGAAGGAGGGACTTGTCCCACTCGACCGCCAAGAGATTCGACGTCGCCGTCGCCGGTGGCGGCGTCATCGGCCTTGCCGTGGCCTGGCGTGCCGCCCAGGCGGGCGCGCACGTCGTCGTGGTGGACGCGGGCCGTCGCGGCGCTGCCTGGTCGGTGTCCGCGGGCATGCTCGCGCCCGTCGCGGAGGCTGAGTTCGGCCACGACGAGCTGCTCGCCCTCGGGCTCGACAGCGCCGCCCGCTGGCCGGCGTTCGCGGACGAGCTGTCGGCGGCGTCGGGCCGGGACTCCGGCTATCGCCGCTGCGGCACGCTCGTCGTCGCGCGCGACCGCGACGAGGCCGAGGCGCTCGAGCGCGAGCTCGCCTACCGCGCCCAGCGCGGTCTACCCGTCGACCGGCTGCTGCCCTCGCACGCCCGCCGCCGCGAGCCGGCGCTGGCGTCGAAGGTGCGCCTCGCGCTCGACGTGCCCGGCGACCACGCCGTCGACCCACGCGCGCTGCGGGCGGCGCTGGCGGAGGCGCTGCGGCGGGCGGGTGGCGAGCTGCGCGAGGGCGTCGAGGTCACCGCGCTCGATGCGCTGCCCGCGGACCGCGTGGTCGTCGCCAACGGCGCCTGGGCAAGCGAGCTGGCCGCCGTCCCGATCCGGCCGGTCAAGGGGCAGATCCTGCGCCTGCGCGATCCCGCGGGACCCGGGCTGGTCGATCGCGTCATCCGGCTGGCCGAGTCGTACGTGGTCCCGCGCGGCGACGGCCGCTACGTGCTTGGCGCCACCGTCGAGGAGCGCGGCTTCGACGCGACCCTGACCGCCGGCGGTGTCTTCGAGCTCCTCCGCGACGCCTACGAGGTGCTCCCGGGGCTGGCCGAGCTCGAGCTCGAGGAGGCGTCCATCGGCTTCCGTCCGGCGACGCCCGACAACGGCCCGCTCATCGGCGCTGTCGACGACGTCCTGCTCGCCGCCGGGCATCACCGCAACGGCATTCTGCTCACACCGATCACCGCCGACGCGATCGCCGCCCTGCTCGCCGGCGACGACGTTCCCGAGACCGCGGCCCCGTTCAGCCCCGATCGCTTCGCGGAGGTCCACGCATGACCGTCACCGTCAACGGCGAGCCGCGCGAGCTGGTCCCCGGTACGACCGTCGCCGAGCTCCTCGACGAGCTCGACGTTCCCTCCGGCCGCCGCGGCGTGGCGGTGGCCGTCGACGCTGAGGTGGTGCCGCGGGGCGAGTGGGACCGTACCGAGGTGCCCGACGGCGCCCGCGTCGAGGTCCTCGTCGCCATCCAGGGAGGCTGAGGGGTGCAGATCGCCGACGTCCGCTTCAGCTCGCGCCTCGTGCTTGGCACGGGCGGCTTCACCAGCCTCGACACCCTCGGCGAGGCCATCGACGCAAGCGGCACCGAGCTCGTCACCGTTGCGTTGCGCCGGGTCAGCCCCGACGCCCGCGGGTCGATCATCGACGTGCTCGACCGCCACGGCATCCGCCTGCTGCCCAACACCGCGGGCTGCTTCACCGCCCGCGACGCCGTGACGACCGCGCGGCTGGCGCGTGAGGCGTTCGGCACCGAGTGGGTCAAGCTCGAGGTCATCGGGGACGACCGCACGCTGCTGCCCGACGGGCCGCAGCTGCTCGAGGCGGCCGAGGAGCTTGTCGATGACGGCTTCGTCGTCCTTCCCTACACCAACGACGACCCGATCCTCGCGCGCCGGCTCGAGGAGGTCGGCTGCGGCGCGATCATGCCCCTCGGCTCGCCGATCGGGTCGGGGATGGGCATTCGCAACCCGTACAACCTGTCGCTCATCCGCGACCAGACCGAGCTGCCGGTCATCCTCGACGCGGGCGTCGGCACGGCGTCGGACGCGGCGCTGGCGATGGAGCTCGGCTGCGATGCGGTGCTGTGCGCGTCGGCCATCTCGCGCGCCGAGGACCCGGTCGCGATGGCGACCGCCATCCGCAAGGCGGTGGAGGCGGGGGTCGAGGCCCGGGGCGCCGGCCGCATCCCGCGCCGCCTGTACGCGGAGGCATCGACGACATTCGAGGGCCTGCCGGGCTACGCGCACGCGCCCACCGAGCCTTGACGGCCGACGATCTGTTCGACCGCTGGCAGGCCGCCTGGTCGGGCCGCGACGTACGGCTGTTCGAGCCGCTGTGCACGCCGTCCTTCCACTACGAGGACCCGCTGACGCCTGAGCCGCTCCAGGGCCTGCGCGCGCTGGCGGGCCACGCGCAACGGCTCTGGGACGCGTTTCCCGACATCCGGCTCGAGCGCTCGGGCGAGCGCGTCGCAAGCGCATCCTTCGCCGCCGCGCCGGTGCGCGTGCTGGGCACCCACGCGTACGCGCTCGACGCGCTGCCGGCCACCGGCAAGCCGCTGGACTTCCAGGCGGTGTTCTTCTGCGAGCTTGACGATGGACTCCTCCGCCGGGCCCGCGCGTTCTTCGACGTCTACGACGTCGGTGTGCAGCTCGGCGTGTTGCCGGCGCGCGGTTCGCTGTCGGCCAAGGCGCTGCTGGCGCTGCGGGGCTACGGGCTGCGGCCGCGTGCTGAGCCGGACGGCTAAGCGATGGCCGAGCACAACCGCGGCATCCTCAACCCGCGCGAGGGCTTTCGGCACTTCCGGCTCACGCGTCGCGAGCCGGCCGCCGACCTCCGCTGGTGCCTGCAGGGCCACTGGATCGTCGAGTGGGACCTGCCCGAGAGCGAGCCCTACCCGGCCCAGGTCCTGCCGGCTCCCACCTTCCACCTCGTCGTCGAGGAAGATGGGACGTGGCTCTACGGCGTCGGCGCCGCGCGCTTCGAGCGTCGGATCGCCGGGCGGGGGCGCGTCGTCGGGACCAAGTTCCGCCCGGGCGGCGCCCACCCGCTGCTCGGCGAGCCGGCCTGGCGCTACACCGACCGTTCGCTGCGGGCGGGAGAGGCGCTGGGGGCCGAGGTGCCCGCGCGCGAGAGCGTCGAGGAGCAGGTCGCGGCCACCGAGGCGTTCCTGCGCGCGCGCCTGCCCGAGCCCGACGCCACCGTCGCGCGGATCGGCGCCGTGGTCGCCACGATGGAGGCCTCGCCGGCGCTCAGCGTCCAGGAGGTGGCCGCCCGGCACGGCGTCTCGGTGCGCACCCTGCAGCGCCTCTTTCGCCGTTGGGTCGGGGTCAGCCCGAAGTGGGTGCTCCAGCGCTTGCGCCTCCAGGAGGCGGCTGAGCGCGTCGACGAGGCGGGAGCCGAGGACGCCGCCGCGACGGCGGTCGAGCTCGGCTACTACGACCAGGCCCACTTCATCAACGACTTCCGCGCCGGCGTCGGCCGCTCCCCGCGCAGGTACGCCCGCAGCCCGTGATCGCCGTCAGCCGGTGACGGTGATGGCGCCGGTCTGGCCGGGGTGGATCGTGCAGACGTAGTCGATCGTGCCTGCCTTGCCATCCTGTCCTTGTGGCGTCGCTCGAGCCGCATCCGGCGGCGGCGAGGAACGGCATCAGCCTCATGGCCGCGCCAACGATACGGCGAGGGGTGGGTGGTCGGAGAGCGTGCCGCGGTCGAGCAGCTCCGGCGCGCCCGCACGGACAAGGCCCCGGACGAGGACATGGTCGACGTCGCGGCTGGCCACGCGCTCGAGGCCGCGCGGGTCCCCCAGGTTGAGGTCCCCCCCGAGGACGAGCGGGTTCGCGCCGCCCCACGCGTCGATCGCGCGGTCCAGGTCGGCCTGCGCCCGCCGCGGCGAGTGGGCAGTGGCGTGGAGGTTGACCACCCACACGCCGCTTGCCAGCCGCACGCCGTGGGCGACGCGGCGCTCGGGCCAGCGGCGGAGCGCGACCGCGCGGTCTTCGACGATCTCCTCGCTGCGGACGAGGATGGCGTTGGCCCCGCCGCCCTGCGATTTGACGACATCAGGCCACCGCTCCGCCGCCCACCGCCGCAGCGGCAGCACCGCGTTGCGTGAGGTCAGCGCGCGCCGCTGCACGGCACCGGCCGCCTCCGCCAGCGGGCCGGGGTACCACGGCGGGACCTCCTGCAACAGCGCGACGTCCCACGCCCAGCTGGCCAGTGCACCGGCAAACTCGTGCTGCAGCGACCGTCCGGCCCCGGGAACCGCCCGCCCGTGGAAGAGGTTCCAGGTCACCACGCGCATGCCGCCTACTCTTCCCCGCTTGACGCGCCACTTTCTCACCGGCGAGGAGCTCTCCCGCGACGGGCTGCTCGGCGTGATCGAGCGGGCGCTGCACCTCAAGGACGCTCCGGTCTCCTCGGATGCGCTCCACCGCCGCTCCGTGGCGCTCATGTTCCAGCGCCCGTCCACGCGCACGCGCCTGTCGTTTCAGGCGGGAGTCGCCGAGCTCGGCGGCCACCCGATCGTGCTGCGCACCGAGGACCTGCAGCTCACGCGCGGTGAGTCCGTTCGCGACACGGCTCTGGTGCTCTCGCGCCAGGTCGCCGCCATCGGGCTGCGCACGGGGCCGCACGCGCTGATCGATGAGCTCGCGCAGTGGTCCGAGGTCCCGGTCTTCAACATGCTCACCGCCGAGCACCACCCGTGCCAGGCGCTGGCCGACCTGTTCACCCTGCGCGAGGTGTTCGGCCGGCTCGAGGGGCTCAAGCTCGCCTACGTCGGTGACGGCAACAACGTCGCCCGATCGCTGGCCCTGGTCGGAGCGCGGATGGGCGTCGAGGTCGTGGTCGCGGCGCCGCCCGGCTACGAGCTCGACGATGCGACGGTGACCGACCCGCATGAGGCGGTCGCCGGCGCCAACGCCGTCTACACCGACGTGTGGGTGTCGATGGGCGACGAGGCGACTGCGGCGGAGCGCCGCCGCGCGCTTGCGCCGTATCGCCTCGACGACGCGCTGCTCGACGCGGCGGCACCGGGCGCGATCGCCCTGCATTGCCTTCCGGCCCATCCGGGCGAAGAGATCACCATGGAAGTGCTCTATGGGCCCCGCCAGCGGATCTGGGAGCAGGCCGAGAACCGCCGGCACGTCCAGAAGGCGCTGCTCGAGCTCCTGGTCGGCTAGCGGCGCGACGCTTGCGCGCTTGTTCTCTGCGATAGCGTGCCGCGCGTCCGACGAGGGAGAGAGATTCATGCCGCAGCCGAAGTCAAGCCGGGGCTCGTCGTCGCGCGGTTCGTCGTCGTCGCGTTCCTCGGGTAGCCGCTCGACCGCCAAGCGTTCCACGGGCAGCAGCACCCCCAAGCGCTCGACGGTCAAGCGCTCCAGCGCCGCCAAGAGCGGCGCTTCCCGGCGCTCGTCCGCCCCCAAGAGCGGCACCACGAAGCGCTCGACGGCGGCGAAGAGCGGCACCGCGAAGCGCTCGACCGGCACGTCCCGCCGCGGGACGTCGGCGCCCAGCACGAGCGGGGCGCGGCGCGCCGGCGGCGCCCGCTCCTCGGCCGCGACCGGCGCGCGCGGCCAGGAGGAGGCGCTGCGCCGGCTCGGCGAGGCCCGCGATCTGCTCGAGAAGGCCGCCGTCCTCACCCGCGACCGCATCCAGGAGGCGATGGACGACGCGGTCGATCGCGGGCGCATGACCCGCGACGACGCCGAGCAGCTCGTCCAGGACCTCATCAAGCGCGGACGGAAGCAGGCAGACGAGGTGCGGTCCGACATGGAGCAGCTCATCGGCCGCAACGTGCTCATCGATGCGAGCAAGACGGCGCGCCAGCGCGTGACCGGAGCCGCGAAGGCCGCCGGCCGCACGCCGGTCGCCGACCGCGCCCGCCGCGAGGTCGACAAGGCGCGCCGCGCCGCCGGCGTAGGCCCGACGTTCCCGATCCTCGGGTACGACGACCTGAGCGCCGGCCAGGTCACCGGATCCCTCGACGACCTGACGCCCGCCGAGCTGCGCAAGGTGCGCGACTACGAGCGCCGCAACGCGAACCGCAAGAGCGTCCTGAACGCGGTGGAGAAGAAGCTGGCGTAGGGACGCCTACCCTGGCGGGCGATGTCCACGCCCGCCCAGCAGCCGGCCCGCACCCGTCCCCGCCCCGGCGAGGAGCTCGTGCTCGACGTCGACGCGCTCGCCTTCGGCGGCGCAGGCGTCGCGCGCGCCGACGGCTACGTCGTCTTCGTCGACGGCGCGGTGCCGGGCGACCGCGTCCGCGCGCACCTCTACAAGGCCAAGCGTGCCTACGGCCACGCTCGCGCGGTCGAGCTCCTCGAGCCCTCGGCGCAGCGCATCGAGCCGGCCGCCGACCACCCCGGCGCGCCGTGGCAGGTGCTGCCCTACGAGCGCCAGCTGGCGGTCAAGTCCGAGCAGGTCGACGAGGCGCTGCGGCGCATCGGCAAGCTCGACGGCTTCGAGCTTTTGCCGATCGTCCCGGCGGTGCAGCAGTGGCGCTACCGCAACAAGCTCGAGTACTCGTTCGGCAACGGGCCCGGCGGGGAGCTCGTGTGCGGCTTCCACGCGCCCGGCCGCTGGGATCGAATCGTGCCGCTCGAGGATTGCCTGCTCGCCTCCGAGCACGGCAACGCGGTGCGCGAGCAGGTGGTGGGGTGGGCTCGCGCTCACGGCCTGCGCGCGCACGAGCGCCGCTCGCATGAGGGCGAGCTGCGCAACCTCGTCGTGCGCGAGGGCCGGCGCACAGGCGAGGTGCAGGTGCGCCTGGTCGCCGCGCCAGCCGATCTGCCGCTCGACGCGCTCGCCGAGGCGGTGCAGGCCGACTCGCTGCTCGTGACGACCACCGATGCCGCCGGCGAGACCACGGCGGAGGGCGAGACCGAGTTGGTGGCGGGCACCGAGTTCATCGACGAGGAGCTCGGCGACCTGCGCTTCCGCATCTCGCCGCTGGCCTTCTTCCAGACCAACACGGAGATGGCCGAGCAGCTGTACGGCGCGGCCGCCGAGCTCGCCGAGCTGCGCGGGACCGAGCGCCTGTACGACCTCTACTGCGGGTCGGGGACGATCGCGCTGGTCCTGAGCGCGCGCGCGGCGCAGGTCTTCGGCATCGAGCTCGTGCCGGACGCGGTTGCGGATGCGATCACCAACGCCCGCCGCAACGGCATCGACAACACGCAGTTCTTCGCCGGCGACGTGCGGCTGGCGCTGCCCGAGCTCGTCGAGCGCGCCGGACGCCCCGACGTCGTCGTCGTGGACCCGCCCCGCGCCGGCCTGAGCAAGAAGGCCGTGCGCAGGCTGATCGAGGCGGCGCCCAAGAAGGTGGTCTACGTCTCGTGCAACCCGACGACCCTGGCGCCCAATGCGGCCCAGCTCGCCGATGCGGGCTACGCGCTGCGCCGCGTCCGCCCGGTCGACCTCTTCCCGCAGACGCCCCACATCGAGTGCGTCGCGGTACTGGAGCGGTAGCCATCGGCCCGCCCGAGCTGGGCCGACCTCGTCCGTCTCGATCGACAGCGCCACCCGTGGATCGCGCGCGATGTCGTGGAGCTTGCGCCGCGGTCCGAGCGACGCGAACACGATCTCGTCGTCCTCCATCCAGACCCATACGCAGCTGGCCTGCGTCGCTCACCGTCAGGCCCGACGGTCACGAGGTGGGCGAGACGGCCGCTCTAGAGCGCGGCCCGCGCGGGCCCCGGCATCGGGGCCATCACGCCGCCTGGGCCAAGCCGTCGTCGCGCTGCGCAAACGCGCGCAGCGCCTCGGCGATCGCCTCGTAGGTCCCCTCGTGCGCGGCCATGCCGCAATGGCTCGAGTCGACCTCGACCTGCTGCGCCGCCGGCTCCAGGCAGGCGCGCCAGTCGACGACGCCGTCGCGGCGCGAGTACACAGAGACGAAGGGCACGCCGGCGGGCCAGTCGGCCTCGACGCCGGCGCGGTACTTCGCGCAGCAGTCGCCGTCCAGGCAATTCCGCGTCAAGAATCCCGGCAGGCCCAGCGTCCCCAGCGCCCCCACCGCCCGCACGCTGAGCAGCGTAAGCGGATGGACCGCCAGCGGATCGAGGTGGGGCGCCCCGAGCGTGATCAGGCCCGCAACGAGCTCGGGCCGCCGCCCCGCCAGCGCCCGCGCCAGGTTGCCGCCCCGGCTCTGGCCGATCACCACGGCCGGGCCCGAGCGCTCGACCAGCCCTTCCAGCCGCTGCTCGAGCACGCCGAGCGTCGCCCCGGCGCAATCGACGTTGGACCGTGTGCCGGCCGAACGCGTCCGGTAGCCGGCGCGGCGCAGCCAGTGCGTCATCAGGCCAAGGGTGCGATCGCCGGCCATGAAGCCGGGGACGAGGAGCACGCCGCGCCCGCGGCCGTCGAGCGTGCCCGCCTCGCGCCACGTCTCGCTGCGGAGCAGGCGCGCAGCCTCGAAGCCCATCCGACCCTCGTTCCAGAGCGGCGTCAAGGGCATCGCCGCCCAAACCCTACAGCGAGCGGCGGAGCCGGCGGCCGACACAAGGCCAGCTGAGCGACCGCGTTTTTGGAGAGCGGTCGAGCCGGCGGCCGCCGCAAGGCGGCCAGCTGGGCGACCGCGTTTGGCACGGGCATAGACTGCCCGCCCGATGCGCGCCGCAACCGTCCGCGACGGTCAGGTCGTCGTCGCCGACCATCCCGATCCGGAGCCCGGCCCGTCGGAGGTGCTCGTTCGCGTCCGCGCGGCCGGCATCAACGGCGCCGACATCCTCCAGCGCAAGGGCGGCTACCCGGCGCCGCCCGGCTCGCCGCCCGACATCCCCGGCCTCGAGCTGGCGGGGGAGGTCGTCGGGCTCGGTCCCCACGCCGCGCGCTTCGCCGAGGGCGATCGGGTGATGGCGATCGTCGGCGGTGGCGGGCAGGCGGAGCTTGCCATCGTGCACGAGCGCCAGCTCATGCCGGTCCCCCACGCCTTGGACTGGCCGGCGGCGGGCGGCTTTGCCGAGGTCTTCACCACCGCTGAGGACGCCCTCTTCGCCCAGGCCAACCTGCGGCCGGGCGAGCGGCTGCTCGTCCACGGCGGCGCCGGCGGCGTCGGCACGGCGGGCGTCCAGCTCGGTGCTACGGCTGGCGCGCAGGTCGTCGCCACGGTCCGCAACGAGGCGGCGCGCGACGCCGTCGCCGCCCTCGGCGCCGAAGTCGTCGCGCCCGAGGGGTTCGCCGACCACGGCCCGTTCGACGTGGTGCTGGAGCTCGTCGGCGCACCCAACCTGCCCGACGACCTCAAGGCGCTGAACACCGGCGGGCGCATCGTCGTGATCGGCGTCGGCGCGGGCTTCAAGGCCGAGCTCAACCTGCTCGCCCTCATGGGCATGCGCGGGCGCATAAGCGCCTCCACGCTGCGCGTGCGCCCGCTCGAGGAGAAAGCGCTGGCCATGCGCCGGGTCGAGCGCCACGTTCTGCCGCTGGTCGAGTGGGGCGAGATCACCGTCCCGATCGCCGACACGTTCATCCTCGACGACGTGGCCAAGGCCTACGAGCGCTTCGAGGCCGGCGGCAAGGTGGGGAAGCTCGTGGTCACCTTCGACTAGGCTGAAGAGCGTGGATCTCGAGGAGCGAACCCTGGAGACGGTCGGCGACCGCTGCGAGGAGTGCGGCGCCCGCCTGACCCCCGACGAGCAGCGGGCCGTGCTCGAGTCCGGCGGGCCCGTCCTGTGCAAGATCCACGCCGCCGAAGTCCTGCCGGATCCGTCCGAAGCCGGCGACGAGCCGCTCTAGTACGGCGGCAGCGCCTCGTACCAGTCGCCCAGCGCTCGAAAGGCGTTCCAGAACGCGCGCTTGGCCGCCTCGTCGTCGAGGGCCTCGTCGATGTTGGGCACGTAGAGGGCCTCGATCGATGGCGTGTAGCGCTGGACCTCGCCCGGTACGGCGTTCACGGAGCGGGCGAGCGGAACGTCGAGGTCGTTGAGCACCGCCAACGCATCCTCGCCCATGACGACCACGATCTTGGGCTGGACGATCGCGAGCTCCTCGACCAGCCGCGCCACGCACCCCGGGTCGGCGAGCGAGGGGTCCGACACCGGGCACTTGACGCACAACGTGCCGTACACGGCGAGCGGGTCGATCGCGAGCCGCTTGAACGACTTCATCAGCGCCGAGCCGGCTCGGCCGTAGAACGCGACGCCCTCCTCGACCTCCGCCGGCTTGGGCGCCAGCTTGAGCAGGAAGACGTCGGCCTGCGGGTGCCCGGATCCGAGGACGGGCATGAGATTGCCTCGCGGACAGCGGTCGCACGCCTGGAGCTCGCGCGTGAGCGCGTTGAGCTCGCGGATGGCGCGCTCGAGGTACTTCTCGCGGATCTCGTCGTCGGTCGCCGGCACGGCGAAGCCTGGTTTCAACTCGTGCGGCGGCTGTTCCTGCGGGTGCATCAGGACTTGCGGGCGGCCCGCCGCTCGGCTCGCCGAATCCGCCGCTCCTTGGCAGCGCGCCGGGCCGACGTCGGGGTGGCCTTGGTCTGGAGGAACTTGAGCGCCTGGACGTACACGAGCGAAGCGGGCTTGCGAATGATGTCGGCATCGCGCAGGGACTCCAGGAATTCCTCAGGTCCGTCGAAGTCGCGCATGCGAATCCGCACGGAGCCCAGCCCCGCCGTGACATGCGCGTCCGAGCCGGCGCCGCAGACGATCCGGTACTTCTCGGCGAACCGCACCGCCTCCTCGTTGAAGGACGAGATCGCCACGCGCGGGTTGAAGACCTCGATCGCGTCGACGTCCTCGAGGACGTCGAGCAGATGCGGGTAGTCGGGCACGGCGTGCAGGCGGTCGAACGGGTGGGGCACGTAGACGAGGCCGCCCTGGCGCTTGATCTCGGCGATCGTCTCCTGCAGCGTCATCCCGCGCGGGATCTTGTCCTCGATGAAGAGGCCGATGACCTCGCCCTGGTCGCCGGTCTTGACCTCTTCGGCGACGATGATCTTGATGCCCTCGGCCTTCTCGCGGGCCTCGAGCGCCCCCGAGATCTCGTTGTGGTCGGTGATCGCAATGGCGCCCAGGCCGCGCGCCTTGGCCTCGCCCAGCAGGGCCTCCACCGGCGTGGCGCAGTCCCCTGAATGGTCGGTGTGCATGTGCAGGTCGACGTCGATCAGCGGTCGCGACTGAAGCCGCCGGCGCAGGTCGCCGTTGGCGCGGC
Organism: Solirubrobacteraceae bacterium; assembly: GCA_045805605.1. Lineage (GTDB taxonomy): Bacteria > Actinomycetota > Thermoleophilia > Solirubrobacterales > Solirubrobacteraceae > DATBDE01. Next base: position 17,136 of record JBJMKX010000117.1, read on the forward strand.
CGTCGTGGCGGCGGGCGGCAACGCGCGCGTAGAGAGCGGCGAGCTCGTCGACCACGTCGGCCCACGGCCGGGCTGTCGCGGCCGCCGCCAGGCGGTCGATGTCCTCGGGCTGCTCGACGAGGCGGGTCAGCTGCGCGGTGAGCGTGTCGACGTCGCCCGGCTCGAACAGCAGGCCGCGCTCGCCGTCCTCGAGCATGTCCTCGTAGAGCGGCAGGCGGGAGGCGACCGGCACCGCCTGGGCGGCGACTGCGCTCTGGAGCAGCGACGGCGCCGGCGCGATGCCCCCCGACGCGAAGACGATGACGTCGGCCCAGTCGAGCGCCTCGGCGCCGGCGCCGGCCTGGAAGCGCACGCGCGCGGCGACGTCGCGGCGCACGAGCGGCGTCGTGCGCCACTCGTCGGCTACGAGCGTCGCTCGCCACGCGGCCGATAGCGGCAGCCGCCGCACCGCCCGCAGGAACAGCCGCTGGGCGGCGCGCTCCTCCACAGCGACGAACGCGATCTCGACGGGCCCCGAGCGCGCGTGCGGCGCCGACGGTGCCGTCCCGGGCTGGACGAGATCGTAGGGGGCGGGGAACCACCGGCCCATCAGCTCGCGCGTCGTCGGCCACGCGGCGGTGCGGGCGTCGAGGCGACCGAAGAACAGCTCGACCACGCGGCGCGCGACCTGGGTCGAGATCAGCCGCTCGGTGGGCGCGTGGAACGAGCCGATGTTGAGCGCGCGCGAGTGCCGCAGGGCAGCGGCGGGCACGCTGGGCGCGAACGGCTCGTGCACGTGGACGAAGTCGAACGGGACCCGGTCCAGCAGCTCCTCGATCGTGCGCGCGACGTCGACGGGCACCGAGGCGGGGCGCCGCGCCGACCGGAACGGCAGGACCTCGCCCACCCCGAGGACGCCCATCCCGTCCACCGACCCAGAACGGACCGCGCGCCGCGACGCATGGACGAGGTCGTGAGAGTGCGACGGCGCGACGACGAGCACGTCGTGCCCGCGCGAGCGAAGCCCCTCGGAGACCTCCCGGACGAAGTCGTTGAGGTCGTGCCGGTCCTCCCAGGCATAGGGCGACACCTGGGCGATGCGGTAGCTGGCGGGCACCAGCGCAGAAGGCTAGTGGCGAAAGGGCATCAGGCCTCAGTTCTCAGGCAGCCGAGGCCCAAGCCTGATGCCTGATGCCTCAGCCCTTCGAAGGGGCCTTGGCCTTCTTCGCGGCGCCCTTCGGCTTGACGCCCGGCCGGGCGTACTTGGCAATGAACTCCTCGCTCATCTCGCGCGCGATGTTGTCGGGCCGCTGGTTCATCGGCGACTTCATCAGGTACGAGCTCGGCCCGTCGATCTGGCCGCCGACGCCGTTGTTGAGGGCAAGCTTGGCCATCCGCACGGCGTCGATGACGATCCCGGCCGAGTTCGGCGAGTCCCACACCTCGAGCTTGAGCTCGACGTTGAGCGGCACGTCGCCGAAGGCCTGTCCCTCGACGCGGATGTGCGCCCACTTGCGGTCGGTCAGCCACGGCACGTAGTCCGACGGGCCGATGTAGACATCGTCCTCGGGCAGGACGTGGCCCATGATCGAGGTCACCGCGTTGGTCTTGGAGATCTTCTTGGACTCGAGCCGCTCCCGCTCGAGCATGTTGTAGAAGTCCATGTTCCCGCCGACGTTCAGCTGCGACGTGCGGAGCATCTTCACGCCGCGATCGCCGAACAGGCGCGCGAGCGAGCGGTGGACGATCGTCGCGCCGACCTGCGACTTGATGTCGTCGCCGACGATCGGCAGCCCGGCCTTCTCGAAGCGCCGGTTCCAGTACGGCTCGCGTGCGATGAACACCGGGATGCAGTTGACGAACCCGCACCCGGCCTCCAGCACCTGCTCGACGTACCACTTCGTCGCCTGCTCGGACCCGACGGGCAGGTAGGAGACGACGACGTCGGTGCGCGTGTCCTTGAGGATCTGCACGATGTCGGCGGTCTCGCCCGGCGCCTTGCGAATCTTCTCCTTCAGGTACTTGCCGAGCCCGTCGTGGGTCATGCCGCGCTCGACGGGGACGTCGAGCTTCGGCACGTCGGAGAACTTGATCGTGTTGTTCTGGCCCGACCAGATCGCCTCCGACAGGTCCTTGCCGACCTTGTCGGCGTCGATGTCAAAGGCGGCGGAGAACTCGATGTCGCCGACGTGGTAGCCGCCGACGTCGACGTGCATCAGGCCGGGGACGGTCTCCGCGGGGTCGGCGTCCTTGTAGTACTGGACGCCTTGTACGACTGAGCTTGCGCAGTTCCCGACCCCAACGATCGCCACCCGGACCTTGTCCTGCTGATAGCGGGCCTTGCCGTTGGCGGCGGGCCCTCCGTTGGTGCTCACCTGGGTGTTCCTTTCTGAGAGCGTGCGCTTGGCGCGCGCTTTGCGCGCGGCTGAGCGCGCGCGTTTGCTATGTGAACCTACGCCCGCGACCGCTACGCGGTTACACGGCGCAGCTGCCCGCGCACGTACCAGATGCGCTGGAAGACGGTGATCACCGAAAGGGCGGCGAGCACGTAGACCGCCGGCGCCAGCAGCTCGAAGTCGCCAAGCCCGGCGCCCTTGGCGAACACCAGGCCGGCGGACAAGATGACTACGCGAACAGGGCGAGTCGCAATGCCGACTTTGCAAGCGACCCCCAGCGCTTCCGCGCGGGCACGAGTGTAGGAGACCATCAGGGAGGCCAGTACCGCAACCACGGTCGCCGCAACCGCGAAGTCCATGCCGCGCGAGGCGAAGTAGGCGGCCACGGCGGTGAGGACGATCCCCTCCTCGGTGCGGTCGAGCGTCGAGTCGAGGAAGGCGCCGAACGGCGTGCCCTTGCCCGACGTGCGCGCGTAGCGGCCATCGAGCGTGTCCATGATCGACCCGACGATGAACGCCACGCCGGCGAGGAAGAACAGCCGCTGGGTGACGAGCACCGCGGCGACGATGTTGAGCACCAACCCGGTCACCGAGATGGCGTTGGGCGTCAGCCGCGACTCGATCAGCCGGTCGCGCATGAGCGCGGACATCTCGGAACCGCTCGGGGTCCCGCGCCGGGTCCGTCCGGCCGCCGCCCGGCGATCCGCCCGGCGGGACCGCTCGCGCCGGCCGAGCGAGCCGCGCTCCATCAGGCCTGCGCGCCGGCGAACGCCCAGTCATCGGGCCGGGCGCGCGCGAGCAGCGCCTGGGCCACCGTGACCGAGACGAGCGCCGTCAGGGCGCCCAGCGCCGCGTCCATCCACCAGTGGTTGGCGGTGACCACGACGACGAACGTCATCAGGACCGGGTACAGCGCCCAGGCGACCCTCAGCGGGCGCGGGCGCACGAGGCGGGCCAGAGAGAACCCGATGATCAGGGCAAAGCAGACGTGCATCGAGGGGACGGCGGCGAACGGGTTGACCAGGGCGCTGGTGGCTGAGGTGTCGGTGTTGAAGCCGAGGAAGTTCGAGACCGAGTCCTCGAAGCCCCACTCCCGGAACAGCCGCGGGGGCGCGGTGGGGAAGAACAGGTAACCCACCAGCGCCAGCCCCATCGAGACGACGAAGACGTTGCGCACGAAGTAGAAGGCGCGGTTGCGGAAGACGTAGAGCCAGATGAGCGATCCGATCATCAGCGGAAGATGCGCGTTGACGTACATCCAGCTGGAGAAGTCGATGAGCCAGGGCTTGGACGTGCCCCATGCCTGCACCGCCGGCTCGACGAACAGGTGGAGCGAGCGCTCGACCCCGATGATGTCGCGCGCGTGCTCGAACGCCGTCGCCGTGGTGTGGCCGTCGACCGCCCCGCGCACGAGCCGGTAGGCGTAGTAGGCCGCGGCGAAGACCAGGAGCTGCCGGAGCGCGTCCGGCCATCCGTTCGGGAGCGCGCGGGAAGCCGCGGCGCGCAGGCGGGCGAGCATCGGCGCATCCTATCGGGCGCCCATGCGGCCCCCCAGGGGTGTCAGACCTCCTGCATACGATCAACGCATCTGCACCACCATCAGCCGGCGCGGACGTCGATCCCTCCCGGCCCGGTCCGCACGGTCGTCCAGCCGCCCGGCGCATCGCGCACGAGTCCGCCGGATTCCGGGCTCCACCAGCGGGTCCAATGGACCCGCGCCGCCCGCACGGTGCCCCGGACGGCGAAGCCGTCGCGCGTGATCCGCGTGACCTGGCCGAGGCCCGGCCCGGCGACCCGCCAGACGCGCCAGCTCGGCGTCCGCCAGACCTCGCGCAGTCCGGGCACGCCCCCCCGCAGCAGTCGCCGCTCGGCCACCGCGGCGTAATCGGGGCGCGCCCGCATCGGCAGCGCGACGTAGGCCGTGCCCGTGTTGCGCAGCCACCGCAGGTAACGGAGCGACGTCAGGCGCCCGGCGTAGAACAGGTGCGCGTAGCGGTTGTCGAGCTGGCGCTCCCACCCGCGCGTTATCGGGAAGCGCTTGGGCACGAAGGTCGCCTCCCAGTGAAAGCGCGTGGGCACCACCTCGACGCGCAGCGGCGCCGCCCGCGCGGTCAGGAAGCGCAGGAGCGGCCGGTAGTAGGCCGCCTGAGTGGACGGATCGTCGCCCGCGCGCAGCTGCTTGACCACGGGCGCGAGCGGCCAGAACGCTAGCGGCAGGGCGAGCACCGCGACCGTCGCCTCCCGCCAGCGCGGCTGGTCGGGCCGTCCCAGCACGGCGGCGGCGAACACGGGCCCGCCGAACAGCATTCCCAGGCGGGCGGCGTTGCCGCCGAACGGGGTGGAGAACAGGAACGCGCCAGTCGCGAGCAGCCCGTACAGGACGGCGCCGATCCGCAGCGCCCGCTCGCCGGGCGGGAGCGCCACCGCCAGCAGCGCCGAGACGCCCAGGCACGGCAGGTACGACGTCAGGTCGAACGGCATCGTGCCGCCCTCGGGAAACAGCGCTGAGAGCACGGCCGGCGGCACGGCGGCCGTCACGAGGACGAGCGCCGCGATGCCGACGCCGCGCGATGTCTTCTGGCCGATCACCGGCGCGCCGCACCGGCGCGGCTCCTCCTGCTTTCGGCGCCGCCACCGGGCCCGCGCCAGCACGACGGCCAGGGCGGCGAGCGCCAAGAAGAGCCCCGCCACCGGCGAGGCCAGCCCGGTGGCGAGGGCCAGCGGGACGGCCCAGAGGCCGCGCCGTCGCTGAAGCGCCAGCAGTGTCGCCAGCCCCAGCGCGAGCCCGAGCCCGAACGGCACCCGACCGGCGAACAGGTTGGCCCCGGCCGCGACCGCGAACCACCCGGCGGCCGGCCAGGCACGCCCTTCGTAGGCGCGGGCGACCAGCCGCTCGAAGAGGACCACGGCCGCCACCGTCGCCAGCGCCCCGAGCAGCCGCGGCCCGAGCAGCGCGCCCAGCGGCGGGTAGAGCACCGAGTAGGCGAAGACGTGGTGGCCCGCGTACCAGCCGTTGTCCCACAGCAGGTAGCCGTTGGCGCTGAACAGGTCGGCGCGGTAGGTGGCGGCCGAGAGGTCGTCCGAGGGCAGGTCGAGCAACGGCCACAGCGCCACCAGGGCGGCGCCGAGGCTCCAGACCGCGATTACGCGGCGATCCACCCGCACACTCGCTCCACGAGGTCGGGCCGCTCCAGCCAGGGCCAGTGGCCGGCGTCGGGCACGTGCTCGACCGTCGCGTCGGCCAGCGCCGCGGCGAGGCCGTCGCCGAACCTGGCCGGGATGAACGGGTCGCGGTCACCCCAGACGACGAGGGCAGGGCAAGCGACCTCGCCGAGCCGCCGTCCGGCCGCCGCGAGCACGTCTTCGGGGGCCGATCGGTAGAGCTTGAGGATCGCTCGCTGCGTCCCCTGGTCGAAGTGGCCGAGGACCTCGTCGTCGAAGACGGCGGGGAGGCCGACCCAGCGCCGCGCGAGCCGCAGCGTGACCCGGTTCGTCGAGCCCATGACCATCTCGCCGACCCCCGCCGCCCGCCACAGCTGGGCGATCCGGTGCCAGCGGTAGCCGCGCAGGAACGGCACGCTGTTGACCAGCGCCAGGCGCTGCACCCGCTTGGGTTCGCGCTGGGCGAACGCCAGCGCGAACCCACCGCCCCAGTCGTGGCCCACCAGCCGCACGCGCTCCCACCCCAGGCGGTCGAGGAAGCGCTCGACGAAGGCGCCGTAGCCGTCGATCGAGTAGTCCAGGTCGGCCCGCTTGGTGGTCAGCCCGAAGCCGGGCGCGTCGACGGCGACGCCGCCGGCGCGGGCCATGAAGTCGCGCCACATCGAGGCCGTGTTGGGCACGCCGTGCAGCCACAGAATGGGATCCGAGCCGCCTTCGCCCGCCGCCCACCAGTGGACCGGGCCGTCGTCGAGCTCATCGGTGCGCTCGCGCAGCGGCACGGGCGGGCAAGCTACCGGCATGCGCACGCTCTGCCTTGGCGAGGCCCTGGTCGACATGATCTGCGAGCGCCGGGTCGCGGGCCTGGCGGAAGCCGACAGCTTCGTGCCCCACTTCGGCGGCGCGACCGCCAACGTTGCAATCAGGGCAGGAGGCGCGGCGGCCCTCGCCGGCGGGGCCGGTGACGACCCCTGGGGCGCGTGGCTGTGCGGCCAGCTCGAGGCGGCCGGTGTCGACCTGACCTGGTTCCAGCTCATGGCCGGGCAGCACACGCCGGTGGCCTTCGTCGCCATCGACGGCGCCGGCGACGCGACCTACCAGATCTACGGTGACGCGATCTCGATGGCGCTCGACGCCGTCGCCGACCGCTTGCCCGAGGCCGTCGACGCCTGCGACGGCCTGTTCTTTGGTTCCAACACGCTCGTGGCTGAGCGCGAGCGCGGGCTCACGCTGGCGGCGCGGCGGCGTGCGCTCGAGCAGGGCAAGCCCGTGGTCTTCGACCCCAACCTGCGCCTTCACCGCTGGCCCGACGTCGCCCGCGCCGCGGCCCAGTCCAACGCCTGCGTGCCGGACGCGCTGCTCGTGCGGTGCAACCGCCAGGAGGCCGAGATCCTCACCGGCGAGGCCGACCCCGAGGCGGCCGGCGCCGCGCTGCTGCGCGCCGGCGCACGGACCGTGGTCGTGAGCCTGGGCGCCGACGGGGCGATCCTGCGCGGCGAGGCCCGAGCCGACGTTCCCGGCGTCCCGGTCGACGTCGTCAGCACGGTCGGCGCGGGCGACAGCCTGATGGGCGTGCTCCTGGCGCGGCTGACCGAGGGCGACTACGAGCCCTCGTCGCTCGTCCATGCGCTGCCCGAGGCGGTCGAGGAGGCGGCGCTCGCCTGCACCCGCTGGGGGGCGGTGTGAAGGCGGCCTGGAGGCGCCCGCGCACCGATCGCGTGCGCGCCATCCGCGATCGCCTGCGCTGCGCCTACGGCATCCCGGGCCAGCAACCCCACGGCCGGCCCCTGGACGAGCTCGTCCTGACCGTGCTCTCGCAGAGCACGAACGACCGCAACCGCGACATTGCCTTCGCCCGCCTGCGCGAGCGCTTCGGAAGCTGGGAGGAGATTCGCGACGCGCCGGTGGAGGAGCTCGAGGATGCGATCCGACCCGGCGGCCTCGCCCCGACCAAGTCGCAGCGGCTCAAGGCGATCCTGGAGGCGATCGGCGATCCGCTCGATCTCTCCTGGCTCTCCCGCGCCTCCGTGCCCGAGGGCCAGGCCTACCTCACCGCATTGCCCGGCATCGGCCGCAAGACCGCTGCGTGCGTCCTGCTCTTCTCGTTCGGCCTGCGCGACGTGCCCGTCGACACCCACGTCGGCCGCGTCGCAACCCGCCTGGGCCTCCTGCGGCCCGGCGCCGGCACCCTTGAGCAGCACGACGCCATGACCGCGCTCACGCCGCCGGGCCAGGAGCTCGAGTTCCACCTGAACCTGCTGCGCCACGGCCGCCACACCTGCCACGCCCAGCGGCCGGCGTGCGGCGAGTGCGTCCTGCTGCGGATGTGCCCCTACGGGCGGGCGACCGCGCGGACCTGATCGCGCCGGCGCTGCGGCGCCCGCCCCGCCGGCTGGCGTGGCGGCTCCAGCTCGGGCGGCTCGGGCAGCGGCCGCGTGATCGGCTTGCCTGCCTCGGCGGTGAGCTCCTCGCCCCAGTGGGAGAACGCGAACGGGTTCCCGTGATCGAGGGTGTATGTGGCCTGGTCGGGGGTGATCTCGACCCGCAGCATGCACCCGTGCCATGTCGCCGGGAAGGCGAGCCGCTCGAGCTCGGCGGGCAGCCGCGGCGCAAACGACAGCCGCTCGCCGTAGTCGCGCACCCCGCCAAAGCCGCACACGGCCGCGAGCACCGCTCCGGCCAGCGACGCGATGTGCACGCCGTCCTTGGCGTTGTGCTCGAGGTCGTGCAGATCCATCAGCGCCGCCTCCCCGAGGTAGTCGTAGGCCAGGTCGAGGTAGCCGGCCTCGGCCGCCATCACCGCCTGGGCGCACGCCGACAGCGACGAGTCGCGCACGGTGATGGCCTCGTAGTAGGCGAAGTCGCGGGCCTTCTGCTCGGCCGTGAACAGGTCGCCGCGCTGCCAGAGCGCGAGGACGAGGTCGGCCTGCTTGACGACCTGCTTGCGGTACAGGTCGAAGTAGTGGAAGTGCAGGAGGAGGGGGTACTGCTCCGGCTTGGTGCTGGCGAAGTCCCAGGTCGCGTGGGCGAGGAAGCCCTCGTCCTGCGGGTGGATCCCCAGCGTCTCGTCGTAGTGAATCGTCATCGCGTCGGCGGCGCGCTTCCAGCGGGTGATCTCGCCCTGGCCGACGCCGAGCTCCTTGGCCCGGTCCGCCAGCCGCTCGCACCCCGCCGCGGCCGAACGGAGGTTCCGCTGGGCCATCACGTTCGTGTAGAGGTTGTTGTCCGCCATGGCGGAGTACTCGTCCGGCCCGGTGACGCCGTCGATGCGAAACCGCCCGGCACCGTCGAAGTGGCCGAGGCTGTCCCACAGGCGCGCGGTCTCGACGAGCAGCTCGAGCCCGATCTCGCTCGCGAACGCGGCGTCGCCGGTCGTCACCCAGTAGCGGTAGATCGCGCCGGCGATGTCGGCGTTGACGTGGAAAGCCGCCGTGCCGGCCGGCCAGTAGCCCGAGCACTCCTCGCCGTGGATCGTGCGCCACGGGAAGGCGGCGCCTCGCAGCCCGAGCTCCTTGGCGCGCTGGCGCGCGAGGTCCAGAGTGCTGTGGCGCCAGCGCAGCGCCTCTGCTGCGAGGTCGGGACGCGTGTAGCAGAGCACCGGCAGCACGAACGACTCGGTGTCCCAGAACGCGTGACCGTCGTAGCCGGGCCCGGTCAGGCCCTTGGCCGGGATGGCGCGCGACTCGGCCCGGGCGCTGGCCTGCAGCACGTGCAGAAGCGCGAACCGGACCGCCTGCTGGATCTCGACGTCGCCCTCGACCTCGACGTCGGCCCGCTTCCAGTACTCGTCGAGGTAAGCGCGCTGGGACCTCGCCAGGCCGTCCCAACCCTCGGCCACGGCGTTCTCGAGGCTCGCGTCGACCTGGTCGCGCAGGAACTCGACCGACTGCTGCGAGGACCAGTGGTAGGCGAGGAGCTTTACCAGCCGCAGCGGCTCGCCTGGATCGAGCTTGGCCGAGATCGTCACCCGGCCGAGGTCGGGCTCTGACTGCGTGAGCATCGTCGGCCTGTCGGTGTCGACGAGGTGCTCCATCCCCGAGGCGACGGTGAGCCCGCTGCGCTTGGTCGTGTGCACCATGACCACCCGCTGCTCGTGCTCGACGACGAGGCGGCTCGAGAGCGGGGTTTCGAGCACCTTGCCGCCGCGCGGGTCGTCCCCGCCGGCGCGGTCGCGCTGGTTGGCGAGCAGGCTCGAGAGGATGGCCACCCGTAGCGGCTCGTCGACCGCCTCGACCTCGTAGCTGATGGCCGCGGTCGAGCGGCTGTGGAGAGACACGAGCCGGCGGGTCGTGACCTTGACCGTCTGACCGGCCTCCGACGTCCAGCGCAGCGTGCGGGTGAGGGTCCCCGCGCGCAAGTCGAGCACGCGCTCGTGGTGCTCCAGGTAGCCGCGGTGGACATCGAGGGGCTCGTCCTCGACGAGCAGGCGGATGATCTTGCCGTCGGGCACGTTGACGACGGTCTGGCCGTCCTCGGGATAGCCGTAGCCGCCCTCGCCGTAGAGCAGCGGCACGGACTCGTAGAAGCCGTTGAGGTACGTGCCGGAAAGGCCGCGCGGCTCGCCCTCGTCGAGGTTGGCACGCAGGCCGAGGTGGCCGTTGCCGAGCGCGAAGATCGACTCCGACTGGGCGAGGAAGCCGAGGTCGAGGTGGGTCTCTCGGACCTGCCATGGCTCGGCCGGATAGGCGTCGTGAGGGATCACAGCAGGTCGGCGAGGTCCTTGACCACGACCGAGGCCCCGTGCTCTGAGAGCGCCTCGGCCTGCCCCACGCGATCGACGCCCACGACGCAGCCGAAGTTGCCGGCCCGGCCCGCCTCCACGCCCGAGAGCGCGTCCTCGAAGACGGCGGCGTGTGCCGCCTGCATACCCAGCTCCTTCGCCGCGTGCAGGAAGGTGTCCGGCGCAGGCTTGCCCTTCAGGCCGTGGTCCTCGACCACGTGGCCGTCGACACGGACCTCGAAGTAGTCCTCGATCCCCGCGGCACGCAGGACGTCGGCGCAGTTGGCGCTCGACGAGACCACGGCGCGGCGCAGGCCGGCGTCGCGCGCGGCGTCGAGGTACCTGACCGACCCCGGGTAGGCGCGCACGCCCTCGTCGCGGATGAGCTGGAGGACGAGCTCGTTCTTGCGGTTGCCCAGGCCGTCGACCGTCTCGGCCCCCGGAGGGTCGTCGGGCGTGCCCTGGGGCAGTTCGATCCCACGCGACTGAAGGAACGACCTGACGCCGTCGTAGCGCGGCTTGCCGTCGACGTAGCGGTCGTAGTCGTCCTGGGTGAACGGTTCAAAGCCCTCGCCCTCGCGCCGGCGCAGGTAGGCGTCGAACATCGACTTCCAGGCCCGCGCGTGCACCGTGGCGGTCTCGGTCAGGACGCCGTCCATGTCGAACAGGCAGGCGCGCATGCCGTCCGGGAGCCCGAGCACCGCGCCACCCTATCCCGCCCCGAAGTGGACCGCGGCCAGGCCTTCACGCGATGCCAATAGAGGACGACGTGTTCGCGCACGGTCAGTCTTTACGGCACGGTCCGGAAGCACACACGACCTCCCTTGTCGGCGCCAGGAAATCTGCCATAATGGCACTCAGATTTTTCCGTCCACAAGGGAGCACACAGCACATGGCAAAGACCATCGGAATCGACCTCGGCACCACCAACTCCGCCATGGCGGTGCTCGAGGGCGGCGAGCCGACGGTGATCGAGAACGCCGAGGGCGGGCGCACGACCCCCTCGGTGGTCGCCTTCACACAGGGCGGCGAGCGGCTGGTGGGCACCGTGGCCAAGCGCCAGGCCGTCACCAACCCGCAGAACACCGTCTTCTCCATCAAGCGCTTCATGGGGCGCAAGGAGGCGGAGGTCAAGGACGAGGAGCAGATCGTCCCGTACAAGGTCGTCAACGGCCCCAACGGCGACGCGCGCGTCGAGGTGCAGGGCAAGCAGTTCAGCCCGCCCGAGATCAGCGCGATGATCCTGCAGAAGCTCAAGGCCGACGCCGAGGCATACCTGGGCGAGACCGTCGACTCGGCGGTCATCACCGTCCCGGCGTACTTCAACGACGACCAGCGCCAAGCGACCAAGGACGCCGGCAAGGTCGCCGGCCTCGACGTCAAGCGCATCATCAACGAGCCGACGGCCGCGTCGCTGGCCTACGGCCTCGACAAGGAGTCCGACCAGACGATTCTCGTCTTCGACCTGGGCGGAGGCACGTTCGACGTGTCCGTGCTCGAGATTGGCGAGGGTGTCTTCGAGGTCAAGGCGACCGCCGGTGACAACCACCTGGGCGGCGACAACTTCGACAAGGCGATCGTCGACTGGCTCGTGAGCGAGTTCAAGCGCGGCCAGGGCATCGACCTGTCGAGTGATCCGATGGCGCTGCAGCGCCTCTACGAGGCGGCCGAGAAGGCCAAGATCGAGCTCTCCACCACCCAGGAGACGCAGATCAACCTCCCCTTCATCACGGCCGACCAGTCGGGGCCGAAGCATCTCGACACGCGCCTGTCGCGGGCCAAGCTCAACGAGCTGACCTCGGACCTGCTCGACCGCGTGGTCGCCCCGGTGCGCCAGGCGATCGACGACGCCAAGGACAAGGGCGTCGAGAACATCGACCACGTCGTCCTGGTCGGCGGCATGACCCGCATGCCCTCCGTGCAGGAGAAGGTCCGCGAGCTGACCGGCAAGGACCCGCACCGCGGCGTCAACCCGGACGAGGTCGTGGCCGTTGGCGCCGCCATCCAGGCGGGCGTCCTGGCCGGGGACGTCAAGGACGTCCTGCTGCTCGACGTGACCCCGCTGACCCTGGGCATCGAGACCAAGGGCGGCGTGATGACCAAGCTCATCGAGCGCAACACCACGATCCCGACCCGCAAGTCGGAGATCTTCTCGACGGCCGAGGACAACCAGCCGTCGGTCGAGATCCACGTCTTGCAGGGCGAGCGCGAGATGGCGGCGTACAACAAGTCGCTGGGCAAGTTCCAGCTGACCGGCATCCCGCCGGCGCCACGCGGCATCCCGCAGATCGAGGTCGCGTTCGACATCGACGCCAACGGCATCCTCAACGTGTCCGCCAAGGACCTGGGCACCGGCAAGGAGCAGAAGATCGAGATCAAGGCCGGCTCGGGCCTGAGCGAGGACGAGATCCGGAACATGGTCTCCGACGCCGAGGCCCACGCCGAGGAGGACCGCCGCCAGCGCGACCTGGCCGAGGCCCGCAACGAGGGCGAGAACGCCGCCTACCAGGCCGAGAAGCAGCTCAAGGAGCTGGGCGACCAGGTCGACGAGGCGTCCAAGTCCGAGATCGAGAACGCGATCAAGGAGGTCCGCGAGTCGCTGACCTCCGACGACGCCGGCAACATCCGCTCCAAGTCCCAGGCCCTGCAGGCCGCGTTCCACAAGGTCTCCGAGGCCATGTACGAGCGCGCCCAGCAGCAGACCCAGGCCGAGCAGGCCGCGGCGTCGGGTGACGGTGCCTCGGGCAACGGCGCCGCCTCCGAGGAGGAGGACGTCGTCGACGCCGAGGTGGTGGACGAGGGCAAGTCGTAATGCACGAGCACGAGGAGCAGCACCAGCCTGCCGTCGAGCAGGACGAGGCTCCCGTGCAGGCCGAGGCCACGGACGAGGAGCGCGTCGAGCAGGATCTCGGCGAGCTCCTCGCCAACGCCCAGGCCGAGCGCGAGGAGTACCTCGCGCTCGCGCAGCGCACGCAGGCCGACTTCGAGAACTACCGCAAGCGCATGGCGCGCGAGACGGCTGTGGCCGAGGGTCGCGGCATCGCCAAGGTGGTCAAGGAGATCCTGCCCGCGCTCGACAACTTCGAGCTCGCGCTGCAGGCGGCCGACGATGACGAGGTGGCGGAGGGCTTCACGCTCGTCCGCAACGAGTTCCTCGCCGCGCTCGCCCGGCTGGGGATCGAGCCGTTTTCGCCCGAGGGCGAGCCGTTCGACCCCTCCGAGCACGAGGCCATGAGCCAGCAGCCCGTCGAGGGCGTCGAGGCCGGCACAGTGGCCTCGGTCTACCAGCAGGGCTACCGGATCGACGGCTCGGTCCTGCGTCCCGCGCGCGTGGTGGTGGCGGCGTAGATGGCTGGGCGTCCCGACTACTACAAGGCGCTCGGCGTCGACCGCAAGGCCTCGCAGGACGACATCAAGAAGGCCTACCGCAAGCTCGCCCGCCAGTACCACCCCGACCGCAACCCGGGCGACGCCAAGGCCGAGGCCCGCTTCAAGGAGATCTCGGCCGCCTACGACACGCTCGGCGATCCCGACAAGCGCAAGCAGTACGACCGCGGCCAGGGGCCGTTCGGCGGCTTCGGCGCGGGCGGCGGCGCCGGCCCGTTCGGCGGGACGAGCGGCGGCTTCGACACCAGCGGGTTCGGCGACATCCTCTCCGACCTGTTCGGCCGCGCCACCGGCGGCGCTGGTGGCGGGCGGCGCTCGCCCCGCGAGCAGGCCGGGCGCGACCTCGAGACCGAGGTGCGGCTCAGCTTCGACCAGGCGATCGAGGGGGCGCAGGTGCCGCTGCAGGTTCCGACCTCCGCGCCCTGCCCGACGTGCCACGGCACCGGCGCCAGGCCGGGCACGGCGCCGAAGGTGTGCCCGGTCTGCCACGGCCGCGGCATCGAGTCCGAGGGCCAGGGACTGTTCTCGATCTCGCAGCCGTGCTCGCGCTGCGGCGGCTCGGGCACGGTGATCGAGGAGCCCTGCCCGACCTGCAACGGCGCCGGCATGCAGCGCACGCTCAAGCGCCTGCGGGTCAACATCCCCGCCGGCGTGCGCGAGGGCAGCCGTGTGCGGCTGGCCGGCAAGGGCGAGCCGGGGCGCAACGGCGGGCCGCCCGGCGACCTCTACGTCGTGACCCACGTCGACGAGTCGCCGGTCTTCCGGCGCAAGGGCGACCATCTCGAGGTCGAGGTGCCGCTCACGATCCCGGAGGCGATCCGTGGGGCCACCGTCGAGGTGCCCACGCTGCACGGCTCCAAGCGGCTGCGCGTGCCTGCCGGCACCAAGCACGGCACGGTCCAGCGCCTGCGGGGAGAGGGGCCGCCCAAGCTCGGTGGCAAGGGCCGCTCGGACATCCACTACCGCTTCGTGATCGACGTCCCGTCGTCGCTCAGCAAGCAGCAGAGGGCGGCGGTCGACGAGCTCTCCAAGGTCATGAACGGCGACCCGCGGTCCAAGCTGTTCGCCGGGAGGCGCTGACCGTGGCCCGGCGGCACATCCAGGTCTCCAGCAACCAGGGGGTCTTCATGATCTCCGTCGCGGCCGAGCTCGCCGACATGCACCCGCAGACGCTGCGGATGTACGAGCAGCGCGGGCTGATCACGCCCAAGCGGTCGCCCAAGGGCACGCGCCTGTACTCGCAGGAGGACGTCGACCGGCTGCGGCGCATCCAGGAGATGACCGCCGAGCTGGGGCTCAACCTCGCCGGCGTGGATAAGGTGCTCGCGCTCGAGGAGGACCTCGAGCGCGCGCGCAAGCGCGTGGCCGCGCTCGAGAAGCGCATTCGCCAGGCGCAGTCCGAGATGGAGGCCGAGCTCGAGCGGGTGCGCAAGTCGTTTCGGGCCGAGCTGGTGCCCCTCAAGCACACGGGCGCGCTGATCCCGATCAAGCAGCTCAAGCGGTTCAGCGACGGGCCGTCGCAGGCTCGCTAGGGACGACGGCCGCTCGCGAGCAGCGAGATGCCCGGGAGCTCCAGCCCGTCGGCGGTCTCGTACGACCTGACCGCCTCCCGCGCGCGGTGGCGGATCGCCTCGATCGTCTCCGGCGGCTGGACCGCGAGCATCTTCGCGAGTGGGCCGGCCAGCGCGGTCGTCCTGCTCCACCAGGCGTCGAAGGAAGGCACGCGCAGCGGCACGCTGACCTCCTCGACTTCGGCATCGAGAAGACCGCGCAGCTCGGCGGCGTCGCCGAGCGAGAACGGGCCCGGGATGCCGGGCGGCGGGACGGGCGCGCCCAGCTGCTCGCTCACGGCGTCGAGCACGATGCCCAGCCAAGGGTTGCGCTCGCGCGGCCCCCACACCGCGACGGCGAAGCGCCCGCCTGGGCGCAGGACGCGCCGGATCTCCCCGGCCGCTTGGGCGGGGTCGAGCGCGAACATCAGCCCCTCGCGGCAGAGCACGACGTCGAACGAGGCGTCGGGCTCGGCGATGCCCTCGAGGTCGAGCTCGCGGGCGGTGACGTTGCCGATGCCGCGCGCGGCGGCGCGCCGGGCGGCGATCGCCGTCATCTCCGCGGCGACGTCGGAGAGCACGACCTCGCCGTCGGGCCCGACCTGCTCGGCGGCGGCCATGCCGAGCCCTCCCGCCCCGCCGGCCAACTCGAGGACCCGCTCGCCGGGCCGCAGCGCTGCACGGTCGAGCATGCGAGCGGTGAGCGCGGCCGAGCGCGCGTCGACAAAGTCCGCATGCTCGCCCCAGCCGTCGGCCACGGCGCCCCACATCGCGTGCAGGCCGGCGGCCAGGTCATTCGTTGCTTGTGTCATGTAATGAATACTCTCGCGCGTGTGCACCCGTGTCAACGCCTGCTAAAATCTCAGTGACCAAGACTTAGATTTCGACCACAGGACACGCCCTTGCAACCAGACCGATTCACGATCAAGGCCCAGGAGGCGATCCAGGCCGCCCAGCGGCTGGCCGACGATCGCCGGAACCCGCAGGTGACCCCCGAGCACCTGCTCTCCGTCCTGCTCGAGCAGGACGCCGGCGTTGTGGTCCCGGTGCTCAACAAGCTGGGCGCGGGCGTCGAGCCCATCCGTGCCCAGGTCAACGCGGCGCTCGACGCGCTGCCGACCCTCGGCGGAGGCGGCGAGCCGTCGGGCGCGGGTTCCGAGCTCCTCACGATCCTCCGCGCCGCCGACAAGGAGGCTCGCGACCTCGACGACGAGTACGTGTCCACCGAGCACCTGCTGCTCGCGCTGGCGGAGTCCAAGACGCGCGCGGGCGACGCCCTACGCGCCGCCGGCGCCGGCCAGGACGCGCTGCTCAAGGCGCTGGCCGAGGTGCGCGGGCCGCACCGCGTGACCGACCAGAACCCCGAGGACAAGTACCAGGCGCTCGAGAAGTTCGGCCGCGACCTGACGAAGGCGGCCCAGGACGGCAAGCTCGATCCGGTCATCGGCCGCGACGACGAGATCCGCCGCGTGATCCAGGTCCTCTCGCGCCGCACCAAGAACAACCCGGTGCTGATCGGCGACCCAGGCGTCGGCAAGACGGCGATCGTCGAGGGGCTCGCCCACCGCCTCGTCGCCGGCGTCGGCCCGGCGTCGCTTCGCGACCGGCGCGTGATCGCGCTCGACGTCGGCGCCCTGCTCGCCGGGTCGAAGTATCGCGGCGAGTTCGAGGAGCGCCTGAAGGCCGTGCTGGCCGAGATCAAGGACGCCGAGGGCCAGATCGTCCTCTTCATCGACGAGCTTCACACGATCGTCGGCGCCGGCGCGGCCGAGGGTGCCGTCGACGCCGCCAACTTGCTCAAGCCGATGCTCGCCCGCGGCGAGCTGCGCGCCGTCGGGGCGACCACGCTCGACGAGTACCGCAAGCACGTCGAGAAGGACGCGGCGCTCGAGCGCCGGTTCCAGCCGGTGCTCGTCGGCGAGCCCGACATCAACGACACGATCGCGATCCTCCGCGGGCTCAAGGAGCGCTACGAGGTCCATCACG
>JBJMKX010000118.1:0-10081 GCA_045805605.1 Solirubrobacteraceae bacterium
GAGGTAGCGGACCCCCCGGCGGTCGGCGAGAGGCTCACGAACACCGAGCCGGCTCGCGGCGCCGAGTAGCGCAGGACGACCGGCTCTCCCGCGGCCACCTGGCGCGAGACGATGCCGATCGCGGGAGCGGACGGCCCACCGCTGCGCGACAGCGCGGACTCGGACTCCGGCGCTGCCGCACCGCCCGCGGCCTTCGGCCGCGGCTGCGACTGCACCGCGACCGGCAGCTTGTCCTCCCCCGACGAGCCACCGGAGCCCGCGATCAGCACCGCCGCGACGACAGCGGCCGCGGCCGCAGGCACGGCGATCCCCAGGGCCGGCAGCAGGCCGGCGAACTCCGGCTGCATGCGCCGGTCCAGGCGGGCTAGGAACTCGGGCCGCGGCTCGGCACGCAGGGCGAGGAGCTCGGGACCCCACTCGCCCAGGTCGGCCACGTCGGCCTCGACGCCGGGAACGCCGGGCCGGCGCTCACGCCATCTCATCGCACGCCTTTCGCAGCTTGATCACGGCACGATGAAGCATGGTCGAGGCGTTGGTCGCGGTCACGTCGAGGACCTCCCCGATCTCGGCGTGGCTGAGCCGCCCGTCGAAGCGTAGGGTCACCGGGTCTCGCTCGTGCGGCTTGAGCGTGTCCAGCGCGCGGAGCACGACCGCGCGCCGGGCGCCGGCCATGGCCAGCTCGGGCGGCCCGGGGCTGGTGCGGTCGTCGGGATCCGGTGGCAGCTCGGCGATCCGGCCGCGCCGGCGGAGCTCGGCGGATCGGTCGCGAAGCATGCCCGCGACGAACGAGTAGATCGCGCCGGCGCAGTCGCGGTAGAGCGCCTCGAACTCCGCGGGCGGAGTGCGGCCCATGTACCTGCTACGGGCGCATGGCCACAGCGTCACAAACTGGCTGCGGACTCCAGGGCGGCGCGGACCCGCGTGGCCAGGTCGGCAGGCGAGAACGGCTTGCGAAGGAAGTCATTGGCGCCCGCATCGAACGCACGCTCGAGCTCGGTGTCGCGCACGGAGGCGGTGAGGATGATGATCGCCATTGCCTGCGTGGCCTCGTCCGCGCGCAGCCGGCGCGTGACCTCGTAGCCGTCGACCTTCGGCATTTGAACGTCCAGGAGCGCGAGTGCGGGCCGGCGCTCGGCGGCCGTGCGCAGCGCCTCCTCGCCGTTGCGCGTACACAGGACGTCGTAGCCGTCCTGCTGCAGGCGGATCTCGACCAGGCGGAGGATGTCCTCGTCGTCCTCGGCGACCAGCACGACCGGCGCGGTCACAGCGGCACCCCTCCGTGCTCGCGGTCGTCGACCGGTGCGCGGGTCACCGGCGGACGGCGCGGCAGGCGAACGCGGAACGTCGTGCCGCGGCCCTCGACGCTGTCAAACCCGAGGTCGCCGCCGTGGGCCTCGACGATCGCCTTGGCGATGGTCAACCCGAGCCCGACGCCTGGGATGGCCCGCGCGGTGGCGGTGCTGGCCCGATAGAAGCGCTCGTACAGCCGGCTCTGCTCTGAAGCGGGAATGCCCACGCCGGTGTCCTCGATCTCGATCAGGGCCTCGCCGTCTCGGGCGTCCAGGCGCACGCTCACGCTGCCCCCGTCGGGGGTGAACTTGACGGCGTTGGATACGAGGTTGTCAAGCACTTGGGCCAAGCGGTCGCGGTCTCCTGCCATGGGCGGGATTTCGTGGGTGGTTGCCTCGAGGGCGAGGCGCTTGGCCTCAGCGCGCGGCCGTGCTGCCTCCACTGCCTCTCGCGTCAGGGTAGGAAGATCGACTTGGCCCATCTCGAGCGCCAGCCTGCCGGCCTCCACGTGGGCGACGAACAGCAGGTCGCCGACCAGGCGTAGCAGGCGTCGTGCGTTGCGGTCGACCACGCTCAGGAACCGGCGCTGGTTGGGGCTGAGCGCCTCGCCGTCCTCGAGCACGAGCTCGAGGTAGCCGATGATCGAGGTCAGCGGCGTTCGCAGCTCGTGCGAGACCAGGGCGAAGAACTGGTCCTTCAGGAGCTCGGCCTCGCGCTCGGACGCCTTGCGGTCGAGGTACTGGCCGATCTGCTGCCCGAGGTAGACCATGAGCGCGACGAGCTGCTCGTCACGGGGCCGGGGCTCGGTGGCCACCAGCTCGAGTACGCCGAGCGTGGTGGTGCCGCTGCGGACCGGCACCGCCACGAGCGCATGCAGGCCGAGCTCGCGGGCCGCGTCCTTGCGGACCAGGTGCTTCTCCGTGGCGACATCCTCGATCCACATGACGTCGCCGGTCTGCCAGGCCTGTGCCGGCATGCTGTCGCTGCCGGGAACCACGCGTTCCTGGGCCGCGGCCTCCCAGTGGACGCGGTCGACCGCCCGCGTCGACCAGCCTGCCTCGAGCCACAGGCGACCGCCGTCCTCGTCCACGCTCCAGTACGTGCCGAGGTCCCACCCGAGGCCCTCCGCGAGTGCGCCGAGCAGCCGGGGGAGCGCCTGCTCGGCGGTGGCGGCCTCGGCCAGCACGCGCACGACCGCGTTCTGGACCTGCAGGTGCAGCTGGCTGCGGCGCTGCGCGGTGATGTCGCGCACGAACACGTTGAAGACCCAGCGCCCGTCGAGGTTCAGCGGCGAGATGGTGGCCGCGACCTGCACCTCGGTTCCGTCGCGGCGCCGCGCGACCACCTCGAGCGGCCGGCCCGAAAGCCGCGGCTCGTGCGTGCGCAGGAAGCGCTCGAACGCCTTGCGCAAGGGGACGCGGTCATCTGGGCGGATGATGAGCTCGGTCACCGGCTGGCCGATGGCCTCGTCGCCCTGCCAGCCGAAGAGCCGCTCCGCGGCGGGGTTCCAGGCGGTCACCCGGCCCTGCTCGTCGGTGGCCAGGAAGGCCTCGTCAGAGGTCTCGAGCACAGCACGGTTGATGCGCGCCTGGTGGCGGGCGACCTGGAGCGCACGCGCGTTGGACAGGGCGATCGCGGCATGGCTGGCGAGGTACTGCATCGTGGCGGTCTCCTCCACGTCGAAGGCCTCGCCGCGTTGCAGGCTGAGGACGCCGACGTGGCGCTCGGATTGGATGAGGGGCAGATGGAGCTCGCGACCGGCGGCGATCGGCCGGCGCTCGGCCATCGCCCGGCCCGCCGGCCCCTCGCCGGGATCGAGGCGCGGCGGGAGCCGGTCGCGTTGCACGCCGTGGGTGGCGACCAGGGTGGCGCCGTCGCGCGTGCGCTCGTCGCGCCCGCGCGCGTAGAGCGCGCCGACCTCGCAGCGGGCCACCGCGCACAGCCCTTCCAGGGCGGCGGCGGCCAGCGGCTCGAGCTCCGAGTGCTCCTGCAGGCGAGCGCCGAAGCGGTGCAGGACCTCGACCTGGCGCTTCTCGTCCGCGAGCTGCTCGACGGCGTTCTCGAGCTCGGCCTGCTGGGCCTCGAGCTCGGCGTTCTGGCTCTCCAGCTCGTCGCGGTTGTCCTCGAGCGACGATGCCATGACGTTGAAGGTGCGCGCCAGCTCGCCCATCTCAGCGGCGCCGCGCTCGTCGATGCGCGCCGACAGGTCGCCGCCGGCCAGGCGGCGCGCGCCGGCGGCCACGCGGCCAATCGGACGCAGGAGCGGACCCGAGAGGTAGCCGCCGAAGGCGAGGACGAGGAGCACCGACACCACGAGCCCCAGCACCCCGATGAGCACGGCGGTGCGGGCCTGGTCGTCCGCCGAGTCGCGCCGCATGTCGGCGAGCGCGCTCTCGGCGGCGATGAACTCGCTGAACTGCTCCCGCAGGTCGTCGATTCGCCGCTTGCCCTCGTCGGTCACGGCGCGGGCCTGCCCGCTGCCCGGCCGCACGCGCCCGCGCAGCACCTGTGGCACGACGTAGCCCTTCAGGTAGCGGTCGATGGCCTGTGTCAGCGTCTTGGCCCGCGGCATCTGCTCGGGGGTGGACGCGACGAGGGACTGCAAACGCCTCGCCTCGGGCGGCACGGCGGCCTGGGCGGAACGGAAGGGCGAGAGGAAGCGCTCGTCGCGCGTCAGGAGAAGCCCCCGCAAGCCCGTCTCGAGGTCGATCACCCGACGCTCGAGCCGGTTGGCGGCCGCGAGCACCTGCTCGGAGTGACGCGCGGCGTCGGACGAGTCACGCAACTCGCCGATCGCGACGAGCAGGATCGCGAAGATCACGCCGACGATCGCGGCGAGCACGACGCTCGCGATGATCACGCGCCCCCGCAGTCCCATCAGCGCATCCTCCGGAACGTGCCCGGCGACGCCGCGCCGATCCCGCCGTCTTCGCGCACTGCGCCATTATCCTCGCCCGCCGGTGCAGCTCGCGACCTTCCTGCCTCCTCGAGCGCAGCGGCCCCTCGCCGGCGAGGTTCGTGGCGAGCACATCGTCGCCTTCGCAGGCGGCGCCTCGGTGCGCGATCTGCTCGCGCTGGACGCCCTCGAGCCGGCCGGCGGGCGCTCGTGGCCGCTGGCCGAGGTGCGGCTGCTCGCGCCGGTTCCAGATCCGATCGCGGTCTATGGCATCGGGGTCAACTACGCCGCCCACGCGGCCGAGACGGGCGCCGGCCTCCCCGAGGTGCCGATCGTCTTCGCCAAGGTGGCCGGCAGCGTCGCGCCGCCCGACGGCCCGATTCGCTGCCCCGAGGTCGTGCGGCGACTCGACTACGAGGGCGAGCTGTGCGTCGTGATGGGCGCGGCGGGGCGGATCGCCGGCTACGCCGTCGCCGACGACGTGTCGGGCCGCGATCTCCAGCGCCGCGAGCCGCACTGGGTCCGTGCCAAGGGCGCCGACACCTTCTGCCCCTACGGGCCCTGGATCACCACCGTCGACGAAGTCCCCGACCCGCAGGCGCTGCGCCTGCGCACGTGGGTCAACGGCGACCTGCGCCAGGACTCGAGCACGTCGGACATGGTTTTCGGCCCACCCGAGCTAGCCGACTTCATCGGGCAGACGTGCACGCTGCACCCCGGCGACTTGATCCTGACGGGAACGCCGAGTGGGGTGGGGATGGCCTCCGGGCGCTTTCTCAGCGACGGAGACGTCGTGCGAATTGAGATCGAGAAACTCGGCGTGATCGAGCACGAGGTCTCAGGCATCGGTTCTCAGGCATCAAGAATGGCTGAGCCCATGGCCTGATGCCTGACGCCTGACGCTTGATGCCTGATCAGTGCTCCGCAATCACCCGATCGATCAACCCATACTCAACCGCCTCTTCCGACTTGAAGAACCGATCCCTTTCCATGTCGTCGTGCACGCGGTCCAGCGGCTGGCCGGTGTGATGGGCGTAGAGCTCGTCGATCCGGCGGCGCGTGTTCAGGATCTCGCGGGCGTGGATCTCGATGTCCGAGGACTGGCCCTCGAAGCCGGCTGAGGGCTGGTGGATGAGCATGCGGGCGTTGGGCAGGGACAGTCGCTTGCCGTGCGCCCCGCCGGTGAGCAGGAGCGAGCCCATCGACATCGCCATCCCGAAGCAGATCGTCTGCACGTCGGGCTTGATGAACTGCATCGTGTCGTAGATCGCCAGGCCGGCGTAGATCGAGCCGCCCGGCGAGTTGATGTACAGCGAGATGTCCTTGTCGGGGTCGACCGACTCCAGGTGGAGCATCTGGGCGACGATCAGGTTCGCGATCTGGTCGTCGACGGGCGTGCCCAGGAAGACGATGCGCTCGTTGAGCAGGCGCGAGTAGATGTCGTACTCGCGCTCGCCGCGCGAGTTGCGCTCGACGACCATGGGGACCAGCGGCATGGCGGCTAGCGTAGAAGGTCGTGTCCGCACTCGTGCTGAAGGGTCTGACCAAGCGCTACGACGACGGCCTGCTGGCGCTCGACGATTTCTCCCTGTCCATCGACGAGGGCAGCTTCTTCGGCCTCCTGGGGCCCAACGGGGCGGGCAAGACAACGCTGATCTCGGCGGTCTGCAACCTCATCCGGATCACCGCCGGCGAGATCTTCGTGTTCGGCCATCCGCACCAGTCCCTGGAGGCCCGGCGCCTGATCGGGCTGGCCGAGCAGGACATCAACCTCGACCGCTTCCTCGACGTCGAGGAGACGCTCATGTCCCACGGCGGCTACTACGGGCTTGCGCGCCGGGCGGCGCGGAAGCGAGCGCGCGAGATGATGGACGTCTTCGAACTCCACGGGAAGGCCAAGACGCGGGCGCCGAAGCTGTCGGGTGGCATGCGCCGCCGGCTGCTGCTGGCGCGGGCGCTCATGCACGAGCCGCGGCTGGTGATTCTCGACGAGCCCACCGCCGGCGTCGACTTCGAGCTGCGGATGGAGCTGTGGCGCTACATCCGCCGGCTGCACTCGTCGGGCACGACGATCCTGCTCACCACGCACTACCTCGAGGAGGCCGAGGGGCTGTGCGAGGAGATCGCGCTCATCCGCGGCGGCGAGCTCGTGGCGCGCGACACCGCCGAGGCGCTGCGCGACGCCTACGACGCGACGTCGCTGACCGACGTGTACTTGAAGGTGATGGCCTCGTGAACGGCCTGATCGCGCGCCACCGTCCCCTGTTCTGGCTCACCGGCCGCGAGGTCCTGCGCGTGTTCAAGCTCTGGACGCAGACCGTCGCCGCCCCGGTAATCGCCTCATTCCTGTTCATCCTCGTCTTCGGGCTGTCGCTGGGCGGGCGGATCAAGCGGATCGACGGCTTCTCGTACGACGTCTTCATCGTTCCGGGCCTGATCACGATGGCGATGGTCCAGGCCGCCTACTCGAACAACTCCTCGTCGGTCTTCCAGGCGCGCTTCGACCGTTATCTCCACGACGTCCTGGCCGCGCCGATGCGCAACTGGGAGGTCAACCTCGGGTTGTCGCTGGGCGGCGCGGTGCGCGCGCTGGCCATCGGCCTGTCACTGCTCGGCCTTTCGCTCCTCGCCGTGGACGTGCCGATCGCGCAGCCGGGCGTGCTCGTGCTCGCGGTGCTCCTTGCGCTGATGCTCTTCAGCGCGCTCGGCGTCGTCGTCGGCATCTACGCCGTGAACTTCGACCACCACACCTTCGTCAACAACATCATCATCCTCCCGCTGACGTTCCTGGGCGGGGTCTTCTACTCGGTGAGCCGCCTGCCGTCGCCGTGGCAGGAGATCTCGCACGCGAATCCGATCTTCTACCTGGTCAGCGCGGTGCGCTACGGGTTCCTCGGCACCGCCGACGCGCCGATCGGGCTCGCGCTCGGAGTGACGGCGGTGCTGGCACTGGCGGCGGTGGGGTGGAGCTCGTGGCTGTTTCGGACCGGCAGGCGGCTGAAGGCGTAGCGCCCCGGGTCATCGACCCGCGGGCGATCTGGCTCGTCCTCGGGGCGGCGACCTCGGTCCAGTTCGGCGCCGCCCTGGCGGCGACGCTGTTCGACCAGCTCGGTCCCGGGGGGACGGTGTGGCTGCGGCTTCTGTTCGCGGCAGCGATCCTGCTGGCGCTGTGGCGGCCGCGGCTGTCGGGCCGGTCGGCGCGCGAGCTCGCGCTCGTGGGCGCGTTCGGGCTCGCGCTGGCGGTCATGAACACGGGCTTCTACGAGGCGCTTGACCGCATCCCGCTCGGCATCACCGTGACGATCGAGTTCGTCGGACCGCTGACGCTGGCGGTCGCCCTCTCGCGCCGTCGGCTCGACGCGCTGTGGGTGGTGCTCGCAGGGGGCGGGATCGTGCTGCTCGCGCGCGGGAGCACCGGCGGGCTGGATCCCGTCGGGGTCCTGCTCGCGGTGATCGCGGGAGCGGCCTGGGCGGTCTACATCCTGCTCTCGGCGCGCACCGGGCGGACCTGGGGGAGCGGCACGGGGCTGGCGGTGGCGATGGCCGTTGGCGCGGTGGTGGTCGCGCCGCTGGGCGTGGTCGACGGCGGCGGCGACCTGTTCGAGCCGGCGCTGCTGGCGCAGGGACTCGCGGTCGCGATCCTCTCGAGCGCGATCCCCTACTCGTTCGAGCTCGAGGCCCTGCGCCGCATTCCCGCCGGCGTGTTCGGCGTGATGATGAGCCTCGAGCCCGGGATCGCCGCCCTGGCCGGCTTCGTCGTGCTTGGGCAGGACCTCGTCGCGCGCGAGGTCGTCGGCATCGGGTGCGTGGTCATCGCGAGCGCCGGGGCGGCCCGCACCGCCCGGCGCCCAACGGTGGTCGATTAGGCCCCTCAGGTCCCGAACCGACGCCCGCGGCGCCTGACGCTCGGCACCACCACCGGCACGCCGAGGTTCAGGCCAGGGCGTCGAGCCAGTCGCGCATCGGCGTGTGGTGCGCGAGCGGCTCGCCCGTCCGCAGCTCGGTGCGGAGCTCGCCGAGCGTGCCGAAGCGCTCCGCCATCACGTTGTGCTGGTGGATGGTCTCGAGGTTCTCCTGGCGCGCCGAGACGAAGGCGGCGTCGGCGAGCGCCGGGAAGCGGTGAAGGACACCGCGGATCATCTCCCGCACGCAGTCCTCGACGAAACGCGGGCGGCGATGGGCCTTCTCGACCACGGTGGCCTCGTCGGAGCGCTTCATCAGCTCGTAGATCTCCGACGACATCGACTCCTCGACGATGTCGAGCAGGACAGCGGCGTCGATCTCGTCCTCGCACAGCTCGGTGCACCCGACGCGGAGCGTGCCGAGGCCGCGCTGGTTGTGGGTGGCGACGGGCACAGCGTCGAAGATGCGCTCGATCTCGTCGGCGCTGAAGCCATCAACCTCGAGGCGCTCGCGCGACCGCCCCTCGACGAGCCCCTGCGCGCACGGGCAGGCGGTGATGCCCTGGGCCTGGACGCCGATCAGCCGGCGCGTCCCCGACGCCGCGGCGACGGCCGAGCCCAGAAGCGTGTACATCTCCTGCGTGGGGATGCCCGATTCCGGCGCGGGCTTGTGCTCGGGATAGCGGGCGGCGATCGTCACCTCGGCGCGGCGGGCGCGCTGGCGGTCACGCACCCCTTCGGCGATGTGCTGGGCGAGGGTCTCGGCCTTGAACGTCGCCTCGCCGAGGATGACCTCGCCGATGACGTCGTTGACGACCTCCTCGAAGCGCGACATGTGCGCGCCCTTCTGGTCGGGCCCGAGATCGACGAAGCAGTCGAGGTTGGCGTGGTAGAGCTGCTCGGCTCCGTTGGCCCGGATGCGGATGACCTTCTCGACCCCGGTGACGCCGACGCGGGAGAGCGAGACCTGCAGCGAGGGCAGCTGCTCTTGGACATCGGGGTGGGTGGTGGGAATCTGAGCCATGGCGTAGGAGAAGGGTGGGAAACGCGTAGGGCGGCGCCCCTGGCCTCGAACGAGAGTACCGACCGCGCCGCTGCCTGCCGGTCCCTGTGCTATCACTGGCTCGGCTCGGGCGATATCCCGTTTTACTGGGAGAGAGAGAGGAACGGGTTGAGCACCACGAAGCCGGATGAGCTCCTCGCCGATGAGGCGCCGATCACCGAGATCGACGAGTTCCGTGCGCTGATCGAAGAGGGAAACGAACGCGGGTTCGTGTACCTCACGCAGATCACCGCCAAGCTCGAGGAGGTCGAAGTCACGAAGGAGCAGGTCGGTGAGCTGCACACGCACTTCACCGAGCAGGGCATCGACGTGGTCGACGCCGCCGGCAAGCCGGTGGCGCCGGGTGGCGACCCGGCGCCCAAGCGGGCGCAGGCCAACGACGATGGCGCCGGCGGAGGCGGGGCTCAGGGCGACGCCTCGCGCAAGCCGGCGATCGACCTGACCGTCGAGCCGTCGCTCGACTCGCTGCGGCTGTACCTGCGCTCGATCGGCAAGGTCGAGCTGCTGACGGCCGACGAGGAGGTCGCGCTGGCCAAGCGGATCGAGCGCGGCGACCTCGTGGCCAAGCAGCACATGGTCGAGGCGAACCTGCGGTTGGTGGTCTCGATCGCCAAGGCCTACCTGGGGCGCGGGTTGACGTTCCTCGACCTCATCCAGGAGGGGTCACTGGGCTTGATCCGTGCGGTCGAGAAGTTCGACTACCGCCGCGGGTACAAGTTCTCGACCTACGCGACATGGTGGATCCGCCAGGCGGTCACGCGCGCGATCGCGGACAAGGGGCGGACGATTCGCATCCCGGTCCACATGGTCGAGAAGCTCAACAAGGTCGTGCACGTCGAGCGCCAGCTCGTCCAGCAGCTCGGGCGCGAGCCGACTCCCGAGGAGATCGCGCTGGAGCTCGAGACGACGGCGCGCGAGGTCCGCGACATC
>JBJMKX010000119.1:0-5123 GCA_045805605.1 Solirubrobacteraceae bacterium
ATCCGGGCGCTGCGACCGCGCTCGCGGGGTTGATTCCGTGGCGCTGGCCGAAACGATGCGGCTGGGACGCAAAACGCCCCCGCTCCTGGGAGCGAGGGCGTTCGGGGGTGGAGGTTTTCTTCAAGGATCAGCCGGTGAGGATCGGGCGGCTTGAGAGCCGGGGCGCGTCGATCGATCCAGGACCGTTGCCGTCTTCGAGCATGGGATGACGATAAGGCGGGCGTGCACGTGCCTGTGTCGCGTCCGTCACGCTCGGACTGTCGAGTGCGAAGCGCGCGGTTCGCGGTGTCTCCGTCGGCCGCGTTTGGACGGCAGCGACGAAGGGGGGTAGGTCCGGGCGGCGGCCGCGGGCTGCGGGGCGATGGGTGGTCGGTTTGGTCGTCCTCCGACCAAAAGCGACCAGCACCTGTTGCCGATCTGTCCTGGGTTGTGGTTGCCGGACGACCAAAAGGCAGGACAGATCGCAAACGCTCCGCACCCACCCCCTAATCGCGCCGTTCGGGCGGCGCCGACGGCAGACCCGCGCGAAACGCGCGCTTCGCGCGCGCCACCCCCCAGTGCCCCTAGTGCATCGGCTCCGGCTCGACCCCGCGCCGCATGCCCTCGAGGTAGACCAGGCCCATGCCGATGAGCGCGCCCGGGATCGCCTCCAGCGCCTGCAGCAGGTGGGTTGCGGACTCGCCGGGGATGTCGAAGCCGTTGATCGCCAGCCCGAACAGGAACGAGCCGACCAGCGCGCCGATGAACGCGCCGACGATCCCGCCCCAGAAGCGGTCGGGAAGCCAGATCGTGAAATGCCAGAGCGCGAGGCCCATCATGACCCAGGCGAGTGCGGCCACTAGCGGTTCCTCCCGTGGCGGCGGTTGCGCGGGCGGCGCTGCTTGGACCGCTTCTTGCCGGCCGGGCCCATGATCCCCGGCTCGCGCCGCCCGGCCACGGCCGCTTCGGCGGCGGCGTCGACCTCGTCGGCGGCCTCGTCGCGCTCGGGTTCGGGCTCCGGCTCATGCTCACGCTCCGGCTGACGCTCACGCTCGGGCCCGGGCTTTGGCGCCCCGTCGCCCTCTGCGGGCAGGTCGGCGACGAGCTCGTCGAACTCCTCCCGCGAGATCTCTGCCGGCTGGTCGGGTGTGGTCACCCTGTCGCGCCGTAGGCCCCTGCGCGCCTTGCGCTCGGGCTCCACGTCGATCGGCGCACCGCCCGCCGTCGCCATCGCGTACGCGGGCACGAGGCCGCCCGACTCGCGCATGATCCGCGTGGTCCGGCGGGCATAGACCGGCTCACGCTCCTTCCAGTGCCACAGCACCGGGGAGGCGATGAAGATCGAGGAGTACGCGCCCGACAGGACGCCGACCAGCAGCGCGAAGGCGAAGTCGGTCAGCGTCTCGCCGCCGAACAGCAACAGCGCCGCGATGGGCAGAAGCGTGCAGAACGACGTGGCCAGCGATCGCGTCAGCACCTCGGACATGGAGCGGTTGACGATCTGCTTGAACGCGGCCCGCGGCATTCGCGGGACGTTCTCGCGGATCCGGTCGAACACGATGATCGTGTCGTAGAGCGAGTAGCCCAGGATGGTCAGCAGCGCGGCCACGGTCGCTGTCGTCACCTCCCGGCCGGTCAGCGAGTACACGCCGCTCGTGATGAGCAGGTCGTGCATGAGCGCGATGAGCACGGGCACGGCGTACTTCCACTCGAAGCGCAGCGCGATGTAGGCGCTGATGACCAGCAGCGAGGCAATGATCGCGACCACCGCCGAGTTGGCCACCGTCTGGCCGAAGGTCGGCCCGATCGAGTTGTTGGAGAACTTGTTCGGCGCCACCCCGAAGCGCTGCTGGAGCTTGTCGCGGACCTCGTTGAGCTTGTCCGGCTTGAGCGTCGAGGTCGAGATCTGGAACGCGTTGCTGCCGAGGTCCTTGTTGTCGAGCCTCTGGATCTTCGCGTCGCCGAAGCCGGCCGAGGACATGACCGTGCGGATCTGGTCCTCGGTCGCCGGCTTGACCAGCGCCGCCTCGATCCGCGTGCCCGACTTGAAGTCGATGCCGAAGTTCAGGCCCTTGCCGCCGATCGCGAGGGCCCCGACGAGCAGGATCACGCCCGACAGCGAGAAGAACCACCGCGAGGCGCCCATGAAGTCGTAGCGCCAGCGGTAGCGCTGCTCGCCGGCGCCGAGGATGACGCGACTCTGCATGACCTTCGTGCGCCCGACCGTGCCGAGGATCGCCTGTGTGGCGAGCACGGCGGTGATGAACGACACGATCGTGCCGATCCCGAGCGTGAACGCGAACCCCTTGACCCCCGCGGTGGCGAGGACGAAGAGGATGAACGCGGTCATGATGGTGACCACGTTGGCGTCGATGATCGCCGACAGCCCCTTCTTGTAGCCGGTGGCGATGCCGGACACGATCGATCTGCCGCCGCGGATCTCCTCCTTGACCCGCTCGAAGATCACGATGTTCGCGTCCGCCGCTACGCCGATGGTGAGGACCAGGCCCGCGATCCCCGGCAGCGTCAGCGTGATCGGGATCAGCTTGATCAGCGCGAAGAAGTAGACCCCGTAGATCAGGAGCCCGACCGTCGCGACCACCCCGAGCAGGCGGTAGTACAGGAGCAGGAAGAAGACGACGACGGCGAAGCCGACGATCCCCGCGATCAGGCCCTGGTGCAGCGCCTGCTTGCCCAGCGTGGCCGACACCTGCGACTGCGAGATCAGCTGGAGCTTGATCGGCAGGGCGCCGGTCTTGAGCAGGTTGGCCAGGTCCTGCGCGCTCTGGATGGTGAAGTTGCCCGAGATCTCCGAGTCGCTGCCCTGGATGCCGTCCGGGTTGGTGACGTAGGAGATGTAGGGGACCGTGATCGCCTCGTTGTCGAGCACGGCCGCGAAGTGGTGGGCGTACTCGCGCGCGTCGGGCGTCCGCGGCGGCTGCGGGGGCGCCAGCGCCTGCGCGCGCTGGACGATCGTGCGGGTGACGTTGTGCCACTTGTCGGCGCCCGAGTCGGTGAACGAGAAGGTGACGTTGGGCTGCTGGCCCTGGTCGAAGTTCTGCTCGGGGTTGGTGATGTCCGTGCCCTTGAGCGACGGGTTGTCGTTCAGCACGTACCAGCGGTCGGGCTTCGGGCCCTTGGTCTTGCCGGTGTCGGCGCGGATGAGGATCGTGCCCGGATTGACCTTGACCACCCGCGTGCCGGCCGGCTGGCCCCGCTCCGAGAACAGGTCGGTGCGTGCCTCGTCGGGCCCGCGCACCACGGTCTGGGTCTTGTCGTTGACCAGGTACCACTGGGTGCCGGTGGTTGCCTTGCCCTTGTTCAGAGGCGGGCGCTTGGCGGCGATCTTGAGCGCCTGGTACTCGGGGACCCCGAGCGTTCCCGCGGCGGGACCGCCCGTCACCCGCTGCTCGCCCGGATGCGGCTTGCCGTCCGGGCCGAGGACGTTGGCCTCCCAGTCGTAGAAGTACAGCTGGGCGACCTTGCCGACCTGCTGCTCGGCGCGCCTGGCGTTCTTGACGTCGGGCAGGCCGACCTCGATCTGGTCCGAGCCGGCGCGCTGGATCTCGGGCTCGGAGACGCCGAGCTGGTCGACGCGCTCGCGGATGATGTCGACGGCGCGGTCGAGGGCCTCCTGCGTGACCTTCGGCTGCTGCGGCGTCGGCTTGCCCTGGTAGACGAGCTGCACGCCGCCCTTGAGGTCAAGGCCCTCCCGGATCGGCTGCGTCGCGATGACGATCCCGGACGCGATCAGCAGGCCGAGGACGAGCAGGAGGATCAGGCCGTTGCGGCGCCGGTCGGACATCCGTGGCCCTAAGGCTACTTCTCGGGGGTCAGCACGACGAGGAGTCCTCCGTCGTCGTCGTAGGCGGGGAACAGGTCGGCCGTCGCCCGCGCGGGGAGATCGCCCTCGGCGTTGACCGACACCGGCTTGCCGAGCACGCGGACGCCCCATTCGAGCGCGGTGGCCACCTGGTCCGAGCCGTCGTCGAACTGCAGGCCGAGCACGTCGTTGACGGGCCGCCCGATGATCTTCTCCTCCTTGAGGCCGGTCAGCTCGAACGAGCCGCGCCCCGCCCCGATCACGCGGCCCGCCTGGTCACAGACGAAGAAGGCGGCGTCGGGCGCCGGGTAGTAGTCGTCCAGGAGCTCGAACAGGAACGGGAACCCGCAGTTGCTGCAGCCCTTGGCCTCGCGGCGAAAGCCGGCGGTGCGATCCGTCGCCGTGGTGCGCGTTCCGCAGTGGGGGCAGATGAACAGATGGGCCATCGGGCGGAAAGCTAGCGCCCCTTTTCAACGGGGCCTTTAGACAGAGCGCGCGCCGGTCAGGCGGCCGCAGGCCGACTGGGCCGGCGTGCGTGATTAGAACAAACGGGCTTCTTCGCCGGGCGGCTCGAGGCCCAGGTGGGCGAAGCCGCGGGGCGTGGCCACGCGGCCGCGTGGGGTACGGGCGATCAGCCCCTGCTGCAGCAGGTAGGGCTCGTAGACGTCCTCGATCGTGTCGGCCTCCTCGCCCACCGCCACCGCGAGCGTCGACAGCCCCACGGGACCGCCGCCGAACTTGGCGCAGATGGCATGCAAGATCTCCCGGTCCAGGCGGTCGAGGCCCTCAGCGTCGACCTCGAGCAGGTCGAGGGCGTGGCCCGCGGTCTCCGCGGTGACCGTCCCCTCGCCGTGGACCTCCGCGTAGTCGCGCACGCGCTTGAGCAGCCGGTTGGCCACGCGCGGCGTGCCCCGCGCGCGGCTGGCGATGGCGCGCGCACCTGCCCGGTCGATCGCCACGCCGAGGATGGCGGCGCTACGCCTGACGATCTCGGCCAGGTCGTCTGGGCCGTAGTGCTCGAGGCGGTGCTGGATGCCGAAGCGGTCGCGCAGCGGCGTCGTGAGCAGGCCGGCGCGCGTGGTCGCGCCGATGAGCGTGAACGGGGGCAGGTCGATGGTGACCACGCGCGCGCCGGCGCCCTGACCGACCGTGATGGGCAGGCGACGGTCCTCCATCGCCGGGTAGAACGTCTCCTCGAGCGCGCGCGGGAGGCGGTGCAGCTCGTCGACGAAGAACACCGAGCCCGGGTCGAGCGCGGTCAGGAACGCGGCGACGTCGCCCTTGCGCTCGAGCGCCGGGCCGGCGGTGGGCACGAAGCCGG
>JBJMKX010000120.1:0-7771 GCA_045805605.1 Solirubrobacteraceae bacterium
GACAGCCAAATTGTGGCTGCGTCCTCGCAACTTGAGCCCTGCTAGCGTGTCCTTTCTTTCGTGGGAACCGCGTGAGTAGCGCTGCTGCAAGGAACACCCGCGTCGGCCTCTTGGGGGGCCGCTCACCGCTGCTTCGGCTTCAGTCCGACGAGCGGCTGATTGCGCTGCTCAGAAACGGCCACGACAGCGCCTTCGCGGTGCTGTTCGAGCGCTACCGGCCGCGGTTGCTCGCGTTCTGCCGCCACATGCTCGCCTCGCGCGAGGACGCGGAGGACGTGCTGCAGGAGGTCTTCGCGGCGGCCTTCAACGCGATGCTCGCCGACGAGCGGGCGATCAACGTGCGGCCGTGGCTGTACCGGATCGCGCGCAACCGCTCGCTCAACCATCTGCGCCGCACGCAGGCCGTCGGCGTCGACTCGATGGACATCCACCTGTCGGAGAACGGCGCGACGACGGCCGACAAGGTCCACCGCCGCGAGGACTTCCGCCAGCTCATCGGCGACGTCCAGCAGCTCGCCGAGACGCAGCGCACCGCGCTCCTGCTGCGCGAGATCGACGCGCTCTCCTACGAGCAGATCGCCGAGGCGATGGAGACCACCGTCCCCTCGGTCAAGTCGCTGCTCGTGCGTGCGCGCGTGTCGCTCGCCGAGGCGGCCGAGGCACGGCAGATCTCGTGCGACGTGGTCCGGCTCGAGCTGGGCGAGGTTGCCGAGGGCCTGCGCCGGATGAGCCCCCCCATCCGCCGTCACGTGAAGATGTGCGACCGCTGCGCCGGCTTCCGCAAGCAGCTGCGGGAGACCAACAAGGCGCTCGCCGCTGTCTTCCCGCTCGGCCCGCTCGTCCTGCTCAAGAAGTTCGCGCTCGTGCACCTGGGGGTCGGCGGTGCCGGGGGGTCGGGCGCCGCGGCCGGCGGCGTCGCCGGCGGCGCGGCCGCCGGCTCGGCGGTCGGCGCGGGTGCAGCGAGCGGCGGCCTGCTGGCCGGCAGCGCCGCCACGCTTGCCACCAAGGCCGCCGCCGGGCTGGCCGCCGCCGCGCTCGTCACCGCGGGCGCCGTCGAGGTGCGCGAGGCCGCCGACCAGCACAGGGCGTCCCGCGAAGTCGCTTCCGCCGGGACCAAGGCCGCGCCGGCGGCGGTCACGCCGACCATCACCCATGCCCCCGCCGGACGCCGGATCGCGCCGCACACGCGCACCCACGCAACCCGCCCCGTGCGCGACGCCCAGGACAACAAGGCCGACAAGCCGGCCAAGGATGCGGCTCCCGCGGCCAAGCCGGCACCCGCCCCGGACAAGGCGCCCGCGCAGCTGGCCACGACCACCACGCCCGCGGCCACCGATCCGGCGACGGAGCCGCCCAAGACCCAGACCTCGGGCGACACG
The DNA here is from genome assembly GCA_045805605.1 of Solirubrobacteraceae bacterium. GTDB lineage: Bacteria > Actinomycetota > Thermoleophilia > Solirubrobacterales > Solirubrobacteraceae > DATBDE01. The sequence goes on from JBJMKX010000120.1 coordinate 1,380, forward strand.
ACCACGCTTCCGCCCGCCGACGGCACGACCACCACGACGACGCCCACAGGCACGCCGCCGGCCACGCCGATCAGCCCGCCGCCGGCCGACCCGACCGCGAGCCAGCCGCCGCCTCCACCCCCGCCCGAGCCGACGACGACGACATCGCCGCCTCCGGCCGACCAGCCCCCGCCGCCGGACCAGCCGGCGCCGTAGGCCCTATGTCGCCTTCCTCGGACGAGCCGGCCCCTTTAGACCCGGCTACGTCACCTTCTTCGCCGCGCGCTTGGCCTGGGCGCTCGCGAGCCGAACGTCGTCGCTGACGCGCTCCACGCGCTCGGCGACGTCCACGACCCGCTTGGCCATCTTCTTGACGTCGAAAGTGCGTGGGCTCAGCTCGCGCGGAACGCGGACCCCCAGCACCCGCGGGCTGCGCGCGCGCTTGACCGCGGCGGCCGCCGCGAGGCCGACTCCGGCAACGGCCGCGCCGGCCGCCGCCCTGGCGACGGTGCGGACCGCCGTCGAGCGGCCCGAGCCGCTGTCGTCCTGCTGAGGTGTCGGCGCCGAGCCGGATGCCCCCCGCTTCGGCGGTGCGGAGCCGGATGCCCGCCGCTTCGGCGCGCTCGTCCTGGCATTGGCTGTGGTCGCCACAGTCCCTCCCTGGATTCGGGTGTACGCCATGTGGCTACCCCGCCACGGCGGGGCATAACGGACCGTCAGCCGATCCGGTCGCCCGGCGCCACGTCCTCGTCCGGGCGCAGCAGGACGACGCCCTTCGTGTCGCTGAGCGCGCCCAGAACCAGCACTTCCGAGCGCACCGGCCCGATCTGCCGCGGCGGGAAGTTCACGACCGCTACCACCAGCCGGCCCTCGAGGGCCTCGCGCGTGTAGTGGGCGATCTGGGCCGACGAGCGCTTGATGCCGACCTCGGGGCCGAAGTCGACGGTGAGCTTCCAGGCGGGCTTGCGCGCCTCGGGGAAATCGTCGACTGAAACCACGCGCCCGACGCGGATGTCGATGCGCCGGAAGTCCTCGAAGGAGACCTCGGCCCTCACGGGCCCGGCTCGCCGCCCCATGCAAGGGTGGCGACGGGCTTGCCGTCGAGCAGCACCTCGTGGCGCCCGCCCTTCTGGCCGGGCACGCGCACGGTCCCGCTTCCCCTCGGCGGGACCGCCAGCGGGTAGCCCTTGCCGACCTCGACGGTGACCGTGTGCGCGCGGCTGTCGGTCGAGCTCACCGTCACCTCGGCGGCGAGGAAGGCGGGCACGTTGACCGTCTTGGGCGACAGCGCGCCGCCCTTGAGCGTGTAGACGGCCGGCACTCGGGTCCCCTGCTCGTCGCCAGCGCCGCCCGGCCCCGACTCGCCGGTCGCGGTGGTGCCCGTGCTGGTGGCGGCGGCCGTGGTCGCCGGCGCCGAGCCGGTCGAGGATGTCGTCGCCGTTGCTACCGCGCCGGGGAGGTTGGTGGTGATCGTGGCCGGGATCTCGTCGTCGCCGCCGCATGCGGCGACGCCCAGCGCGGCGCCGACACCCGCCAGTGCGGCGGCCAGCGCGGCGACGCCTTCAGTTACGCGCGCCGGCCCCTCGCGCTTGTCGCCCGCCCGGCACAGGGCCTCACCGGAACGGTCGGCGCGCGAGTCGTCCGGCTGCCTGCGGCCGGCTGGCCGGCGGCGCACTCCCCTCACCGCTCGCCTACCGAGAACAGCGCCTCGAGGTCGTGGCGCGAGAAGACCTCGAACGCGACCATCGTCTGCGTGCGCGTCACGCCCGCGAGCTGGCCGATCGTCCCGGTGACGACGTCGGCGAGCTGCTCGTGCCGGCGCACGCGGACCACCGCCACGAAGTCCCACTCGCCGGTGACCGAGTAGGCCTCGGCCACCCCGTCGACGCCGGCGAGCGTCCCGCCCAGCGTGGGCAGGGCCGTCCGCTCGGCCTCGATCAGGACGATCGCGTGGGTCACGCCTCGTACGTCTCGCCCGGCTGGAGGATCACGCACTCCGACGGCGTGTCGCGGTCCACATCGGCCTTGAACGCCTGGGCGTCGGTCTCGATCGGGGGGAAGGTGTCGTAGTGACACGGGATGACGCGATTGGCCTCGATGAACTCGCAGGCGGTCACGGCGTCGTAGCGGTCCATCGTGTAGTGGCCGCCGATCGGCACGATCGCCACGTCGACCGGATGGCGCCGCTTGATGAGCTGGAGGTCGCTGAACAGCGCGGTGTCGCCGAGGTGGTAGATGGTCTTGCCGCCGATCTCGACCACGACCCCGGCGGGCGTGGCGACGGTCCCGTTGGGCGTGGTTGACGTATGCCAGGCCGGGACGAACTTGACCCAGCCCCAGTCGTATTCGACCGTGCCCCCCAGATTCGGGTCCTTGACGCCGTCATGGTGGTCCGCCAGCTCCCCGGCCGTCTCGGTCAGGGTGACCACCTCGGCGCCCGTCCGCTTGGCGATGTCGACCGTATCGCCGTAGTGATCCGGATGACCGTGCGTGAGGAAGATGTGCGTGGGATTGAGGTCGTTGGCGGACGCCGCGGCCTTCGGGTTGCCGGTCAGGAACGGATCGATGAGCACGTTGACGTCGCCCTCGGTCAGCTCGAAGCAGGCGTGACCGAGGAAGCGAATGGTGGGCATGGGCTAGGCGTCCTCCGTTTTCGTTGATCGCGAGAGCTCTTCGGCGAGGCCGAACCCGACCGTGACCCCGACGAACATGCCGATGCGCGTCTCCTCGGCGAGCAGCGTGCGCACGGCCTCGATGCGCGCCTCGAGGTCGTCGGTCTGGGCGGACTGCACGACCGCCTGCTCGTGGGCGGATCCAAACCAGCCGCCGGATGCCAGCGCCTGGTCCAGCACGCCCTGGATCTGCGGAGCGGCGCGGGTGACGAGGTCCTGCACCGCGCGGAGTCGCGCGGGGTCGGTGAGCGCCTCCACGGCGGCGTCGACCTCCGCGTCGGTGTAGCTGGCCCCGCCGGGTTCGGGCACGGTCGGCATCATAGGCACGTGGCGATTGCGCTTACCTCCCTGTCCCACGGCGCGGGCTGCGGCTGCAAGATCGGCGCGGCGGACCTCGAGCCGATCGTCGCCGCGATCCCGCTGCCGTCCGATTCCGCCGTGCTCGTCGGGCCGCACACCGCCGACGACGCGGGCGTCTACCGCCTGCGCGACGACCTCGCGCTGATCCACACCGCCGACTTCTTCACCCCGATCGTCGACGACCCGTACGCCTTTGGCCGCATCGCCGCGACCAACGCCCTGTCGGACGTCTACGCAATGGGCGGCGAGCCGGTGACGGCCCTCAACCTGGTGGCGTTCTCGCTTGAGGAGCTCGGGGCGGACGTACTGCGCGAGATCCTGCGCGGTGGGGCCGAAGTCGCCGCCGCGGCGGGCGTGGCCATCGTCGGCGGGCACTCGATCGACGACCGCGAGCCCAAGTACGGGATGGCCGTGACCGGCGTCGTCCACCCGGACGCGGTGCTGACCAACGCCGGCGGACGCGCCGGCGACGCGCTCGTGCTCACCAAGCCGGTCGGCGCGGGCGCGATCACGACGGCGGCCAAGCGCAACGGCGTCGACACCGACGTGCTCGCGGCGGCGATCGAGGTCATGGCCACGCTCAACGACGCCGCGGCGGCGGGGGCCCGCGCCGCCGGGGCCCACGCGGTCACCGACGTGACCGGATTCGGCCTGGTAGGCCACCTGCACGAGCTCGCAAAGGCGAGCGGCGTGGCTTCCCAGGTGGACGCCGGCGCCGTGCCGGCGATCCCCGGCGCGCTCGCGCTCCTCGAGGAGGCCGACTCCGTGTCGGGCGGGTCGCGCCGCAACCGCGCCTGGGCCGAGACCTTCGCGAACTTCGACGAGGACGTCCCCGAACCGCGACGCCGTCTGGCCTGCGACGCGATGACCTCGGGCGGGCTGCTGATCGCGCTACCGCCAGACCGAGCCGACGAGCTCGGCGGCGCGATCGTCGGCCGGCTCGTCGACGGGCCGGCTGGGCACGTGACCGTGTCCGCGAAGTGATGCCGCCTCAAGCGGCGGTTCGGTGCAGCCGCGCCATCGGCAGCCCGAGGGCGAGGCCGATCACGCCGCCGCTTACCCCGGCCAGCCAGTTGGCCGAGTCGGCGACCACGGGCGTCAACAGCACGCATCCTGCGACCACGGCGGCGCCGAGGAGGTCGGATTCGGTCTCCTCGCCGCGGCGACGGGCGATGAGGTCGGGCACCGACCACGCCGCGAGCAGGCCGAGCGCGCCGGCGTTCCCGCCGGCGGCGACGGGATCGGGCAGCAGCGAGGCGATCGCGATGCCGCCCGAGGCGCAGCACACGAAGAGCAGGAGCACCACGATCGGGCCGTGGCGGCGCTCGATCAGCCAGCCGAAGACCGCGATCGCCACCAGCGCGATGAAGCCGTAGCCCACGTTCTCGTACAGGAACGGCGCGGTGAACACGCGCCAGAACTCGTCGCCCGGCGCGCCGTCGACCGCGATGTCGAGCGACGACGGCACGATCTTCCACGCCAGTGAGACGCCCAGGCTGGCGACGACCAGGGCGATCGTGATCCAGGGCCGCGCGTCGGGCCGGATGCCCGGGATCTCGCCTGGCCGCAGCGGGCTGAGGCGCGGCGTCGGGATGCGCGAGCGCCGCGTGGAACGATCGGGCCGGTCGAGCTTCGGGGCGCGCTTCCGTAGCCGGGTGCCGCAGTACGGGCACTCGGTTACGTACGGACTCACCTCCGAGCCGCACTTCTTGCAGATGACGAAGAGGTCGGCCCCCGGCATCTCGTTCGATTGTACGTGCGCGCAAAGGCCCCGCCGGGGGAAGTGCTCAGACGGCGGTGGCCGCCACGATCTCGGCCATGACCTCGCGCAGGTCGTGGTTGGCCTCGTAGACCACGAGCTGGCGGGAGGCGCCGTTGCCGTAGCGGATGAGGTCGGCCAGCGCCTCGAGCTCGTGGTCGGATCCGAGGTCCTGTGCGTGCTCGCGCATCCTGTCGAGGAGGCGACGCGCCAGCGGCTTGGCGCCGACGCGGTCCTGGGCCGGCAGGTCGATCAGCTCGCCCTCCAGCCCGTGGCGGGCGGCGATCCACTTGTTCTCGTCGAGCATCTCGTACGGGTAGCTCGAGAGCTCGCCGCCGTCGTCGAAGTGCTCACACAGCTCCTTGACCAGGCACTGGACGAGCGCGGCAAGCGCGAGCGTGTGCTCCACCCGCGTTTGCGCGTCCATCACCCGGACCTCGACCGTGCCGAAGTTCGGGTGCGGCCGAACGTCGTACCAGAGGTACGTGTAGTCCTCGATCACGCTGCACTGGACCATGAAGTCGATCCGCTCGGAGTAGTCGTCCCAGCTGCTGTAGCGAGGCGGAATGCCCACGCGCGGGAAGGCGCGGAAGATCGGCGTGCGGGTGGAGGCCATCCCGGTGGTGTCGGCGCGCCAGAACGGCGAGTTGGCCGACAGTGCAAGCAGGACCGGGACGTGCACGCGCATGCCGTTGGCCACGTGGATGGCGCGGTCGGCGCCCTCGACGCCGACATGGACGTGCACTCCGAAGATGATCTCCTGGCGGGCGACGAAGCGCAGGGCGCTGATCAGATCGCGGTAGCGGGGGCGGGCGACGATGCGCTGGTCCTCCCACATCGCGAACGGATGCGTGCCGGCCGAGCCGATGGTGAAGCCGCGCGCGGCCGCCTTTTCGCGCACGGCCGCGCGGAGGCCGCGCAGCTGCTCGGCCGCCTCGGCGGTGTGGCGGCACGGGTCGGTGGCGACCTCGAGCACCGACTCGTGCAGCTCGGGCTTGATCTCGCCCCCGTCGACCGCTGGGTCCTCGAGCATCGCCTCGATCGCGTTGGCCAGCTCGAGCGACTCGCCGTCGAGGATCATCAGCTCCTCCTCGATGCCGATGGTGTACCTGGGGCCGGTGAAGTGGTGGTCCACGGTGCGGTCAGCCTACCCAGGGGTAGACTCGGATCGAGACACGATTCCGGAGCAGAAGGGCGGTTATGGAGCTGGGTTACGACGGCAAGCTGTACATCCTGGCGTTCGACCACCGTGGGTCGTTCCAGAAGAAGATGTTCGGCATCCAGGGCGACCCGAGCGAGGAGGAGACCCGGACGATCTCGGACGCCAAGCACCTCATCTACGAGGGAATGGTCAAGGCGGTGGAGCGCGGCGCCGAGGCCGGCGCGACGGGCGTGCTCGTCGACGAGCAGTTCGGGGGCGAGGTCCCCACCCAGGCCAAGGAGCGCGGGCTCGTGCTCGCGATGCCGGTCGAGAAGAGCGGCCAAGACGAGTTCGACTTCCAGTACGGGGACCAGTTCGGCGAGCACATCGAGCACTTCGATCCCGACTTCTCCAAGGTCCTGGTCCGCTACAACCCCGATGGCGACGCCGCGATGAACGAGCGGCAGACGCAGCGGCTGCG
>JBJMKX010000121.1:0-18827 GCA_045805605.1 Solirubrobacteraceae bacterium
AATGGAGACCGGCGAGCATCGAAAAACGCAGACAGGACACAGAGCGAACAATTAATGAATCATGTGAAACAGGCGTTCCCACCGTGTTCGCGTGAAGAAATGCGCAACCACAGACGTGAGCCGCTTGATGTTTGCGCCGACTCCGCCCTCCGCGTAGTCTTCGCGTCCTGACTCGTACGACCAGTAGATCATCAGCGCGCGTCCCTTGATGTAGCTGCGCGGGAGGAATCCCCAGTAGCGGCTGTCCTGCGAGTTGTCGCGATTGTCCCCCATCACGAAATACTGCGTTTCGGGAACTCGCACGGGGCCGTAGCGTTCGCGCACGTCGAACGATGTCACCTCCTGCGCCTCGGACGCGGGTTCGAGAAAATGCACGTACGGCTCATCGAGCGGCTGTCCGTTGATGTACACCTTCTTGTTGCGCAGCTCCACGGTGTCCCCGGGTAACCCGATGACGCGCTTGATGAAGTCCCGCTCCGGTTCGTCCGGGTATTTGAATACGACGATGTCCCCACGGTGGACGTCGCGGACGGGCAGCAGCGCCCGGCCAACGGCGGTCGTCGTCGGGGAGAAGATGAACTTATTCACCAGGAGGTGATCGCCGATCAGCAGGTTGTTCTCCATCGAACCTGTCGGGATCTTGAAGGCCTGAACGACCCACGTGCGCACGAACAGCGCAAGGATCACCGCGATCACGATCGATTCGAAGTACTCGCGAAGCGTGGACTTGCGGAATGGTGAGGACGTCATGTCAGCGCTGCGGCCCACTACTCCTGACCCACCTTCAACACTGCTAAAAACGCTTCCTGCGGGATCTCGACACGGCCGACGCGTTTCATCCGCTTCTTCCCTTCCTTCTGCTTCTCGAGCAGCTTGCGCTTGCGGGTGATGTCGCCGCCGTAGCACTTGGCGATCACGTCCTTGCGGTAGGCCTTGATCGTCTCGCGCGCGATGACGTGCGAGCCGATCGCCGCCTGGATCGGCACGTCGTACTGCTGGCGCGGGATGCGGGCGCGCAACTTCTCGGCCAGGGCCCGCCCGACCGCATAGGCCTTCTCGCGGTGCACGACCATCGACAGCGCGTCGACCGGGTCGCCGGCGAGCAGGATGTCGAGCTTGACCAGGTCGCTGGCCCGCATCCCGAGCACGTCGTAGTCCAGCGACGCGTACCCGCGTGTCCGCGACTTCAGCTGGTCGAAGAAGTCGAGCACGATCTCGGCCAGCGGCAGGTCGTAGGTGATCTGGACACGCTCGGGGCTCAGCCAGTGCATTCCCGCGTGCTCCCCACGGCGCTCCTGGCACAGCTCCATGATCTGGCCGACGTAGGCCTTGGGCGAGAGGATCGAGGCGCGGATGTACGGCTCGCGCACCTCGGCGATGCGGGCCGGGTCGGGGAAGTCGGTCGGGTTGTGCACCGCGACCTCCTCCCCGTCGGTCAGCGTGACCTCGAACTCGACCGACGGCATCGTCGTCAGCAGCTCGAGGTCGTACTCGCGCTCGAGCCGCTCGCGCACGATGTCCATGTGCAGCAGTCCCAAGAAGCCGCAGCGGAAGCCGAAGCCCAGCGCGTCCGAGGTCTCGGGCTCGTACGACAGCGCCGCGTCGTTGAGCGCGAGCTTCTCGAGCGCGTCGCGCAGCTCGGGGAAGTCGTCGGAGTCGGTGGGGAACAGGCCGCAGAACACCATCGGCTTGACGTCCCGATAGCCCGGGAGCGGCTGCGCCGCGGGCCGCGCCTGCGCGGTCAGGGTGTCGCCGACCCGCAGCCGGGTGACGTCCTTGATGCCCGTGATGAGGTAGCCGACCTCCCCCGCGCCCAGGCCGTCCGCGGGGATCATCCGCGGGGTGAAGAAGCCGATGTCGTCGATGTCGGCCTCGGTGCCCGCCTGCATGGCCCGGATCGCGTCGCCTTTTTCGAAGCGGCCGTCGACGACGCGGATGTAGGCGACGACGCCGCGGTACTGGTCGAACTCGGAGTCGAAGATCAGCGCCCGCGGCGAGGCGTCCGCGTCGCCCTCCGGCGGCGGCACCCGCGCGACCAGCGCCTCGAGGACGTCGGTGACCCCCTCGCCCGTCTTGGCCGAGATGCGCAGCACGCCGGCCGGGTCCTCGCCGATCAGCTCGCCCACCTCGGCGGCGACTTCGTCGGGCATCGCGCCGGGAAGGTCGATCTTGTTCAGGCACGGGATGAGCTCGAGCCCGGCGTCGATGGCGAGGTAGGTGTTGGCGACCGTCTGGGCCTCGACCCCCTGCGAGGCATCGACGACCAAGAGCGCCCCCTCGCACGCCGCAAGCGAGCGCGAGACCTCGTAGGTGAAGTCGACATGGCCCGGCGTGTCGATGAGCTGCAGCTGGTAGGTCCGGCCGTCGCGCGCCTCGTAGAGGACGCGCACGGCCTGGGCCTTGATCGTGATCCCGCGCTCGCGCTCGAGCTCCATCGAGTCGAGCACCTGAGCGCGCATCTCGCGCCCCTCGACCGTGTGGGTGAGCTCGAGGACGCGGTCGGCCAGCGTCGACTTCCCGTGGTCGATGTGGGCGATGATCGAGAAGTTGCGGATGCGGGCCTGGTCCACGGCCCGTCCACTGTAGGTAGGCGCTACCGCTTGAGGCCGGTCGGCCGGGCGGTTCTAGTGCTTCCGCTTGCGCGTGCTGGCGCTCACCGTCTTTACGTGGTGCGCCGCCCCGTTGGGGTCGTCGACGTTCGGCGCGTCGATCTCGCCCGTCGCGCGGAAGAAGCGCGTCGCCTTGTGGGGCACGACGACGAAGCTGATGCGCCGCGCCGCATGCCCCTTCTGCGGCGGCGGGATGTCACCCACGGCGCAGGCCACCTGCAGCGGCGGCCCGGGGTTGGTCGTGCAGCGGCCGGGGAGCCCTGGGATCGCGGTCCCGGCGGGCAGATCGACGACGAATGACACCCCCGAGGCGGGATGGGGGCCGCCGTTGCGCACCGTCCATGTGTAGCGCAGCGAGCGCTTGGACCTGGCGACCTTTCCGCCCAGATACAGCTTGGACTGGCAGGGGGGCTGAGGGAGGTCCGTGCCGGGGCACAGGTCCGGGCTCTCGAGGGCCTGGAGCAGCAACTCGACGCCCCGGTAGGAGACGGTGCTGTTGCCGACCAGGTCGACCGGCCGTGCGGGCGACAACTCGCCGTCGTTGAAGCCGCTCTCGGCGCCCGGGACGCCCTTGTCGGTGGCGACCTTCTGCGTCGTCCACGCGGAGTTGGCCGAGAAGATCTGCCACAGCCGCCCGGCACCGCCGAATCCCTGCTGGAACGCCGCCACGTAGTCGCCCGCCTGCACGCGGAAGGCGCGCGGGTCGGGCACGTTGTAGACGTGGATGCCGTCGGCCGGCGGCAGCGAGGCCACCATCGGGGTGCTGATCGCCCGCCAGCGGTTGGGGCCGACCGGCCGGATGACCCGGAACTTGATCCCGAGCGGCTGGCCGTCGGCGGCGAACCCGCGCAGCCTGACCTGCTTGATCAAGCCCGGCATGGGCGCCGCGATCCCCGCCGGCCCGGCGGTGTTGAACACGGTCTGGTCCCAGCCGTTGCGGTAGGGCATCGCGTTGGCCGGATCGCTCAGGGGCGAGCCGAAGACGACGTCGTCCGCCGCCGCCGGCGTGGTCATGGCCAGCGCGCCGAGCACCCCCGCGCAGGGCACGATGAACCGCATGAGCATCAGTGCCTCATCCCCCTCATCGGCAAGGACACGGCGTCCCCGCAGTTGGTCACGGGACGCTAGCGGCTGAACCGGCGCAACGCTCCTCCCACGAAGCGGCGTACCTGGTGGGCCTCGCGCACGCGCAGGGCAAGCACCGCGCCGCCATAGACGCACAGCCCGGCGATGATGGCCACGCCGACCGACACGATCTGGGCGACGAGCCGCGTGCCCAGGAGCTCGTCGAGGCCCCGCCACACGCCGTAGGCCACCACCCCCAGCCCGACCGCCGCGACGAGCATCCGCGCCACCGCTCGCGCCGTGGCCCGACCCTCCAGCTTCCCGTGCAGGTCGGCTCGGAGCCAGCGCGCCTGCGCGGCCGTCATCGCCGCCGACGCCGTGGCGGTCCCGATGACCGGCCCGGCCACGCCGAACGGCTTGTACAGGGCCAGCGATACGAGGAGGTTGAGCGCGATGTTCGCGGCGGCCAGCGCCGTCGGGACCCATGGCCTCTGCAGCGAGAAGAAGGTGCGCGTCAGCAGCAGATTGATGCCGGCGAACGGCAGCGAGAACGAGAACCAGAAGAGCGCCGTCGACACGAGATCGGTCGAATGGGCGTTGAACGCCCCGCGCTGGTAGACGAGCCGCGTGATCGGCTCGGACAGCACGAGCGTGACCGTGGCCATCGGGATGAGCATCAGCGCGATCTGCCGTACGCCGTTGGCCATCGTCGCGCGCAGGCCGGCGATGTCGCCGCGGGCGGCAAAGCGGGCCAGGGTCGGGAACAGCACCGTGGCCAGGGCGACCGAGAAGACCCCCTGCGGGAGCATGTAGATGCGGAAGGCGGCGTCGATCGCCCGCGGCGCCTGGTCTGAGATGAGCGACCCGAGCACCGAGTTGATGACCAGATCGAAGTTGATGATTCCCAGCCCGAGCGTGACCGGGAGCATGAGCTTGAGCGTCTGCACCACGCGCGGGTCGCGCCAGTCGAACGCCAGCCTGAGGCGAAAGTCCTGGCGGATCAGGGCCGGGTAGCACATCGCCAGCTGCACGATCGTCCCGACCAGCACGCCGATCGCGTAGGCGTACATCTGGTCGTCGCCCGTGAACTCCTGGCGCAGGAAGATCAGCGCGAGGATGATCACGCCGTTCCAGACCAGCGGCGCGAAGGCCGGGATCGTGAAGTGGTCGTACGCGTTGAGGATCCCGACGAGCAGGCCGTTGAGGCCCAGCAGCACGACGATCGGGAACAGCACGCGGCTCAGCCCCACGGTCAAGTCGGTCAGCTGCTGGGTGAAGGTGTCGCCCACGAACAGCGGCATCACGACCGGCGCGAGCAGGATGAAGAGCGCGCTCAGCCCGCCGAGCAGGCACAGGATCAGCGTGAACAGGCTGCCGGCGAGGCGGAACGCGTCCCGCTTCTTTCCGTGCTCGAGCAGCTCGGTGAACACGGGTACGAAGGCGGCGGAGATGGCGGCGTCGGCGAACAGCGACCGCACCAGGTTGGGGATCTGGAAGGCGATGGTGAACGCCGAGAAGCGGCCCTGGGTGCCGAAGTAGCTCGAGGCGAGGATCTCGCGCCCGAGCCCCGCGATCCGCGAGAGCCCTGTGGCGATGGAGAAGATCGCGGAGTTGCGGGCGATGCGCCGGCCGCCGGACACCGGCGCGGTATCGTAGGCGCCCGCCTATGGCCAACATCCATTCGCAGAAGAAGCGCAACGAGCGCACGGAGCGCGAGCGGCAGGAGAACCGCCGCCGGGTCTCGCGCGTCAAGACCTACTTCCGCCGCCTCCGCACCGCCCTCTACCAGGGCGACGACGAGCGGGCCGCCGCCGAGCACGCCGAGCTCATCAGCGCGATCGACAAGGCGGTCAAGTCGGGGGCGCTGCACCGCAACAACGGCGCCCGCAAGAAGTCCCGCGCCGCCCGGCTGCGCGCCGAAGCCGGCTCTTAGGTTCGCGCGGCTGAAAGGCGTTGGGCGTTGGGCGTTGGGCCTAGCTCCCGACCGCTCTGCTGACGGCCAGGATGGCGGCGGTGTCCTCGCTCAGGGCGCCGCCGCCTCTGCTGTCCCGCTCCAGGTCCGCGATGGCCTCGAGCGCTTCGCGGAGGGCATTGCGGTCTCTTCGCCGGACGTCCGCGATCAGCTTCTCGGCCGCCTTGCTCGGCATGCGAAGGCTCTTTCTGACCTGCGCCGGGCTCTGCCCGGCCTCGAGCTGCGTCGCGATGGCGTTGGCCTCGCGGAGGCGGCGGGCCATGTTGTAGATGAGGCCGGGGAGGCGCTCGCCCTGCGCGCGCAGCTCGACCAGGCAGCGCTGGGCGGTGGACGCGTCGCCGGCGACGATGGCGTCGGCCAGTGTCCAGACCCTGCGCTCGGCGCTGGTCGCCGCCAGCTCGTCGACCGTCTGCTCCGTCAGGCGAGCGCCCGGGCCGAGCTCGAGCCTGAGCTTCTCGAGCTCGCGCACCAGCCGCTGCTGGCGGTCGCCGACGTGGCGGATGAGCGCGCTCGCCGCGCCGCGATCGAACTCGAGGCCGAGCTCGCGCCCGCGCTCGGCGACCCACTTGGGCAGCTCCCACGGCTTGACCGTCTGCTCGCCGGCGACGTCGCCGCCGGCACGCTTGACGATCTCGTGCAGGGCCTCCGGGGCCTTGGCGCGCGATTCCTCGCGCGCGAAGAACGCGATCGTCGTGTCCGGCGGCGGTGGGTCGAGCGCCTGGGCCAGCGGCTCGAGCTCTGACGCCTTCCAGCGCTCGACGCCCTCGACGATCAGGAAGCGCCGCCCGAGCGCGAAAGTCATGGCCTGGAGCGCCGCGGCGGCATTCTCCGGAGTCGCCGAATCCCCGTCGAGCACCTCGACACCGCCGGCGCCCGACTCCGCCTCGGCGAGAGCCCGCAGCCGCGCGCGCCGCTCGGCGATGCGGCCGTGGTCGTCGCCGTGGATGAGGTAGGCGGGCTTGAAGCTCGGCACCGGGCGTGAGGCTAGCTGCGCAAGCGGCTAGGCTCCGCGCCCTTGCGCGCGATCCAGGTCACCGAGTTCGGCGGGCCCGAGGTGCTCGAGCTGCGCGAGGTCCCGGAGCCCGAGGTCGCCGACGGCCTGGTGGCGATCGACGTCAGCGCCGCCGGCATCAACTACGCCGACACCCACCAGGCCGAGAACTCGTACCTGGCGCCGGCTTCGCTCCCGCTCGTCCCGGGCGGCGAGGTCGCGGGAACGACGTCCTCCGGTGAGCGCGTGGTGGCGCTGCTTGCCGGCGGCGGGTATGCCGAGCGGGCGGTGGCGCACCCCTCGGTTGTGTTCCCCATCCCGGACGGGGTCAGCGACGGCGAGGCGCTGGCGCTGGTCCTCCAGGGCGCGACCGCGTGGCACCTGCTGCGGACGAGCGCGCACCTGGCGGAGGGCGAGAGCGTGGTGGTGCATGCGGGCGCGGGCGGCGTCGGCACGCTCGCGGTCCAGCTGGCTCGACGCTGGGGGGCGGGCACGATCATCGCCACGGCGTCGAGCGAGGAGAAGCGGGCGCTGGCGGTCGAGCTCGGCGCCGACGCAGCGATCGACGGCTCCCCGGACGGGTTGAAGGACCGGATCCAGGAGGCGGCGGGTGGGAAGGTCGACGTGGTGCTCGAGATGGTCGGGGGCCCGACGTTCGACGCTTCGCTGGCCGCCCTGGCCCCGTTCGGCCGCCTCGTCGCCTACGGGATGGCCAGCCGCGAGCAGCCGACGCCGGTCGAGCCCGGCGCGCTGATGGCGCGTAGCCGGGCGGTCGTCGGGTTCTGGCTGGCGCACTGCATCGGCCGGCCGGAGATGCTGCGAGGAGCGGTGTCCGAACTGCTGGCCCTGGTCGCAGCGGGGGAGCTGCGGGCGATCGTCGGCGGCACCTACCCGCTGTCGGAGGCGCGCCGCGCACACGAGGACATTCGGGGGCGCCGGACCACGGGCAAGCTCGTCCTGGACCCGCGCGGGTAGCGGTCGTTAGCCCACTCGCAAGCGGTCGGCGCCGACGTGCAGCCGCATCGTTCCATCCGGTCGATGCTCCACTACCCCACCCGCAAGCGGTTGCCGCTGACGTACAGTCGCACGGTTCCATCGCGGTCGGTGCGGTAGACCGCCGCACCGCTCGCCCGCAGCCCGCCGATCGCCTGCGCCGTCGGATGGCCGTAGGGGTTGTGCTTGCCGACCTCGACGACCGCGATGCGCGGGCGCAGGCGGGCGAGCAGGTCCGGGAGGCCGGGATCGGCGGAGCCGTGGTGGGCGACCTTGAGGGCGTCGACCTGCGGCACCGGCAGAGCCGCCGTGACGTCGGACTCGGCGTCGGCGGGCAGCAGGAGGTCGAAGCGCCCGACGCTTGCCAGGGCGACGATCGCGCGGTGGTTCGGGTCGCCGCCGGGGTCGGGCGGCGGCCAGGGTGGCCACAGAACGGCGAAGCGGATGCGCCCGATGCGGAGCACCTGACCCAGCTCGGGCGCGATGCGCCGGACGTGCCGCGCCGCCGCGGCGCGAACCAGGGCGGCGTGCTCGCGGGTTCTCGTGCCGGCGGCGCCGTCCAGGATGAGACCGACGGCGTGCTTCATCACCACGCGCGGGGCCCCGCCCTCGTGGTCGGACTGGTCGTGGGTGACGACGAGCAGGTCGACACGGTGCACTCCCGCTTGGAGCAGCCGCCCTTCGATCGGGCCGTCGGGTGGGCCGGCATCGACGAGGACCGTCCGTCCGCCGTCCTGGATCAGCGTGGCATCGCCCTGGCCGATGTCGAGAAAGGAGACGACCGGGCCCTGCTGCGCGCGCCCCACGCCCCCTGTCCGCCCGCTCGCGAAGGTGACGGCGACCAGGACCGCAAGGACGGCGACGAGCGGACCGGCGAAGCGAAGCCGACGGCGGGCCGCTTCGCGCCCCGTTCGCCGCGCCCACCGCGCCGCTTCGCGCAGCCGCCGGCGGCCCGCGATTGCGGCGGCGGCAAGCGCGTACACGGATGCCACTTCCCACCACTCACCGAGGTGCACCGTCACGGCGGCCCCCGGGAGGGACGCCGACGCTCGCGCGAGCCATTCCAGGAAGGCGAGTGGGTAGAGGGCGAGGGCGTCGATCAGCCTCGCGGCCGGCTCGGCCACCTGCGCGGCCGCCGCGGAGAGCATTCCCAGCCACATGGCGGGCGCGACCGCCGGTGTCGCCGCGAGGTTGGCCGGCAGCGAGACCAGCGAAACCCGGTCGAAGTGGTAGGCGAGCAGCGGCGCGGTGCCGATCGTCGCGGCACCGGTGAGGGCGAGCGCCTCGGCCAACCCGTGCGGGACGCCGCGAGCGGTCAGCCGCTCCCGCACCGGAGTGGCGAGCGCCAGGATTGCGACCACGGCCGCGAACGAGAGCTGCCAGCCGGCGTCATCCACCGCCCGTGGATCGAGCGTCAGCGTGACCGCCGCCGCCAGCAGCAGCGCGTACCAGCGGGACGCTCGTCGCCCGGCCATCGCCGCGACCAGCCCCGCGGCGCCCATGATCCCGGCCCGCTGTATCGACGGACCGGCGCCGGCCAGCGGCACGTAGATCGCCACGAGGCCGAGCACGGAGGCCAGCCGCGCCCGCAGGCCGAGGCCCGCCCACGCCAGAAGCGGCAACGCGAGGGCGGCGAGCAGCATCACGTTCTGCCCGCTCGCGGCGAGGATGTGGGCGAGCCCCGATCGTTGGAAGTCGTCGCGGGCAGCGGGCAAGAGCCGGTCGTCCTGCCCGAGGACCATGCCGCGGGCGAGCGCCGCCTCGTGCGGGCCGAGGCCGGCGTCCAGCCCGGCCTCGGCGCGGCGACGGACGGTGTCGATTGCGCCGGCGATGCCGCCGCGGCGTCGCCCCGTCGGGCGAGCGGAGTGGACCCGCAGCACGGCATGCGCCCCGCGGGTCCGGGCCCAGGCGTCCCAGGAGCGGAGCGGCTGGAGGGTGCCGGCGAACAGGGCCTCGTCGCCGGCCTCGAGGCCGGACCACTTCGCCGCCCGCACCCACCGGGACACCCGCGCGAGCACGACCTCCCCTCTCATCGCTACAAGCGCCCGCTCACCGCCGTTCGTCGTCGCCCGTGGCGGCTCGAGCAGCGTCGCCCGGAGCGTCAGGTCCTCACCGATCAGCGGGCGCAGCGCGGTGTGATCAAGGGCGGTCTGGCGGGCATGACCTGCGATGGCTCCGCCGAGGAGGGCCGCGATGCCGATCGCGGTGAGGGCAGCCGGCAGTCGCAACCCGCCCGAAACGAGCATGGCAACGGCGGCGACGAGGGCGACGGTTGGCATAGACCGTGAGCCGATCAGGAGGCCCGCGACCGCGCATCCGAGCACCACGTGCCGCGGGTAGGCCCGAGCCGCTGCCCCGACGCGCTCGAGGCCGCTCGGCGGGTTTGTGCAGTTAGCCCCGTATATCGCGCTCAACTGCACAAACCCCCTGCCGCGCCCTACACCGTCACCTGGTCGCGCAGCGCGGCCATGCGCTTCTCGCCGATGCCAGGGATGCGGTCGAGCTCGTTGACCGAGCCGAACCCGCCGTGCTGCTGGCGGTAGTCGATGATCTTCTGCGCCGTGGTCGGGCCAACGCCGTCGAGGGCGTCGAGCTGCTCCGCGGTCGCCGTGTTGAGGTTGACCGGGCCTCCGCCCGTATCGCCACCGGCGGCCCCTTCAGAGGGGGCGCCGCCGGCGGTCGCAGCGACGCCGCTGGCGCTCGCCCCCTTCCGCGGCACCACAATCTGGCGTCCATCTTCCAGCTTCGCCGCCAGATTGAGGCCGTCGAGGTTCGCGCGGCGGGTCGCGCCGCCCGCCAGATCGACCGCGTCCTGGACTCGATCGCTTGCGCGGAGCCGGTAGACGCCCGGCCTGCGCACCTCGCCCGCGACGTGCACGACGACGAGCGCGTCGCCCGCCGCCTGTACGCGCACCCCTTCCCCGCGCGGACGCGATGCCGCCTTCGACGGACCGGACTGGCCGCCGCCGTCGTGCAGGTAGCGCGCGCCGATGAGCGCGATCGCCACCGCTGCCGCGGCATAGACGACGAGCTGGGGCCGGGAAATGTCGCGCACCGGCCGAACGTAGGTCGGGACCGGTTACGGAAGGCGCGCGGAATGCGTCAATGGGAATGCAAAGCCAGCGCGAGGGCCCGCTTCACCGCCGCGTCGGCATCGGCGGCCACCTCGATGCCGGCCCGGCCGAGGTCCCACGTATCGATGCCCACGACCGGCGTGCCCGTCTTCATGGCCAGGGCGATTTCGGACAGCGTCCCCCATTCCCCGCCGATGGCGATCACCACGTCGGCCGCACGCACCACCAGGCCGTTTCGCAGCTCGCCGATGCCGGTCGGGATCGCGACCGAGACGAACGGGTTGGCGTCGCCGCGATCAGCACCGGGGAGCAAGCCGACCGTGATGCCGTCCGCCGAGCGCGCGCCGCGACACGCGGCCTCCATCACTCCGCCCAGGCCGCCGCACACCACGATGCCGCCGGCTTCCGCGACCCGCCGCCCCACTTCCTCCGCCGCATGCAGGTCGGCCGGCCGCGCCGCCGCCATGCCCGCCCCGCAGACGGCGACGTAGGACGTCATGGTCGCGCGCGGAGGACGGGGGTAAGAGTCACGGCGATGTACCGAGTCACGAGGCGGCTGGCCGCCGGCCGGCTCGATCGCTCTACCGAACCACCAAGTTCACGAGCTTCCCCGGTACCACGATCTCCTTGACCACATCGCGCCCGTCGACGTGCGCGCGCACGTTGGGCGCGGCGCGGCAAAGGGCGGCGAGCTCGTCCTGCGAGGCGTTGGACTCCGCCGTGACCCGGTCGCGCACGCGGCCGTTGACCTGACAGACGAGCTCGAACGTGTCGCGCTCGAGGAGCGCGGCGTCGGGCCGGGGCCAAGGCCGCTCCCACACCCGCTCGCCGAACAGACGGTCGTAGACGTCGGCGCTGCAGTGCGGCGCGAAGGGGAAGACCAGCGACGCCGCCGTGCCCACCGCGAACCGCAGCGACCCCACGGAGGCGCCCGCCCGGCGCGCGTCGTAGCAGGCGTTGACCAGCTCCATCACCGCCGCGATCGCGGTGTTGAACGCGAACCGGCCCGCCATGTCGCGCGAGATCTTGTCGATCGCCCAGTGCGCCTTGCGCAGCAGCTCGAGATCGGCGCCCTCGGGCGAAGCGGGAACGGCGGAAGCATCGCCCGAGGCCGCCAGCTCGGCCGCGATCCGCCACAGCCGTCCGAGGAAGCGGTAGACCCCCTCGACGCCCTCGTCGGACCAGTCCGCGTCCTGGTCGGGCGGCCCGATGAACAGGATGTAACAGCGGGCCGTGTCGGCGCCGTAGCGGTCCACGATCGGCATGGGCGAGATCACGTTGCCGCGCGACTTGGACATCTTGGCCCCCTCGCGGGTGATCATTCCCTGGGTGAAGAGACGCTGGAACGGCTCTTGCACGTCCAGATGCCCCATGTCGGTCAGCGCCTTCACGAAGAAGCGCGCGTACATCAGATGCAGGATCGCGTGCTCGATGCCGCCGATGTATTGGTCGGCCGGCATCCACCACCCCACCGGAGCCGGATCCCAGGCGGCGCCTTCGTTGCGGGCGTCGCAGTAGCGCAGGAAGTACCACGACGAGTCCACGAAGGTGTCCATGGTGTCGGTCTCGCGCCGGGCCTCGCCGCCGCACGACGGGCACCTCGTCCGCACCCAGTTCTCCGCGGCGGCGAGCGGCGAGCGGCCCTGCGGCGCGTAGTCCTCGACGTCGGGAAGGAGCACCGGCAGCTCGGGCTCGGGCACCGGCGACATCCCGCACTCGTCGCAGTAGACGATCGGGATGGGGCACCCCCAGTAGCGCTGGCGCGAGATCAGCCAGTCGCGCAGCCGGTAGTTGATCGACGCATGACCCGCACCCTCGAGGTCGAGCCACTGGACGATCGCCCGCTTGGCCTCCCCGACCGGCAGGCCGTCGAACTCTGGACGCGAGTTGACCACCACGCCGTCGCCGGCGTAGGGCAGGTCGTCGTCGCCGGGGCCTGCGACCACGCGGCGGATCGGCAGGTCGAAGACCCGCGCGAACTCGTAGTCGCGCTCGTCGTGGGCTGGCACCGCCATGATTGCGCCGGTGCCGTACTCCATGAGCACGTAGTCGGCGACGAACATCGGGATTTGGTCGCCGTTGACCGGATTGGTGACGGTGCGCCCCAGCGGCACGCCGGTCTTCCGCCGGTCGGTGTCGCTGCGCTCCTCGGCCGTCTCGTTCAGTGCGCGGTTGACGTAGTCGTGCACCTCATGCTCGCGCTCAGTGCCGGCCGCGAGCCGGAAGACGTCCGGATGCTCGGGCGCCAGGACGAAGAACGTTGCGCCGAACAAGGTGTCGGGCCGCGTCGTGAACACCGGGTAGTCGATGCCGAGCTCCTCGCAACGGAACACCACCTCGGCCCCCTCCGAGCGACCGATCCAGTTGCGCTGCATGGTCTTGACGTGCTCAGGCCACTCGATCGTCTCGAGGTCGTCCAGCAGCCGATCGGCGTAGTCGGTGATGCGGAAGAACCACTGCTCGAGCTGGCGCACCTCGACCGGCGTGCCGCAGCGCTCGCAGCGCCCGTCGATGACCTGCTCGTTGGCGAGCACGGTGGCGTCCTTGGGGCACCACTTGACGGCGGCCTCCTTGCGATAGGCCAGGCCCCGCTCGAACAGCTTGAGGAAGATCCACTGCGTCCAGCGGTAGTAGGCGGGCTCGTGTGTGCCGAATTCGCGCGACCAGTCGATCGAGATCCCCCAGCGCCGGAATGCGCGCTGGAAGGCGGCGATCGAGGCGTCGGTCGAGGCCCGCGGGTGCTCGCCGGTCTTGATGGCGTGGTTCTCCGCCGGCAGCCCGAAGGCGTCGTAGCCCATCGGGTGCAGGACGCGGTAGCCGTTGCGGCGGCGGAAGTGGGCTACCGCGTCGCCGACCGCGTAGTTCTTGAGATGCCCCATGTGCGGCTCGCCGCTCGGGTAGGGCAGCATCTCGAGCACGTAGTACTTGTCGCCGCCAGGCTCGTTGGGGACCTCCCACGTGCCCTCGCGCTCCCAGGTCGCCTGCCAGCGAGGCTCGATCTCTGAGGGGTCGTAGCGCTCGGTCACGGTTGCTGCCCGCGCGAGGCGCGGAACTCGTGGTAGTCCGGCACCGGCTCCTTGACCACGTAGAGGAAGTAGTAGGCGCCGAAGTCGCCCAGGAACGAGAACCGCTTGCGCAGATCCTTGACCGTCGACTCGAAGTCGCCGTGGGACTGCAGATAGGCGCGGAAGTCGCCGCCGTGCTCGGCCGCCAGCTCGCACATCGTCTGGGCGTTGCGGACGGTGGCCTCGATCTTGCGGACGTTGCGGATGATGCGCGTGTCGGCGGCGAGGCGGTCGATGTCGTCGGGCGTGTACTCCGCCACGCGTTCGGCGTCGAAGCCGTGAAACGCCTCCTGGAAGCCCGGCCACTTCGCGTTGACGACGTCCCAGCTCATGCCCGACTGGAACACGGCCTTCGTCATCACCTCGAGGTAGTCGCCGAGGCGCTTGGCGTCGACCTGCTCGGGGGCTCCGTATTGGCGTGTGGGCACGGTCGGAGATTAGTAGCGTGGCTGCCATGCCCGAACGAGACAGTTACAAGCCAGGGACCCCAAGCTGGGTCGAGCTCGGGACGTCCGACATCGCCGCCGCCGTCGCCTTCTACGGCGACCTGTTCGGCTGGACCGCCGGCGAGCCCGACGAGCAGGCCGGCGGCTACCGCCTCGCCCTGCGCGACGGCAAGCCCGTCGCTGGGCTCTCCCCCCTGATGTCCGAGGGCCAGCCCGTCGCGTGGTCGACGTACATCGCCACGGATGACGCCGAAGGCGTCGCCGAGCGCGTCAAGGCCAACGGCGGCCAGGTCGTGGTCGACCCGATGGATGTCATGGAGCTCGGCCGCATGACGTTCTTCGTCGACCCGACCGGGGCCGCACTCGGCGCATGGCAGCCCAGGCAGTTCGCCGGCGCCGCTGTGGTCAACGAGCCCGGGACGTTCACCTGGAACGAGCTCGCGACGCGCGACATCGCGGCCGCGCAGTCGTTCTACCCCCACGTGCTCGGCTGGGACGTCGAGGAGCGCGACTTCGGCGGCGCGAAGTACACGCTGTGGAAGGTCGACGGCGAGATGGTGGCCGGCGGCATGCCCATGGGCGACCAGTTCCCGCCCGAGGTGCCGCCGCACTGGGCCGTCTACTTCGCGGTCGACGACACGGACGCGACCGCCGAGAAGGCCAAGCAGCTGGGCGGCCAGGTCCAGGTCGAGCCGATGGACATCCCTGACGTGGGACGCTTCGCGGTCATGTCCGACCCGCAGGGCGCCGTCTTCTCCGTCATCAAGAACGCACAGCCTTCATAGCTGTTGATCGCCGCCTTCGAGCGTGCGGAAGTCGCCCTCGAAGTAGGCGAGTGGCTCGCCGCGGCGCACGTCGGCCCGCTCGACTTCGACGACGACCAGCACGTGGTCGCCGCGCTCGAGCGTCTCGGCGGGGCGCCCCTCGAGCACCGCCAGTGCGTCCGCGGCCGCCATCAGGCCCGACTCCAGCCGCTCGGTGCCGCCGAGCACGAAGCGGTCGGGCCGCCCGGAGGCGAAGCGCTCGGCCAGCTCCTCGTGCTCGGCGGCCAGGATCGACAGCGCCAACCGGTCGGCGCCCGCGAAGTGCGGCGTCGAGCCGGCCTGGGCCCGCAGGGCGACGGCGACGAGCGGCGGGTCGATCGAGAGCGGCAGGAACGCGCCGACGGTCACGCCCCAGTCGCTCAGGCTCGCGTCCCGCGCCGTGAGCAGGACGACGCCGGTGGTAAAGCGCGCTGTCGCGCGATGAACGGCGCGAAGCAGCGCGGGATCACGGGCCATCGAGCGTCGCCAGCGTCATGGCCAGCGCGATCTCCGCCCGCGGCTGGACCGACTCGATCAGCACGTGCTCCGATGGGTTGTGCGCGGCGCCGCCTCGCGGCCCCAACCCGTCGACGGTCAGCGCGATCGCCGGGGCGAAGTGGCTGGCGTCGCTCGCGCCGCCGCGGCCCGAGCCCACGACCGTCCGCCTTGCCGCCGCCGACGCGCGCTCGAGCAGTTCGGCCGTCGCCGCCCGCGAGTCCATCGGCGGCCAGCGGCGCAGCAGGTGGGTCTCGAGCCGGACGCCGTCCAGGTCGCCCGGCACCGCCTCGGCCACGGCCTCGATCGCCTCGACGCGGTCGGCGCGCACGTCGCACAGCAGCTCGCCGGCCGCCGGCACGACGTTGAACGCGTCGCCGCTGTGCATGACGGTGGGAACGGCGGTGACGCGGTCGGCGCCCGCCGGATCGTGGCGGGCGGCCACCACCTGGGCGGCCACGCCCAGGGCGACCAGGGCATTGGCGCCGCGGTCGGGCGCCGAGCCCGAGTGCGCGGCGCGCCCGTGGGCGAGCACGCGGATGGTGCCGGCGCCCTTGCGGCGCACGACCACGGCCTCCTCGCCCCCCGCCAGTTGGCCGGCCTCGAAGCACAGGCAAGCGTCGAAGTCGGCGAACCGCTCGACGTGGACGAACGGCGACGTGCGCCACTCCTCGTCGGCGACGATCAAGAGCGCCGCCTCGGCGAACGCATCGCGCCGCTCTGCCAGCGCGCGCAGCACCCCGAGCGCGAACACGTCGCCGCCCTTCATGTCCACCGATCCGGAGCCGACCAGGCGGTCGCCCAGTCGCTCGAGCGAGCGGTGTCGATCGTGGGGATGGACGGTGTCGAGGTGGCCGAGCAGCAGCACCCGCGCGCGGCCTGAGCCGGTCAGGCGCAACAGGAGGTCCGGGGCGTGGTCGGGCGACGAGCACATGGGCCGCTCGACCACGGCCTCCTCCGGCGCCAGGGCGGCCGCCACCGTCGCGCACTCCTCGAACCCGGCCACGTCGCCGCTGGGCGAGGAGATCGCGACCAGGGCCGCGAGGTCGCGCTCGAAGCGCGCCACCACGTGCGTGGCGTGCTCGGCGACCCAGGGATCCACGCGGCGAGGCTAGTCGCCGAGCACCGCGGCGAGGCGCCGCTCGAGCGCCGCCGACAGCGCGTTGTGCAGCGCGCCCGCGGGGAAGCGCTCGACGAGCTCCTGCAGGAAGCCCTCGATGACCAGCCGCTGCGCCTCCTTCATGCCGAGACCGTGGGCGCGCAGGTAGAAGAGCTGCTCGCGGTCGATCTGCGCGACAGCGGCGGCGTGGGTGCAGCGGACGTCGTTGGCCTTGATCTCAAGGCCGGGGATCGCGTCGGCGTGCGCCCGCGTCGAGAGCAGGAGGTTGCGCGACTCCTGGAAGGCATCGGTCTGCTGCGCGCCCGGGTCGACCCGGATCATGCCCCGCCAAACCGCGGTCGAGCGGCCGTCGAGCAGCCCGCGGAACGCAAGGTCGCTCGTCGTGTTGGGCGCGGCGTGCTCCTGCGTGGTGTCGAAGTCGAGGTGCTGGCGGCCGCGGCCGACGTAGGCGCCGGTGACCTTGGCCTCCGATCCCCGGCCGGCCAGATTGGTCTCCATGCGCACCTTGCCGCGCGCGGACCCGAACCCGAGCGCGACCCATTCGAGCGCCCCGTCGCGATCCACTTCGGCGCGCTGTGTACCGAAGATCCACGCCTTCTCCGACAACGCCTGGGCGCTGACGTAGCGCAGCTTCGCGCCCGGGCCGACCACGAGCTCGGTGACGGTGTTGAACAGCCCGTCGAGGTCGGGGGCCCTCGAGACGTATTGCTCCCAGACCTCGGCCTGGGCGCCTTCCTCGACCACGATCAGCGTGCGCCAGTACGTGCCCTGCGACGCGGCCGCCTGCACGGCCCGGGCGACCACCGGCGCCTCGGCGACCACGCCGGGCCCGACATGCACGAGCAGCCCGCTTGACCACTCGGCGTCGTTGCGGGCGGCGAACGGGTCGCCCTCACTCGCCACCACCGAACCCAGGTGCCGCTGCACCAGCTCCGGCCGCTCGACCACCGCCTGAGCGAGCGGCATCGCGGTCACGCCCTCCGGCGCCGGGAGGTCCTCGAAGACCGACTCGCCACCCGCGGTCTCGGCCGGGGCGGGCGCGAAGGCGTCGAGATCGAGACCGCTGAGGTCGGTGAACTCCCACCCGGGCACGGTCGCGTCGGGAAGCGCAAGCCCCGCGCTCGCAGCGGCGGCGCGCTCCCGGCGCGCCGCCAGCCAAGCCGGTTCGGTGGCGGTGGGGCTAGCCAATCGACCCTTCCATTTGGAGCTCGATGAGGCGGTTCATCTCCACCGCGTACTCCATCGGAAGCTCCTTGGTGATCGGCTCGACGAAGCCGTTGACGATGAGCTTGCCGGCCTCCTCCTCGTCGAGGCCGTGGGCCTGGAGGTAGAAGAGCTGGTCGTCGCCGATCTTGGAGACCGTCGCCTCGTGGCCGACCTCGGCGTCGTTCTCGGAGATCCTGATGGTGGGGTAGGTGTCCGAGCGCGAGTGCTCGTCGAGCAAGAGCGCGTCGCAGACGACCTTCGACTTCGAGCCGGTCGCGCCCTTGGCCACCTCGAGCAGCCCGCGGTAGCCGGCGCGGCCGCCGTTCTTCGAGATCGACTTGGAGGTGATCACGGACGTGGTGTTGGGCGCGACGTGGACGGCCTTGCCGCCCGCGTCCTGATGCTGGCCCGTGCCGGCGAACGCGATCGACAGAACCTCGCCGTGCGCCCGCTCGCCCATGAGCCAGATCGCCGGGTACTTCATCGTCAGCTTCGAGCCCAGGTTCCCGTCGACCCACTCCATCGTCGCGTCCTCGTACGCGACGGCGCGCTTCGTGACGAGGTTGTAGACGTTGTTCGACCAGTTCTGGATCGTCGTGTAGCGGCAGCGACCGCCCTTCTTGACGACGATCTCCACCACGGCGCTGTGCAGCGAGTCGGTGGAGTAGATCGGGGCCGTGCAGCCTTCGACGTAGTGCACGTACGCGCCCTCGTCGACGAGGATCAGCGTCCGCTCGAACTGGCCCATGTTCTCGGCGTTGATCCGGAAGTAGGCCTGCAGTGGCATCTCGATCGAGACGCCCGGCGGCACGTAGATGAAGGAGCCGCCCGACCAGACCGCCGAGTTGAGCGCCGCGAACTTGTTGTCGTTCTGCGGGATGATCGTCCCGAAGTACTGCTTGACGAGATCCTCGTGCTCGCGCAGCGCCGAGTCCATGTCGAGGAAGAGCACGCCCTTCGCCTCGAGGTCGCCCTGGAGCTTGTGGTA
>JBJMKX010000122.1:0-2756 GCA_045805605.1 Solirubrobacteraceae bacterium
GTACTTCTTCGCGCTCGGGCGCGAGCGGGTCCTTCCGGCGGCCTTCGGGCGCACCGGCGCCCGCACCGGTGCGCCTGTCGTCGGCTCGCTGGCGCAGTCGGCGGCGGCGCTCCTCGTCGTGGGCGGGTTCGCCGTCGCGGGGGCCGACCCGGTCATCAAGCTCTTCACCTGGCTGGGACAGCTCGGGGCCCTCGGCGTGCTCGTCCTCATGACGGTCACCTCCTTCGCGGTCGTGGCGTTCTTCCGGCGTCGCCCCGACCCTGACGCGGGGCCGCTGCGCACCTTGGTGGCGCCGCTGATCGCGGGCGTGCTGATGCTCGTCATCGCCGTCCTCGCGGTGACGAACTTCAACGTCCTCATCACCAGCGCGCCCGATGCGCCGCTCACCACCGCGGCGGTGGTCCTCCCGCTGCTGCTGCTCGTCGCAGGCGTCATCGGCATGGTCGTCGCCGTCACGATCCGCTCCCGCGATCCCCAGCGGTACGAGCGCATCGGCGACCGTACGGCCGTCGAGAAGGCCGAGCACGTGCAGTGAGCACCCGTCGACCGGACCGCGGAGGCGCCCGCCGGCGCCTCCGCGGCGGACGCGTCCCCCCGCCGCGGGCGGCGGGCGCCGGCGTGGCCCGGGTCAGGTCCTGGCCTGCTCGACCTCGACGGCGTCGCCGGCGCGCTCGGCGGGGGCTCCGACGAGCGGCCCGACGCAGAAGTGCTCCATGTGCCGCTCGGCGAGCCGGCTGTGGAACTCGCCGAACTCCGCCGTGGCGTCCTTTCCGCCGTACATGCGGGCGACGAAGGGGCCGCCCGGGTGGTGGTCCTTCCACTCGGTGAAGTCGTAGACCTTGCCGCGGATGACGACCCAGCAGTCGTCGAACGTCGCGTGCTGTGCGAGCTCCTCGCGCGTGACGGGCCGGTCGCCGGTCCATGGCTTCGCCGGCTTCCAGAGGTTGCGGGCGATCTCCTGGCGGGCGCTGAGCGCCTCGGTCCGCGAGCGGAAGTCCCACGGCCCGAGCTTCCTGATCGGCAGCTTGTCGCCGATCTCGCGCGCGTCGAACGCGTAGATCCACGAGTCGTCGCTGCCCGCACGCTCGTTGTGATCGAACATGGGGTAGTCCCGCTCGTTGACCGCGGCGAGGATCGCCCGGCGCTCGGGTGAGTCCGCCGGCTCGAGGTGCTTGAAGAGGAACTTCGACGCGAACTGGAAGCGCGTCGCGCGGTAGTAGCGCACGCGCTCGTAGTGCAACAGCGCGCGGTAGATGTCCGTGCCGTGGAGCTCGAAGCACTTGCCCAGTGCCGCGGCGTCCTCGAAGGCCTGCGCGGCACCCTGGCCGTAGGTCGGCAGCATCGGGTGAGCGGCGTCACCCACCAGGCCCACGCGACCCTCCGTCCAGTTCTCGAGCGCGTCCCGGTCGTAGAGCCCCCACTTCGTCGGGTTCTCGATCAGGCTCGTGAGCGCGACGACGTCGTCGTGGCGGGGGTCTCCCGCGAAAGCCTTGCTCATGTTGCCGACCATCTCCTCGCGGTCGGCGGGGAACCAGTCGCCCTCTTCGCGCTCGAACTCCTCGGCGTTGGGCTCGTAGTAGGCGAGCCACACGTTGAGCAGCTCGCCGCCGCGGACCCAGTACGTGAGGTGCTGCGCCGTCGGGGTCTCGCGGGAGTCCATCGACATCGTCTCGATGGGGTTGAAGTCGAGCGGGCTGCCGTCGGGCTTGCGCGCCGCGGCGACCTTGTCCCTCGGGACCAGACCGCGGTAGACGACGACCTCGGTCCAGCGCTTGGTCGACACGCCCGGCCAGACCGCCTCCAGCACCTGGGAGTTGATCCCGTCGGCACCGATCAGCAGGTCGCCGGTCTCCGTCGTGCCGTCGGAGAACGTCACGGTCACGGAGTCCTCGTCCTGGCTGACGGCCTCCAGGCGCTTGCCCATGTGGACCTGGATCGGGCAGTTGACGCCCGTCTCCGGCGCGAACTCGAGGACCCGCTTGTGGAGGCACATCAGCAGGTCCATGCGGTGCATGTGGTGGAAGCCGGCGTTGTCGTTGGCCGACGTGTTGTGGTCGAGCGGCTTGCGCGTGATGTGGCCGTCCTCCCAGACCATCCGCGTCTCGCTGAGGATCGCCGCCCTGCCGCCGTCGATCGCGCCGTGGGGACCCTTGGGGTCTCCGCCGTCGAGGTCGACGCCCAGCCACTGGGCCAGCCGTGCGGCGTTCGGGGGGATGTTCAGCCCCGCTCCCGCGGTGCTCGGCGTGCGCGTCTGCTCGAAGACGTCGATCGTCGTGAAGACGCCCGACTCCCGCAGCGCCAGAGCGGTCATCAGCCCCGCCATGCCTCCACCTGCGATAAGTGCCCGCATCAAGTCCCTCCAGTTCCTCTCCATGGGTGGCGTCCGGCGGCGCGAGCGGTGCCGTTGGCGACCGTAGCTGGGAACTATCCGGATGGCAAGTTGCTCTCCAGCTGGCCGCCCACCTCGGTGCGAGCGGTCGGGACAAGCCGAGTGGCGCACGCGCGGCCGTCGGTTAGGGTCGGTCGCATGGCGATGAGCACCGCGACCAAGCGTCCGCCGCGCGGCGACGGCCGCGTCGCGCTGTTGGAAGCCGCCATCCGAGTCGGGGCGCATCACGGCTTGCGCGGGCTCACGATCCGATCCGTCGCGGCCGAGGCCGGTGTCTCCCACGGCCTCGTCCGGCATCACTTCGGATCGCGCCAGCAGCTTGTCGACGAGGCGCTCGAGCACGCTGCCCGCATGTCGATGAGCACTG
>JBJMKX010000123.1:0-15916 GCA_045805605.1 Solirubrobacteraceae bacterium
GACGCTGGGGTCATTGACTCAAGACAGGCCGGCGGCGCCACGCAGACTGTTCGCACTGCCCAGCGTCCCGATGGAAGGAAGCCTCGCATGACCACGGGGAGCCAGGAACCGCGCGAGGGCGGTCAGGTTCTGCGCCGGCCATCGGATTGCTGTTGAAGCTACTCCACGCGGCGATCCCGGACGAGCACGCGCGGGCCGTCGCGCACGAGTCCGCGCTGTCGCAGGCCGGCGAGCCGCGAGTCCTGGTCGGACAGCTCCACCAGCACGGCGTACTCCGGCTCGAAGTGGACCGTGAGCACGTCGCCGGGTCTGGGCATCGACCGGCCGTCGACGTCGTAGCGCACGCGGCTGTAGGTCTCCTCGACCTCGAGCCTCAGCGTGCTGCTCGGGCCCGTGACGAGCGGCGGAGCCGAGCCACCGTGCGGCGCCAGGGGCGTGACGACCATTCCCTCCACGCCGGGCGCCAGGATCGGCCCGCCCGCGGCCATGCTGTAGGCGCTCGAGCCGAGCGCCGTCGCGACGACCACCCCGTCGCCGGCCACCCGGACGTAGAGCACGTCATCCACCGTGATCGCGATGACGACCTGGCCGGGGCCGTCGCGGATCAGGGTCATGTCGTTGATGACGACCTCGACGGGCCCGTCGGAGGACGCGATCGCGAGCCCCGGCACCGCCCGTGCGCGCCAGCGGCCCTCCGCGAACTGATCGAGGGCCCAGGCCACGTGGTCACCCGTCACCGACGTCAGCACGCCGACGCTGCCGCACGCGATTCCGAGGACCGGCCGTTTGGCGGGTGCACCCGCGCGAAGGGCGTGCAGCGCGGTGCCGTCTCCTCCGAGCGAGAGCAGGATCTCGCAGTCGGCGGGATCGACCGGATCGGCCACCTGTCGGGTCAGCCCGGGGATCCGGACCTGACCGACGTTCGCCCCGTGCGCGTGCGCCCAGGCGGCGGTGCTCTCGAGGACGGTGTCGAGGGATCGTGTGGGATGGACGACGAGACCGAGTTGCTGCGCCACTAGGCGGACTTGGTGTCGGCGCGCCGGCGGCGCCGGAAGAGCCCTCCGCGCCGGTGGTCGGCCACCTCGCCGGCGGCCGCGCCGGCGGCGACGAACGGCTCCTCGGCCACCCGCGGACGAGAGACGAAGCGGCCCATGGCAAAAGCGGCGAGAACGGCGATGGCCACGCCGAGCGCGTGGAAGTAGCCGAGGAGCTCGAGCGCCTGCTGGCCGCGGCCGCCCATCGGCCGGCCGATCGGCGCCCCGGAGTCATCCCAGAGCAGGCTCACGGTTGGGCCGATCGCGAACCAGACGCCGGCGGCGACCGCCAGCCACCCCCCGACGAGGCCGCTGACACGGCGCGTGCTGTAGAGCAGCATCAGCCCTCCGACGACGGCGAGCACGCCGGGAAGGACGTCAAGCCAGAATCGGTTGGCGGTCAGGTGCCAGGTGTCGTAGTTGCCGAAGGCGTAGTGGAAGTAAGGCCCCACGAGCGGAATCAGGGCGCCCCAGATACCGAGCACGACGATCGCGACGCCGCTCACGGCCCCGGTCGTCCGCGGCAGGCGCATGGCGCTGTCCCGTCGCGGCGGTGCATCACGCGCCGTGGTTTCGGATGCCGCGTCGGTGGCCACGACCTTGCGACTACCCACCCTGCGCCTGCATGATCCACCCATGCCCCAACAAGAGACCGATACCGGCTTCACGTCCGTTCCCATCGAGGAGCTGCCGACGCTCTGGGATGGATTTGCCAAGCTCGTCCGCGCCGGGCTGGGAATCACCGCCTTCGGCGTGCAGATCATGGACATGCCGCCCAACCACACGACCAGGTCCCACGACGAGGGGAGCACCGGCCAGGAGGAGCTCTATCTGGCCCTGCGCGGGTCGGGCGAGATCGTGATCGGCCCCGACGAGGCGCATCTGCCGCTGGACACCGATCATGTGGCACGCGTCGCGCCGGGCGTCTCACGCACCCTGGTGGCAGGAGCCGACGGCGTGCGCGTGCTGTGCGTCGGGGGCGTGCCCGGCGCGCCGTACACGCCGCCGGAGTGGACGGCGCCCGAGGGCTAAGCACGCTCTAACAGCGAGCAAAGCGGTGCTGACTATGACTTCCGCATGCTCGTTGTCGCCGACGGTACGCGACTCCGGTTCCGCCCCATCGAGGCCGCCGATCGCGACGCTCTGGCATCGCTGTTCGCGCGGCTGAGTCCTGAGTCGCGGCGCAGGCGCTTTCTGTCGACCAAGCGCGAGCTGTCCGACCGTGAGCTGGACTACTTCAGCGACGTCGATCACGTCCGGCACGAGGCCATCGCCGCGATCGACCAGCGCGATGGCTCGATCGTCGCGGTCGCCCGCTATGCGCTCGACGGCCGCCGTCCGGCGGCGGCGCACATGGCGGTCACGGTCGCCGACGAGTTGCAGGGAATGGGCATCGGCGCGGAGCTTGCGACCCGCACGGTCAAACATGCCCGGGCAAACGGCGTCGCGGTCCTGATTGCGACGACGCTTTCGGAGAATCGGCCGGCGCGGGCGCTCGTGCGCCGGCTCGGGTTCCGCGCGGTGACGGCCCACGGCTCCGGCATCGACCACGAGCTCCAGCTCGGATAAGACGAGCCGCCACGTGGTCGAGCCGGAGCCGAAGTTCGTCGCGCCGGCGATGCCGCCGTGGCACCGCCGGCGCGTGCCCTTCAGAGCCCGCGCGTCAGGCGCGCGGCTCGATGTTCTGGTTCAGCCGGAGGGCGTTCGTCGGGTCGTACTGCCGCTTGAGCGCCGCCAGGCGGGCGTACGTTTCCTCGCCGTAGGACGTGCGCGCCGCATCGGCGTCGCCGAGGAAGTTCCCGTACGCGCGTCCCGTGGAGGCGGCCGAGGCGGAAGCCACCACGCCGCGGGCCCAGTCCCGGTGCGCCTCGGTCGCGGCCGGGTCCTGCCAGCCGGTGACCGCATTGAGGACGTACGGCATCGAGCGCTCGGGGAACGCCGTTGCGTCCTCGCCGACGCGGGCGACCGCGCCACCCATCTGGTGCACATGGATCTCGCACTGCGGTCCGGGCGCGGCCATGTGGATCGCGCAAAGCGCGTCGACGAGCTCGTCGTCGAGGCGACCGAGATTGGCCGACTTGAAGTACGACTGGATGCCCTTCGGCCACAGCGGGTCGATCAGGGTCTGGATGCCCTTGTAGGGCATCGGCCCGAGCAGGTCGGCGATCGGCTCCGCCACCTCGCGGAGCGCCCGCACGAGGCCCTCGCCTTCGTCGACCGGACCGGCCGAGGCGGCGATCAACGCCGCGACCTTCTTGCCGTGCCACTCCTCCGGAATCACCGGCAGCGGCGGCGCCGTCGTGAGGTTGACCACCGCGGTGATCTCATCGGGAGCATCGCCGGCCCAGTCGCGGAACGCGCGCAGCAGGTCGCCGGCGGCCGCGGCCGGGTAGAAGATCGGCCCGGCGTAGACCATCGGGCCGAGGGGATGCAGGTCGAGCTCGAACTGGGTGACGATGCCGAAGTTGCCGCCGCCGCCCCGCAGGCCCCACAGCAGCTCCGGGTTCTCGGTCTCGCTCGTGTGCACCAGCTCCCCGTACGACGTCACGACGTCGGCGGCAGCGAGGTTGTCGCACGCCAGGCCGAACTTCCGCATCGTCCAGCCGATGCCGCCGCCGAGCGTGAAGCCCGCGACGCCGGTGGTCGAGACGAGGCCCCCCGTGGTCGCGAGGCCGTGGGCCTGGGTCTCGTGGTCGACGTCGGCCCAGACGGCGCCGCCGCCGACCGTCGCACGGCGAGCCTGCGGGTCGACGCGGACGCCGCTCATTGGCCCGAGGTCGATCACTACGCCGTCGTCGACGATCGAGAAGCCCGCCACGCTGTGGCCACCGCCGCGGACGGCGATGGGCAGATCGTTGCCTCGGGCGAAGCCGACCGCTGCGATGACGTCGGCGACGCCCTGGCAGCGGATCACCATGGCGGGCCGGCGGCCATCGTGCAGGCCGTTCCAGACCTTGGACGCCTCGGTGTAGCCGCTGTCTTCCGGGGTCACGATCTCGCCGCGCACCGACTCGCGCAGCTCCTGCACCGTTGCCTCACCGAGCACGGGGGCGATGGTCATCTCCGACGTCCTTTCGTCGTGGGGGAGAGCCGCAGTCAACGCACGCCGGCTTTGCCGTCGCTTAGACCCTGCTTAGCGAGCGCGCCCAGGCGCTCGTCGACCTCGGCCACCCCGAGCGCGTCGTCCCGCGCCAGGTACCGGTCGCGGGCGTCGACGAGCAGCGTGGCGGCCCGATCGGCTTCGCCGCGGAGAAGCGCGAGCTCGGCCAGCCCGGCGAGCGTGTTGGCCATCCAGCGCTCGCGCTGGGTCGGGCCCACGACGGCCCGCGCCTCCTCCAGCGCCGCCTGGGCGCCGTCCAGGTCGCCGCGCGCGAACGCGAGGTCGGCGGTCCGCCACAGCGTGCTGCCGAGCCCCCAGCGATCGCCGGCGCGCCGGAAGAGGTCGCGCGCCTCGGCCAGCTCCTGCTCTGCGGTCGCGTACTCGCCCGCCGTCGTGTCGATCAGGCCGAGCCCGGCGAGGACCAGCCCCACGCCCCGCCGGTCGCCCCGCCCCCGGCGCGCTTCGAGCGCCTCCTCGAGCGCTGTGCGGGCAGCCGGAAGCGCCCCCTCCGCCAGCTCCAGGTACGCGCGCCGCACCGCGACGGCCGCGCTACCGGCGGCGTCGCCGGATCCGTCGAATCTCGCAGCGCTGTCCTCCAGGAGCGCACGCGCTCGCACCAGATCACCGCGTGCTCGGGCGAGCCCGGCCTGGTTCGCGAGCGCGTAGCTGACCGCGGTGTCAGACGTGACCTCGACGAGCGGATGCAGCGAGTCCTCGAACACCACACCCAGCCCCGGCAGGCCTCCCGGCCGCGTCGAGCGCAGCTCGGCGATGTTCACCGGGGCGGGGATCCGCTCCGACGAGTCGGCGAGCTCACGCAGCCGGTCGATGCTCTCGGCCACGAGCTCCTCGGCGCGGTCGAAGTCGCCGACGATCCAGTGCGCCACGCCGATCGTGTAGATGCCGATCGCGGCGAGCCCCGCGAAGCCCTCGCCGCGGGCGAGCCCGAGCGCCTCCTCGAGCCAGGGGAGTGCCTGGTCGGCGGCGTCGCGCGCGATCCAGAACTCGGCGTGGAATTGCAGCGCCCGCCACCGGGCGCGCTCGTCGCCGATCTCGAGCGCGATGCCCTGGCTCTCCTGGGCCCGCTCGAGCCCGCGCTCGAGCGCCCCGCTGCGATAGTCGATCGCGGCCGCCGCAAGCAGCGCCTCGGCGCGCAGCGCCGTGCGCTCGGGCGCCGCCGCAAGCGCCGCCTCGAACGCCCGCTGGGCCTGGGGCAGGTCGATCCGGCGCAGCCAGAACGGCCACAGCGCCGCACAGAGCCGCAGCGCGTCCTCGGGAGCGCTGTCGAGCAGCGTCGCCAGCGCCACGCGCAGGTTTGCGGCGTCGAGGTCCAGGCGCGGCGACTCGCGCTCGGCGGTGGCCAGCGTGAAGGCCCAGCGCGCATGAGCCGCCGCGAAGGCCGCCCTCTCCCCCGCGTCGTCGAGCCGCTCGTCCGCGTAGATCCGAACCGTCTCGAGCAGGCGGTAGCGGCGCTCGCGCGAGGATCGTTCGTCGACGGCGACGAGCGACTTCTCGACGAGGCGCGCGAGCACGTCGACGATGTCGGCAGGGTCGGCGCCGTCGCCGGCGCACACGGTCTCGGCGGCCTCGAGGTCGAACGAACCGGCGAAGGCGGCGAGCCGCCGGAACAGCACGCGCTCGTCGGGCTCGAGGAGGTCGTGGCTCCACTGCAGCGTCGCGCTGAGCGTCTGCTGCCGAGTCGGCGCGGCGTGGCTGCCGCTGCGCAGCACGCGGAAGCGGTCGCCGAGCCGGTCCGCGATCGCCGCGGGGCCCAGGGAGCCAATGCGACCGGCGGCGAGCTCGAGCGCAAGTGGCAGGCCGTCCAGGCGATGGCAGATGCGGACGATGTCGCCGGCGTTGTCGCGGTCGAGCTCGAAACCGGGCGCCGCCGCCTGCGCACGCTCGACGAACAGCTGGACCGACTCGAAGCCCAAGAGCTCCTCCGGCGCGTGGGCGGACTCGGGATCGGGGATGTCGAGCGAGGGCACGCGGAAGACGACCTCGCCGGTGGCGCGCAGCGGTTCGCGGCTCGTGGCGAGGATCGTGAGCTGCGGCGCCGCACGCAACAGCGCATCGGCGAGGCGGGCGGTGGCCCCGAGCACGTGCTCACAGTTGTCGATGACGAGCAGGAACGTGCGCGGGGCCAGCAAGTCGACCAGCGCGTCGACGAGCTCCTGGCCCTGCAACGGGCGCACGTCGAGTGCGGTCGCCACCGCGTCGGGGACGAGTCGCGGGTCGCCGATCGGGGCCAGCTCGACGAGCGCCGCGCCGTCCGCGTAGGCCGGCTCGGCGGTGCGTGCGAGCTGCAATGCGAGCCGCGTCTTGCCCACGCCGCCCGGGCCGGCCAGGGTCAGGAGCCGCCTGCCCCGCAGCAGCGGCATGAGCTCTTCGAGCTCGCGGGCGCGCCCAACGAACGCGCCGGCGTCCGCGGGCAGCGCCGACCGTCGGCCGGCCGCAGCGGCACCGAGGGCGGCGAGCTCGTCCCCCAGCGCGTCGGCAAGCGCCACGAGATCGTCGCGTCGCTGCGCCGCCCAGTCGTCGTAGCGGTTCTCTGGCAGCAGGTCGCCGGGGTAGAGCGCGAGCGCCGTCCGATAGGCGGCCGGCGTGCCGGCATCACGTGCGGCGGCGGCCGCCGCCTCGAAGCGGTCGACGTCGATCTCCGCGTCGAGCTCGAGCACACCCTCGCGGACGGCGATCGCCTCGGCATGCAGCGCCCGCCGCGCCACGTAGACGGCCTGGTTGAGGTTGTTGGCGGCGGCGTCCGGCGGGCGATCGCGCCAAAGCTCGTCCATCGCCTGCTCGCGCAACAGGCGATGGCCCGGTGCCAGGGCGAGCAGCTTTACCAGCTCGCGCGCCTTCTTCAGCCGCCACGCCGCATCCGGCACCGGTTCGCCGTCGACCTCGGCCGCGAAGCCGCCCAGCAGGGTCAGGATGATCTTGGCCACCCGTCGAGCATGATCGACGCGG
Organism: Solirubrobacteraceae bacterium; assembly: GCA_045805605.1. Lineage (GTDB taxonomy): Bacteria > Actinomycetota > Thermoleophilia > Solirubrobacterales > Solirubrobacteraceae > DATBDE01. The sequence goes on from JBJMKX010000123.1 coordinate 7,102, forward strand.
CGTCGTTGTGAAAGGCCTTTAGACTCGCCCGGCCGACTTCCCGGCCATTTCGACCCCCACGGATGATGCGAACAATGCCCGAAAATGAGCGCATTCAGGACGTGATCGACCGCTACAACGCGGCCTGGAACGACCACGACCTCGATGCGATCGTCGCCCTCCACGCCTCCGGCATGGTGTTCGAGAACCACACTGCCGGGGAGGCGGCGACCGGCTCGGCGGTGCGGGATCACATCGCCTCGATCTTTGCGACGTGGCCCGACATCGCCTTCGAGACTCGTCGCCTGTACGTGCGGGACGACCTCGTCGTCCAGGAGTGGACGGCGACGGCCACGCACACCCAGACCATGCGACGCGGCGACCTCGTCGTCGAGCCCACCGGCCACACGGTGCAGTGGGAGGGCGTCGACGTCATCCCGTTCGAGGACGGTTTGATCAAGCGCAAGGACGTGTACTCGGATTCCGTCTCGATCCTGCGGCAAGTCGGCCTGCTCTAGCGGACGCCGTGTCGAGGCCGCGGGATCGGCTCCGACCCAGTGCGGGAACCTCGAAAGGAGCCGGCAGATGCACATCCGTGCCCGAATGAGCATGAGCGCCGACGGCTACGTGACCACGCCCGCGGGCTGGCCGGCGTTCGGCGGGGGGATGCAGCTGACGCCGACGCTCAGCCCCCAGGCGGCCCTGACGTTCGTGCGCGAGCGCGCGCTACCGGGCGGTTCGGTCGAGATCGTGTATTCGTGCGGGGACCGGCGCGACCCGCTGCCGAAACGCCCCGCCAGTCAGCGCAGGAGTTGATGTTCGACCACGTCACGATCCGCGTCGCCGATCGCTCCCGTTCCGAGCGCTTTTTCGACACCGTCCTGGCGACGCTCGGGATCGCGACCTCCCGCAAGTCGAGCGCCCTGGCGGAGTGGAGCGACTTCGGGATCTACGAGGCCGAGCCGGGTCACGCGGTCACGCGCCGGCTGCACGTGGGCTTCGCCGCCCCTTCCCGCGAGCAGGTCGACGCGTTCTGGCGTACCGGGGTTGATGCCGGGCACCCGGACGACGGGGCGCCCGGGCCGCGCCCGCAGTACCGGCCCGACTACTACGGCGGCTTCCTGCGCGATCCCGACGGCAACAGCGTCGAAGCCGTCCACCATGGGGCGCTGCGACGCGGCGGCATCGTCGACCACCTCTGGATCCGCGTCGCCGACCTCGCCGCGGCGACCGCCTTCTACCGCACGATCGCCGACGCCGCCGGCTTCGCCCTGCGGCACGAGGGCCCCGACCGCGCGTGGTTCGCGCGGGCGTCGGGCGGCTCGTTCACGCTCGTCCCGGGGGCGCCCACCGAGGGGCTGCACATGGCGTTCCCGGGCGACGACGGCGCCGTGCACCGCTTCTTCGAGGCCGCGGTCGCCGCGGGCTACCGCGCCAACGGTGAGCCGGGCGAGCGGCCGCGCTACCACCCCGGCTACTACGCGGCCTACGTCCTCGACCCCGACGGCAACAACATCGAGGTCGTCAACCACCACCGCGACTGAGCGGACGGCTCAGGCGGCGGCCGCCTTCGCCCCCAGCGGGAAGCGCACGCCGGTCAGCTCCTCGGAGACCTCCCACAGGCGCCGGGCGGCGTCGGCGTTCCTGGCCGCCGCACTGCGCCCGACGAGCTTGGGCGCTCCGCGCTGTTCCATGAAACCGCTCGGCCCGACGAAGCTGTTGCCGGCGACGTCGGCCGTGGCCGCGTAGAGCGCGGGCAGGGCGCCGCCGCGCTCGTCCTGGGCGAAGATCCGATTGCCCACGCTCGACAAACGGTCCATGAGCCCGCTGCCGCTGTGGAACTGCAGGTTCGTGGCCGCATACCCGGGATGCGCCGCGGTCGCGATGATCCGGGAGCCCGCCGCGTCGAGCCGGCGCTGCAGCTCGGCGGTGAACAGCAGGTTGGCGAGCTTGGACTGCCCGTAGGCGCGCCACCGACGGTAGGGCTTGCGCTCCCAGTTGAGGTCGTCGAAGTCGATCGCACCCATGCGGTGCGCGGTCGAGGACACCGTCACGACTCGACCGGTCACGTGCTCGATCAGCAGGTTGGTGAGCGCGAAGTGGCCGAGGTGGTTGGTGCCGAACTGCAGCTCGAAACCGTCCGCCGTGCGCGAGAGCGGCGGCGCCATCACGCCGGCGTTGTTGATCAGGAGGCTGAGCTCGCCCTGCCAGTCGGCGGCGAAGGCGCGGATCGACTCGAGACTGGCCAGGTCGAGCCGGCGCACCTCGGTGTTGCCGGGCATCGCCGCGGCGGCCGCCTCGCCCTTGGTGGTGTCGCGCACGGCGAGCACGACACGCGCGCCGGCCGCCGCAAGCGCGTCGGCGGCCGCGCGCCCGATGCCGCTGTTGGCGCCGGTGACGACCACGGTCCGGCCGGTCATGTCGGGGAGGTCAATGGTGCTCCAAGATGTCAGGGACAGCAACGTAGATAGCGTAAACAATGCTGTCAATGACAACTTTGCAGACCAGGCTACGGGATCAACGCCGCTCGGCGCGACTGACCGCGACGGACAGGGCCTCGGACCCGACCAGCGGCCCGAACGTGGCGATCAACGGCCGCACGAGGCTCAGCCCGAGGCGCGCCTGGCGATCGACGACGCCTACACGCGTCTCGCTGACCAGCGCCGAGCGGCCGCCGCCGGCCGGCTCCACCCAATGGGCGAAGAGCACCCGCGCCGTACCCGGCTCGTGCCAATGCCGGAACGCGGCCGCATCGGGCAGCGACGGATAGTCGCGCCGCAGCGTCCAGATGCGCCCGACGATCGCCGACAGCGACTGCCGCTCGCCCGCCTCGAGCAGGGTGAACGGCTCGCGCGCGAGCAGCTCGCGGTAGGTGATGTCGGGCGGCGTGCCGGGGATCCGCCAACGCACCACGCGACCGAGCACGCGCGACTCGCTCAGCCGGACGCTGCCGGCCGCCTCCCACAGTGCGTCGGGATCGGCGCGGGCGACGCGGCGGTGGAACGTGCCGGAGGCCGGCTCGGGCAGCCAGGCGTCGAGATCGAGCGGGGCCATCGCGGGTATTGTCGGATGAACGATGACTGACCTTCGCGAGATCCAGGCCCCGCTGAAGGAGCGCTACCGCGCCGACCCAGCGGCGGCCGAGGTCACGCTGACCGCGACCGGCACGCTCGACGAGGGCATCGCCTGCTCCGTCCGCACCGCCGGGGCGATCGCGTCCGCCGGCCTGCACCCCGCCACCGGCGGCGACGGCTCGCTCCTGTGCTCGGGCGACATGCTGCTCGAGGCGCTCGCCGCGTGCGCAGGAGTCACGCTGCGCGCGGTCGCGACCTCGTTGGATGTCCGGGTGGACGGTGGGACGGTGACCGCCGACGGCGACCTCGACTTCCGCGGGACGCTGGCCGTGAGCAACGACGCGCCCGTCGGCTTTCACTCGATTCGCCTGCGCTTCGACCTCGACACCCGCGCGACCGACGAGCAGCTCGACACGCTCCTGCGCCTGACCGAGCGGTACTGCGTCGTGCTGCAGACGCTCGCGGGCGCACCCGAGCTGAGCGCGTCGATCAAGCGCGTATGAGGGGCGTTCAGCGGCGCTTGGCGATCTGGCCGACCGCGCCGCGCAGGCCGACGCACCCGATGCACCCGACGCACCCCACGCAGTCCACGCAGCCGATGCATCCCACGCAGGCCATGCAGGCCAAGTTTCCGATCCCGCCCAGCACGGACGCCGACCCGACGACGGCTGCGCTGCCCGCGACGCCGGCGCTGCCGACCACCGCCGCGCTGCCGGCAACGCCGGCGCTGCCCACGACGCCCGCGCTGCCCACCACGCCGGCGCTGCCCACCACGCCGGCGCTGTAGGCGACCGCGGCGCTGCCGGTCACGCCGGCCGAGGCGACGACCTCGACGGGTTCGGGCTGCGCCGCGGCCTCCACGGTCACGCGCCCGCCCCGCGCGCCGCCGCGTCGGCGAGCGCGTCGAGCGCCTCGTCGGTCCAGCGGCGGCAGTAGCGCTTTCCCATCGCCGCGTCGAACACCCGCTCGGACAGGCGCGACGGCGAGAGGCCGATCTCGACGTCGGCAAACGTCCCACCCTGCGCCTCGGTGAGCAGGAACCGCACCTGGGTGCCGGTGTCGAGGCAGCGCATGCTGATCGACCGCAGCCGCTGGAGGTCCTCGATCGTCAGCGTCGTCTCGCGCTTGCCGACCGGTGTCTGCGTGACCTGCCGGAAGCGGGCATCCTGCTCGACGTTCTCGAGGTCGTTGACCGCCACCACCCGCGGGAACCACTCCGGGTGGCGGTTGGGATCGCCGACCAGCTCCCAGACGACGTCGACCGGCGCGTCGATCTGAGCCTGGCGTCTGCAGATGGCCATCTTCAGGACCGGCGGCGGCTTGTCCGCCGCGCGCGCCCTCCGCCCGCCGAGCGGGGCGCAAGGCTGCCGACGATTTTCGCCACCTGCTCGTCGACCGCGGCGCTCATGGTCTGCTGGAACCCCGCCCGGACCGCCTCGACGGCGAGCGGGCGCAGGCGTTCGAGGGTCTCGCGCAGCCGCTCCCACTCCTCCGGCGTGCGCTCGGTCGGGTCGCCGGGACCGATGACATCCTCGATGAAGAGGCGGATGAACGACTCGGCGATCGGGCGCGAGTTGCGCTGGATGCGCTCGGCGACCGCCAAGGCGTGGCTGAGCGGAATGCCGAGCCTGAACAGCTCCTCGCCCGCCCGCAGCAGGGTCGGGCTGGCGATCTCGTAGCGGTCGTCGCCGAGCGGTGCAAGCAGGCCGAGCTTGACCGCCTGCTCGAGCGCCTTGACGTCGAGCTCGCCGCCGAACCGGCCCGCCAGCTCGTCGCCCGTGGTCAGCTCCGGCTCCTCGTCGAAGGCGCCGAGCACCTCGCGGCCGAAGTCGAGGATCTGGCGTCCACCGCCGCCGTTGGAGGCCTCGACAATGCGTTGGATGGCGGCGAGGTTGAAGCCCTCCGCCTGCATGTTCGTGATCAGCCGCAGGCGCTCGATGTGCTCGGGGCCGTAGTAGCCGGTGCGGGCGCGGACCTCGGGTGGCGGCAACAGTCCGCGCGACTGGTGCGCCCGGATGTTGCGCACGGTCATGCCGGTTTCGCGCGCCAGCTCGTCGATCGTCATCTCCCTCGCCATCGCGCCCCATTCTACGGTACAAGGTTTGATGTGTCATCGATCCGTGTAAGGGGTGCTGGTCGCGATCGCTGCGTCTGGCTTGTCCTCGCTCGGGTTCGGCCGGCGGCGACTCGAGCGCAGCGCCGGCGGACGACGGGCTAGCGGCTCCGGCAGGGGACTGCGCGCAACGTAACGTGCGCCACCCTGCGCTTGGCGTGCAGGCGTAGGCGGTTGCGCTCGGGATCGCTGCGCCGGTCAAACCCGCGGCCGGACGTGCACGCCCCGTGCGGGTACGCCGGCCGGGGCAGCACCACCACCGTCGGCCCGCTGCCGCGCGGGCGATAGCGCAGCCTGAACACGGCCTTGCGGTCGTCGAACGACCAGCGCGCGTCGGTTCCGGCGATGCGCTCGGGATAGGCGCGCGCCAGCACCCGCACCTTGGCCGTCTTGACCCGGCCGTCGACGCCGACGATCGACTCGACGTCGGCGCCGCCCGGGCCGGCCGAGGAGCTCGTCGTCGGATCGCCGTAGGTCTTGTACTGCCAGTAGAGCCAGCCCTCGCCCGCGGCGTCCTCGTCGCGGGTGACGCGGCGCAGGGTGGCGAGGTCGTCGGTGGCGCCGAACTCGGTCTGCAGCGGCGCCACGTCGTTGTGGACGGCGGTCGTGATCGCGTTGTCGACCGCCTCGCGCTCCTGCTGGTCGCAGCCGGCGTCGGTGCGCAGCGCCTCCGAGCAGTAGACGTGGTGCGACAGGCCCTGGTTCGGGAAGGGCCACGCCGGGCCGCCGGGCGCGCCGATCAGGAAGGGGTAGCCGAAGTTCACCGTCGGCGTGTCCTCGTAGAACACCGGGTGGGTGTCGTCGACCGCGCGCAGCGCCGGCACGAGCTGGTCGTAGAGCGGCATCAGCCACATCGACGCGGCGGCGGGCTGGGGCGGCAGCAGGCACGGCGGGCCGAGCTGGAACTCGCACGAGGGCTCGTTGAACAGGTCGTAGCCGAGCACGGTGTCGGTGCCGGCGAAGCGCTCCCCCAGCGCGGTGAACGCGCGCACGAACTCGGTACGGATGCCGTCGCGGTCGGTCCAGAGGTTCGTGAACGACCGGCCCACCGCTGGGGCGGCGTAGTTCAGCGCGAAGTCGCCGGGGATCGGCGCGAACGGGATCCCGTCGTCCTTGACCGCCCACTCCGGCGCGCCCTCCCCCGTGAAGCGTTCGGCGTAGAGGTCCTGGTGCATGTCCAGCAGAACCCAGAACCCCTGCCCGGCCGCCAGGTCCACGATGGCGTCCAGGTGGTCGAGGTAGCCCCGGTCGATCACGCCGGGCGAGGGCTCGAGCCCGGCCCAGATGACGCCCAGGCGGATGGTGTTGAACCCCCACGACCGCATCAGGCGGAAGTCGGCCTTCGTCAGCGGCGGGTAGTACGGCGGCCGCTTGAACACGGCATTGGCGCCGTGGAGGATCACCGCCCGCCCGCGGACGTCGACGATCCTCGAGCCATTGACCGCCAGATTGCGCTGGGCGGCAGCGCTCGCCGGCACCGCCAGCGCGAGCACGGCGGCCGCGGCCGCCAGCGCTCTACCCAACGACGGTCAGCTCCTTGGGCAGTGAGCTCAGCACCTCGGTGCCGTCCTCGGTCACGATGGCCAGGTCCTCGATCCGGACCCCGAAGCGCCCGGGCAGGTACACCCCGGGCTCGACGGTGACGACGTTGTGGGCGGCGAGGTGCTGCTCGCCGCGCTTGGACAGCGTCGGCGCCTCATGGACCTCGAGCCCGACTCCGTGCCCGAGGCCGTGGCCGAACGCGTCGCCGTGGCCGGCCTCGGCGATGACCTCGCGCGCCAGCGCGTCGACCTCCTTGCCGGCGGGGCCCGGCCGGACCGCCTCGAGGCCGGCGCGCTGCGCCCGCAGAACGAGGTCGTATACGTCGCCGGCCGCGCCGTCGAGCTCGCCGGTGGCGAACGTGCGCGTGCAGTCCGAGCAGTAGCCGTGGTAGCGCGCGCCCCAGTCCACCACGACCAGCGTGCCCTCGGGGATCGCCACGTCGCGCGGCTCGGCGTGCGGAAGCGCGCCGTGCGGTCCGGCGGCGACGATCGACGGGAACGAGGGCTCGGCGTCGCGGTCGCGGATGGCGTTCTCCAGCGCCCGGGCGACCTCGCGCTCGGTCCGGCCGGCCAGGCCGCCGTCGAGCACCTCGCGCAGCGCCTCGTCGGCAATGCGCGCCGCCGTGCGCACGAGCCCGAGCTCGTCGGCGTCCTTGACCGCGCGCAGGTCCTCGACGATCCCGCCGGCGGCGACCAGCTCGATTCCCTCCCCCAGCTGCTCTTCGAGGCGGGCGTGCGTGCGCACCGACATCTGGGCGTCGTCGAAGCCGAGCCGCAGCGGCCGCCGGTCCGGCAAGGCGCCGCGCACGTCGCCGCGCAGGTCGCGCTCGCCGCGGCGCCGGTCAAACCCGCCGTCGACCTCCTCCTCGGCCTGCTCGACGTAGCGGAAGTCCGTGAGGAACACGCGCACGTCCTTGCCCACGACCGCGAGGGCATTGGTGCCGGTGAAGCCCGTCGCCCAGCGCACGTTGACCTCGCCGGAGACAAGCAGGGCGTCGAGCTCGCGCTCGGCCACCTCCTCCACCACGGCGTCGACGCGGGCGGCGCTCATCGCAGCTCCTGCCGCAGCCGTTCGAGCGCCTCGCGGTAGCCGTCGAGCCCCTTGCCGTAGAAGCGGCCCACGCAGAGGTCGGCGATGACCGAGACCTTGCGCCACTCCTCCCGGCCCTCCACGTCGGACAGGTGGACCTCGACCGCGGGGACCGCGGCGACCTCGAGCGCGTCGCGGATCGCCCAGGCGTAGTGCGTCCACGCGCCCGGGTTGAGCAGCAGCGCGTCGGCCAGGCCGTCGACCCGGTGCAGCTCCTCGACGAACTCGCCCTCGAAGTTGGACTGGAAGAAGCGGAGCTGCAGCCCCATCTCGGAGCCCATCTCGCTGATCCGCCGCTCGAGCTCGGTGAACGAGAGCCTCCCGTAATGCTCGGGGTTGCGGCGGCCGAGGACGTCGAGGTTGACGCCGTGCATGACCTGGATGCGGTTGTGGGCGCCGCTCACGAGGCCAACTCTGCCACGGCCGAGCGGACTTCGCCCGCCGCCAGGGTGGCGCCGGGGCGCACGTCACCGGGCGCGTGCACGACGACGAAGGGCACCGGCCCCTCCCCCATGCGCTTCTTGTCGCGGCCGATCGCCTCGACCACGGCGTCGACGTCGGCGTCCAGCGCCGTGGGCAGGCCGGCGGCCTCGAGCAGCTCCGTGACCTCCTCACGCAGCTCGTCCTTGCCGGAGAGGCGCAGCGCCGCGAGCAGGCCGAGCGCCACCGCCTCGCCGTGGCGATAGCGCGCGTAGCCTGTCGCGGTTTCGATCGCGTGGGCCACGGTGTGGCCGAGGTTGAGGACCTGGCGCTCGCCGGCGTCGCGCTCGTCGCGGGCCACGACGCGCAGCTTGGTCAGCGTGCAGGCGGCGATCACGCCCTCGTCCTCGACCGACGAGCCGGCCCGCACGCGATCCCACAGCCGCCCGCCGGCGATGAGGGCGGTCTTGACGATTTCGGCGTAACCGGCGGCGCGCTCCTCCCGCGGCAGCGTGCGCAGGGTGCCGGGGTCGACCAGCACCGCCGTGGGCTGGTGGTAGGCGCCGACGTAGTTCTTGGCCTCGGACAGGTCGACGCC
>JBJMKX010000124.1:0-9761 GCA_045805605.1 Solirubrobacteraceae bacterium
GAGCGCCATGCGCCTGCTCGCCGATGGTGGTCCCCTCCTCGCGTTTGCCGGCGGCGGCGAAGGTCTCCATGCCCTGGTACTGCCAGCTGTCGTCGACGTAGCGGCGCTCCTCCTCGCTCCATCCGGAGAAGACTCCGTCGAGCTCCTCGGTATCCCGGAACTCCTCGTCGATGATCGTCGAGGCGTTGGTGTACGTCGTCACGTACTCCTTGAAGTACCGGTCGTTCTCGATGATGTAGTTGATGATCCCGCCGAGGAACGCGATGTCGGTCCCGGCGCGAAGGGGGACGTGGAGGTCAGCGAGCGCGCTCGTCCGCGTGAACCGCGGGTCGACGTGAATCACCTTTGCGCCGCGCTCCTTTGCCTCCATCACCCACTGGAAGCCCACCGGGTGGTTCTCGGCCATGTTCGACCCCATGATCACGATGCAGTCGGAGTTCTGGAGGTCCTGCTGGAAGTTGGTGGCGCCGCCGCGCCCGAACGAGGTCCCCAGACTGGGGACCGTCGAGCTGTGTCATATGCGCGCCTGGTTCTCGATCGACACCGCTCCGGCGGCCGAGAAGAACTTCTTGATCAAGTAGTTCTCCTCGTTGTCGAGCGTGGCGCCGCCCAGGTGCGCAAAGCCCAGGGTGCGGTTGAGCATGGCCTCCTCGCCGCCGACCTCCTTCGTCGCCTCCCAGGTGCGCTCGCGGGTGGCGATGAGGCGGTCGGCGATCATGTCCATCGCCCGTTCCAGGTCGATCTCTTGCCAGCGGTCCGACCCCGGCGCCCGGTACTTCGTCCTCGTCTCCCGCCGCGGGTGGGTGACGAGCTGCTTTGACGCCGAACCCTTGGGGCACAGGCGCCCGCGGGAGATCGGCGAGTCTGGGTCACCCTCGATCTGGATGACCTGCTCGTCGCGCACGTAGATCTCCTGGCCGCAGCCCACGGCGCAGTAGGGGCAGATGGATTTGACCACGCGGTCCGCCTCCTCCGTGCGCGGCCGGAGCTCTTCCGAGCGCCTGGAGCGCGCGGCCCGACCCAGGCCCAATCGATCTTCGCGCAACTGCCGGAGAAGCGGAAACATAGGTGCGCGTCCCGTCAAACCCAAGGCTACTTACCCACTCAGATGGTTACTCCACGCGTCGGTTGCCATGGACGGTCAGCAGGCCGACTCGGCTAGGGTGGCCCACGATCGATCGGGACGCGAGGCGAGGAAGCTGAATGGACGAGGAAGCCTTCAACATGTCGGTGCGGAAGTTCCTCAAGAAGCTCGGGGTGACGGCCCAGCGCGAGATCGAACTGGCCGTCCGCGAGCAGATGGACGCCGGCGACCTGAAGGGCGACGAGACGCTCGAGGCGAAGGCGACCGTGACCGTACGCGGCCTTTCGCGTGACGTTGTCGTCACCGGCCCGATAACCCTGTCCTAACGGATGCGCCGGCCCATCTCGGTGGCGTCGTACCCCCCGAGCGCCTCGACCGCCGTGCGGAACTCGGGCTTCCCCATGAGCGTCCACAGGGGCTCGAGCTCGGAGTCGTCGAGCGCATCGGCAGCGACCACCAGGTCGTAGGGCTCGCGCGTCACCGGTACGAACCCCAAGCCGAAGGCGCGTGCGGCGGCGCGCACGCCGAGACCGCAGTCGGCGCGCCCGCCGGCGACCGCCGCCGCCACCGCGAGGTGCGTGTGCTCCTCGCGCTCGTAGCCGGAGATCGCTGCCCGATCGGCGCCGCGGGCGCGGAGCTCGGCATCGAGCAGCACGCGGGTCCCGGCCCCGCGCTGCCGGTTGACGTACCGCAGGCCGGGCGCGGTCAGGTCGTCGAGGCCGCCGATGCCGAGCGGATTGTCCGGCGCGACGATGAGGCCCTGGTCACGATGGACGAGGCGTACGACGGCGACGTCGCGGCCTTTGAGGACCCGGTCGACGTAGGGGAGGGTGTACTCGCCGCTCTCGGGGTCGAGCAGATGGGACCCCGCGATGTGGCACAAACCGTCGCGCAACGCCACGAGGCCCCCCAGCGAGCCGACGTTCGAGGAGGCGAGCGTGACCCGCGGGTCCGTCGCGCGCAGCATGGAGGCCGCGAGATCGAGCACGAGGTCGTGCGAGCCGACCGCGACGATCGTGCGATCGATCTCGCCGACGCCACGCAGCAGCTCGACCTCCACGGACTCCCCCGGGTGGTGCCCCTCGAGGCCCGCCGGGACGACCAGCAGGCCGTCGGCACGCACCAGCGAGGTCAGCACGCCGGCGCCTCGCGGCAACGGCGTGGCCACGAGCCCGTCGCCGACACGGCCGAGGCGTACGCGCACCCAGTCGTCCATGCCCATGGTCGAGGCGAGCTTGCGGGCCAACCGCGCTCGGGCGCGCGGGCGCTCAGGCGGGGCGGTGCCCTCGAGCGCCGCCAACAGCGGCGCGGCGAAGATGTCGAACGTCAGCGCCGCGGACACCGGGTACCCGGGTGCGCCGAGCACCGGCGTGTGGTCGACGGCTCCGAGCACCACCGGGTGGCCCGGGCGAACCGCGACGCCGTGCACGGCCAGCGTGCCCGCTGTGTCGACGACTTCGGCGGTGTAGTCGTCGCGGCCGCGGCTCGAACCGGCCACCACGATCACCAGGTCGCTCCGCGCCGCCGCGTCGCGCACGGCGGCGGCGAGGCGGTCGGCGTCGTCGTGGATGATCGGGAGCGTCACCGTCTCGCAGTTCGCCTCCCGGGCCTGGCCGGCGAGCATCAGCGAGTTCGTGTCGGGGATCTCGCCCCGGGCCAGCGTGCTGCCCAGCGGGCGGATCTCGTCGCCCGTCGGCACGATCGCCACCACCGGCCGGCGACGAACCACGAGCTCGGTGACGCCGGCCGCGCCCGCCGCGGCGACGTCGACCGGCCGCAGCCTATGGCCCTCGGGCAGCAGCAGCTCGGTCGCGCTGACGTCCTCGCCGATCGAGCGAACGTGCTGATAAGGAGCCGCGGCCGCCTGCAGCTCGGCCCGGGAGCCGTTGAGGTGCACGTCCTCGCGCATGACCACGGCGTCGAAGCCGTCGGGCAGTGGGTCGCCGGTATCGACGGTCACGAAGTCGCCGCCGTCCAGGTGGAGCGGCGTCGTGGGGCTGGCGCCCACCGTGGCGGCCGCGCGCACCGCGATCCCGTCCATGGCGGCGGTGTCGTAGTCCGGAGAGGAGCGCCGCGCCCAGACCGCCTCGGCGGTCACGCGGCCGACCGCGGCCTCCAGCCCGAGGCGCTCCGGCGACACGCGCGCGGGGCATCCCGCCGCCGCGCACGCCTCGAGCCAGGCATCGAGCGCCTCAGCGGCCGGTAGATCGCGGATGAACGGGTCAGGCGTAGAGCGTCACCTCGACCTCGGTGTCGGTGGCAAGGCCGGTCGCAGGCTCGTCGACGACGACGAAGCCGTCGGCGGCGGTGAGGACCGAGAGCAGCGCCGAGGCACCGAACAGCGGAACCGCGACGCCGCCGCGCACCCGTACCTGGACGATGTCGAGCCGCCCCGCCGCCGACGCCAGGTCGCGGGAGAGGCGCGCCCGGGTCACGGGCGCTTCGGGCGCGACGTCCCAGCCCCCGGCCCGACGCACGATCGGCATCCCGACAAGACGGAACACCACGAGCGCCGACCGCGGATTGCCCGGCAGTCCGATGACGGGGACGCCGTCGCATTCCGCCAGCAGCGTCGGCTTCCCCGGCTTGATCGCCAGCCCGCGGCACCAAATGCCGGGGGGCCCGAGGGCTTGCACGGCGGTGGCCGTCTCGTCCCGTGCGCCGACGGAGGAGCCGGCCGAGACGACGACCACGTCGGCGTCGGCGACCGCGCTTGCAAGCGCCTGCTCGAGCGCTGGGCGATCGTCGGCGACGATCCCCCGTGGCAGCGGCTCGCCGCCCGCTTCCTGGACGAGCGCCGCGAGGGCCACAGTGCTGGCGTCGCGCACCTGCCCCGTCTCGAGCGCCGCCGTGGCCGGGTCCACGACCTCGTCCCCCGTGGCGATGATCGCCACGCGCGGGCGTGCGTGGACCGGGACCTCGACGACCCCGGCGGCGGCCAGCAGCCCGAGGTCCTGGGCCCGCAGCGGACGGCCCGCGGCCACCAGCTCGGCTCCGGCGCGGGCGTCCTCGTCGGCGCGCACGATCCCTTCGCCCGGCGCCACCGGACGCAGGATCTCGATCGTGCCGGCCATCGCCTGCTGGGTGTGCTCGACCATGACGACGGCGTCCGCGCCTGGGGGCAGGACGGCGCCGGTGGGAATCGCGACGGCGCAGCCGGGAGCGACGTCGACGGAAGGCGCCTGGCCCATCGCCACCGTGCCGACGACGTCCAGGTATCCCGGCAGGCCCTCGGACGCGCCGTAGGTGTCGCCGGCGCGGACCGCGTATCCGTCGACGGTGGAGCGCGCGAAGCCCGGCAGGTCGTGCGGCGCGACCACCGCCTCGCCGGGCACGCGGCCGCGCGCATCGGCGAGCGCGACGACCTCGATGGCGGTGCGGCGGGCGGGACGGAAGCCGTTCAGCGCATCGGCCACGCTGCGCACGGTGAAGAACTCGCGCGGGGTGCCCGTCGTCATGCGGCGAGGACGTGCAAGCCGAGCGCCTCGAGCTGGTCGGCGTCGGGCAGGCCGTCGCGGTCCAGCCCGCGGCCCTTGTAATACGCGTCGATCATGGTGCGCAGCCGCTCAGGCGTGAGGCTGGCGTGTCGGCCCGACTCGAGCTCGAGGGTCTCGCCGAGGAAGCGGTCCGGCAGCCAGTCTTCGGCCGGCGTCCAGCCTTCGCGCAGGTTGAACAGGCGCTTGGCGAGCACGATCCGGGCCGCGGTGCCCTGCAGCTCGTCGGCGTCGACGTCCCACCCGGTCACGGCGCTGAGCAGCGCCGCCCACTCCGGGAACGGGTCGGCGAAGACTCCGCGCAGGAACTTGCACAGGATGAGCGAGTCCATGACCGCCGCGCGGTCCTCGGTCATGATCGCGGCCGCGGCTTGCGGCTCGCCGCCGGCCAGTCGATCGTGGCCTCCGGCGAGATCGGCTTCGTAGGCGCCCGAACGGTTGTGGTCGGCGCCGCGCGCGTTGACGGCCATGCCGAGGGCCATCGCCTGCAACGTCCGCGGCTCGTAACCGGGAAGCTCCAGACCCTTCACGTGCGTGGCGAGCGACGGCGCCTCGCCGCCCACCTCCGCGCTCGCGCGCCGCGAGCCCTCGGCGAGGAGGTCGCCCAGGCCCGTGCGCGCGCCGATCTCGTCCAGCGCGCGAAGCAGGGCGTCGCCGTCGCCGAAGCGCAGCCACGGCGCGTCGATCAGCCCGCGCTCGGCGCACTCCATCGCCCAGGCGATGGTTCCGCCCGCCGAGATGGTGTCCAGGCCAAGCGCGTCGCAGCGCTCGCTCGCGGAGAGCACGGCATCCGGATCCGAGACCCCACAGAGCGGCCCCAGCGCGAACACGTTCTCGTACTCGACGCGCGCCTGCCCGCCGCCCTTGGTGGCGTAGATGTGCTCGCAGCCGATCGAGCACGACGCGCACGAGTTTCGGGCCACGCTGCGCGCCTCGGCGAGGTCCTCGGCGGCGAGTTGCGGAGCTCCGGCGAACGTGGCCGCCTGGAAGTTGCGTGTCGGCAGCGTCGAGATCGCGTTGAAGGCGAGCAGGTTGGCCAGCGTGCCAAGCTCGCGGTACTTCTCCGTGGCCGGTCCGAAGGAGCGCTTGCGCAGGTCGCGGGCGGCCGCAAGCACGCGCTGCGGCTCGGCGGTAGCGCACTTCGTCGCCGCACGGACGGCGACCGCCTTGATGCGCTTGGCGCCCAGCACGGCGCCCAGGCCGCCGCGCCCGGCGTGGCGACCGTCGTGGGAGACGGTCGCGTAGCGCACGAGCCGCTCGCCCGCCGGACCGATCGCCGCGACCCGCCACGCGGGGCCGAGCCGCTCGCGCAGTCGGTCCTCGGTCTCGGCCGCCGGCAGACCCCACAGGTCGGGGGCCTGCTGCAGGCGGGCACCGTCACCGTCGACGAGCAGCACCGAGGGCGCCTCGCGCGCGCCCGTGACGACGATCGCATCGTGACCGCTGAGCTTGCCCGCGATCGCGAAGTGGCTCGAGGCGAGGGCGTCGTTGAGCCGGTCGGTGAGCGGCGACTTGGCGACGACGGCGAACTTCGCGCTGGTGGTCAACGGGGTGCCGACGAGCGGCGAGAAGACGAAGGCGAGCGGCGCCTCGGGGGCCAGAGCGTCGACTCCGGGAGGCGCGAGGCGGTGCATCAAGTACGTGCCGAGACCGACCCCGCCGACGTAGCGGCGCAACGTCTTCTCATCGAGTGGGAGCTCCTGCGCGGATCCGTCCGTGACGTCCACCACGAGCGCCCGCCCGAAGTAGCCGCCAGGGACATCGGGCATGTCCCAAGTGTAGAGCCGGGGGTCCGCCGAGCCGGTGGTCTCGCGCTACCCGCCGGCGTCGGCGGCGAGGAACGCGACGGTGTCGCCGGCGGCCAGCGGCTCGTCGGCGTCGCTCGTGATCTGGTCGCCGTTCAGCGCCGCGACCACGTGCTCGTCGAGGGCGAGGTCGACCGCTGCGGCCGCACCGGACAACGTGGCCGCGCGGACGACGACCGGAGCTCGCCCCGCCCCACTGCCGCGACGCACCGCCCCGTAGCAGCGCACGGCGACCTCGGGCGCCGGGCGTGCGCGCGCGGCGCGGTAGTCCGCTGGCTCGTTGAGGTTGAGCACCGAGTCCAGCGCCGGGTCGAACGCCGCAACGGCCGGGTCGGCGAGCAGCATGGCCTCGTTCAGGCGCCGGACACGGCAGGCCTCGAAGAGGAACGCGGGCCGCCTGCGGTCGGCGGCGAGCAGCTCCTGGACCGCACGCAGCAGCGTCGTGCGGTAGGCGGCGGCCAGCGGGTGCGGGAATCCACCCGCTTGGGGCAGCGCGACGTCGTGCTCGCCGTCGAGCGCACCGACGACCCGGCGCACGAAGGCCGGGTGCAGCAGCGGTGCGTCCGTGGAGGAGACGAAGGCCACATCGGCGCGGCCGTCGACCGCCGCGAGGCCGGCCGCCAGGCCTTGCAGCGGCCCGCGCCCTTCCTCGGCGTCCTCGGTCACCTCGACGCCTTTCGGCAGGGCCGGCAGGTCCTGGCCCGGCGCGCGCACCACCACGACCGGGCCGCCGGTGGCCCGCGCGACGATGCCGGTGACCCGGCGCAGGAGCGTGGACCCATGCCACTCCAGGGTGGCCTTCGGCGTGCCCATCCGGGATGAGCGTCCTCCCGCAAGCACGATGCCGGCCGCTGCGGCCATGCCAGCGACGGTACCGACCCCGCGCGATGGGCCGGGCTTTGTCGCGCCGGATCACATCTGTACGCTTCTGTACTGGTACAGATGGGCGCCCGCGAGGTGGCAACGAGAGTGGCGCAGGACGTCGTGGAAGGCCGGTGCGCGCCCGGCGACCGTCTGCCCGCCGTACGGTCGCTTGCGCGCGAGACGGGATGCGCGCCCGGCACGGCGGCGCGCGCCTATGCCATGCTGCGACGGGCGGGGATCGTCGCCGGGCGGGACCGTGCGCGGCATGTGGTAGCTGCTGACGGTGCCGTGCGCGCGCGCAGCTGGATGACCCCGCCCGACGCGCTGCGCCTGGCCGGCAGCGACGATCCTGCGCTCGACATGCTGCTGCGGGCTTCGGGGGACGCCGTCGCCGTCGTCGGCGGGCCGCGCGGGAGCGTCACGGGGCTCATCCAGCTCGCTCGGGGCGAGGCGGACGCTGCCACGCTCCACCTGCGCCACGCTCCCACTGGTCGCTTCAACGACCCCTTCGTGCGCGCGGCCCTCCCCGAGCAGCACACCGTGCTGGTGCACCTGTGGCGTCGTGAGCAGGGGCTCGTCGTGGCCGAGGGCAACCCGTTGGGGATCAGCGGGGTGGCGGATCTCGCCGGCCGGCGGGTGGCGTGGCGGCGTCCCGGCACGGCGTCGCGGCTGCTGCTCGAACGGCTGCTGCTGGATGCGGGGATCGAACCGAGACCCGGGTCCACCGACAGCTGCGACTCGCACCTGGCGGTGGCGGCCGCCGTCGCGACCGGGACTGCCGATGCCGGCCTGGCCGTGCGCGCGGTCGCCCAGCTCGCCGGACTCGATTGGATTCCGGTCGCGAGCGAGCCGTTCGAGCTCGCGCTGCGCCCCGGTGCGCGAGCGGCCGCTGCGCCGTTGCTCGACGTGCTGGCGAGCAGCGGACTACAGGCCCGGCTCGCCGAGCTGCCCGGCTACGACCTGAGCGAGAGCGGGCAGACGAGGAGCGCGACTTGACCCAAGGCCGACTCATCCTGACCGCGGCGCTTGCGGTCGCCGCCCTCGTTCTCGCTGGTTGCGGCGGCGGCGGCGGTGGATCCAGCACCGCGTCGGGCACGACGATCCTGGCGACGACGACCAGCACCCGCGACTCGGGGCTGCTCGATGTCCTGATCCCCGCGTTCGAGCGGGCCTCCAAGTGCCAGGTCAAGACGCTCGCGGTCGGATCGGGAGATGCGCTGAAGCTGGGCGAGACCGGCGATGCCGATGTCCTGCTCGTGCACTCGCCCGCGGCCGAAGAGGCCTTCATGCGGGGCGGTCACGGGGTCAGCCGCTTGGCGGTGATGCACAACGACTTCGTGCTGGTGGGCCCGCCCTCGGATCCGGCCCGGATCACCGGCGCCCCCGACGTGCCGACGGCCTTGCGACGCATCGCCCGGACGCGCGAGCCGTTCATCTCGCGCGGCGACGATTCCGGTACGAACGTGAAGGAGCTCGCGCTCTGGAAGATCGCGGGGATCAAGCCGAGCGGAAGTTGGTACGTCGAGACCGGCCAGGGCATGGGCGAGACGCTGACGGTCGCCAGTCAGAAGCGGGGCTACACCCTCTCGGATCGCGGCACGTTCCTCGCCACCAAGAACCTCGACGCCAAGATCTTCGTGCAGGGCGGCATGGCGCTGCGAAACCCCTATCACGTCATCGTCGTGCGCCACCAGGGAACGAACCTCGGCTGTGCCAAGGCCTTCTCGAGCTGGATCACCAGTGCTCCAACGCAGGGTTTCATCTCGCGCTTCGGTGTCGCCAAGTACGGGCACTCGCTGTTCTTCCCGGACGCGCAGCACTGATGGACCCGGTCGGGGAGGTGCTGGCCCGCTCGGCCCTGGTATCGATCAGCGCAACGCTCGTCGCGCTGGCGATCGGAGTTCCGCTTGGGACCGCCCTCGCGCTCGCCCGCCTGCCGGGCCGGCGCCCCGCAGCGGCCGTGGTGAACACCGGTATGGCCGTTCCCACCGTCGTGGTCGGTCTCGTCGTCGCCTCGCTGCTGTGGCGGAGCGGCCCGCTCGGCGGGCTCAACTTGATCTACACCCTGCGCGGCATGGTCATCGCACAGGTGCTCATCGCGACCCCGCTCATCGCCGGGATCACCATGGCGGCGCTGCAGGCGCTTCCGCCCGACCTCCACGACCAGCTGAGGAGCCTGGGCGCCAATAGACGCCAGGCGGTCGTGCGCCTGTGGCTCGAGGCGCGCGTACCCCTGCTCGCGGCCGCGATGGCGGGCTTCGGACATGCCGTTTCCGAAGTGGGCGCGGCCACCATGGTCGGCGGCAATATCCACGGCCAGACCCAGGTGATGACGACGGCGATCGTGGAGGGCGTCGGCCGCGGCGACTTCGGCGCCGCCGCCGCCTACGCGGCGGTGCTCCTCGGGCTCGCGTTCGTCATCAACGCCCTGCTCACGTCGGTCCAGCAGCGCAGCAGCTCGTGGGCGCGGCCCTGATCCTGCGCGACGTCCGCCACCGCAGGGGCGGACGTGAG
>JBJMKX010000125.1:0-34059 GCA_045805605.1 Solirubrobacteraceae bacterium
TCGCGCTGATTATTGTTCAGCGCCATGTCCCTGGCGACGCCCTACACCGACAAGACCGACGAGCAGAAGGCGATCTGCGAGATGGTCCGCCAGTTCGCGGACGAGCAGATCATCCCGAACGCCGAGCACTACGACTCCGTCGACGAGTTCCCCGAGCCGATCGTCGAGCAGATGAAGGAGCTCGGCCTGTTCGGCGTGACCATCCCCGAGGAGTACGGGGGGATGGATCTGGATCTCACGACCTACGCGATGATCGTCGAGGAGCTCTCGCGCGGCTGGATCTCGATCTCGGGCATCGTCAATACGCACTTCATCGGCTCCTACCTCCTGATGAAGTTCGGTACGGCCGAGCAAAAGGAGCGCTGGCTGCCGAAGATGGCCACCGGCGAGGTGCGCGCGGCGTTCAGCCTCTCCGAGCCCGAGCTCGGCTCCGACGTGCAGGCGATCAAGACCCGCGCCGACAAGACCGCCGACGGCGACTACGAGGTCAACGGCACCAAGATGTGGGTCACCAACGGCCTGATGGCGGGGATCGTCTTCACGCTGGTCAAGACCGACCCCAAGGCCGAGCCCCCCTACAAGGGCATGACCTGCTTCATCTGCGAGAAGGAGCCCGGTGTCGCGAACAACACCGGCCCGTACGAGGGCTTCGACGTCCCGCCCAAGATCAAGAAGATGGGCTACAAGGGCGTCGAGTCGACCGAGCTCGTCTTCGACGGCTACCGCGCCCCCGCCGCGAACGTCCTCGGCGGCGAGGAGGCCGGCGTAGGGCAGGGCTTCATCCAGATGATGGACGCGCTCGAGGTCGGCCGCGTCAACGTCGCCGCCCGCGGCGTCGGCATCGCCCAGCGCGCGCTCGAGCTCGGCTTGCGCTACTCCCAGGAGCGCAAGACGTTCGGCAAGCCGATCGCCCACCATCAGGCGATCCAGTTCAAGCTCGCGGACATGGCCACCAAGGTCGACGCCGCCCGCCTGCTCACCTTGCGCGCCGCCCGGCTGAAGGACGCCGGCGAGCGCTCCGACCTCGAGGCCGGCATGGCCAAGCTCTTCGCCTCCGAGACCGGCAAGGAGGTCGTCGAGGACGCGTTCCGCATCCACGGCGGCTACGGCTACTCGAAGGAGTACGAGATCGAGCGGCTCTACCGCGACGCGCCGCTGCTGCTGATCGGCGAGGGAACCTCGGAGATCCAGCGCATGGTCATCGGCAAGAAGCTGCTGCAGAGGCACAAGATCTAGGCCTGCTGCGGCTGCACGTCCGGCAACGGATGGCCAAGCGTGACACGGGCGGCGAACCCGGCGCCGACGATCAGGCCGATCGCGGCCGCGTAGCACGTGACGAGCACGCCGAGCAGGATCAGGAACACGCCGAGCGCGGTCCCGCTCGCCACGCTGTCCATGTAGTAGCGCGCCGCCGTCGGCGTGACCAGCAGCACCACGGCCGCGGGCAACCCGCCGGCCAGCGCCGCGCGCCACGGCATGCCACTGCCGCGCGGCGCCGTGCGGTACAGCGCCGCCAGGGCCACGACCACGAGCACGCCGATCAGGGGGATGCCGACGACGTCGAGCGCGAGCCCGTCGATCCCGAGCGTGTGGCGCAGGCGCGTCGTCTCGGTGACCAGCAGCACGGCGGCCGCGATGACGAGCACCAACGCCGCCGCCAGCCCGAGGTGGCGCAGCTTGCGGTGCACGGCGTCGCCCCGCTCGCGGCGCAGGAGGCGCGACAGGCAGCGCTCGATCACCCCGACGGCGTTGGCTCCCGTCCACACCATGAGCGCGACCGCGATGGCCACGAGCACCGGCGAGTCCTGACGCGTCTCGAGGACAAGCGAGACCACCTGGTGGTGCACCTGATCGGGGAAGACGTCCGCAGCGCGGCTGGCGAAATCGTGCACCGCCTGGTCGCTGAAGACGCGCGTGGCCAGCGCGCCCAGGCCGAGCGCGAGCGGCACGAGCATGGCGACCAGGAACCACGCCATGGCCGGGACGTCGTCGCAGAGCCCCGAGCCCCAGTAGAAGCGGCTGGCCTCCCGGCCGAGGCGTCGCACGCTCCGGGACGCTACCCCGCCGCCGCCCGGCCGAACGCGGCGTGCCCGAGCTCGCGCACGGCGGCCGGGGCGCTGGGCGGCTTGGAAGCCGCCGGCGAGCGACCCGGATGGTACGGCGAGAGGCGCACCCGCAGCGCACCCGGCCGCGACGCGAAGCGAAGGGGCGGCTCGAGCGTCAGCGCCTCGCCGTCGACGCCGGCCGGGACGGGGCGGTCGGAGTCGACCACGAAGGCGGCCGTCGTCCACGAGCGCCAGCCGGGGAAGCGGTGGGCCGCGCCCGTGCTCTCGAGGGCGAGGAACTCGGCCGCCTGGGCGGCGTTGTCGATCCCCACGGCCACGACTCCGAGCTCGCCGGAGTCCATCCGCGGCCGCGAGCCCATGCCGAAGAGCCGGTCGAGGCGGTAGGGCCCGTTGGAGACCATGAGGAGATCGGCGCTGATGTGCTCGTCGCCGCCGGGCTCCGCGAAGCGCAGGTCGAACGGGATGGCCGCGGGACCGAGCAGCTCGGGCAGCATGCGCAGCGTCGTGCCGACCTTGTCGTCGCGGTACTGGTCGGACTGCACGATGGTGGCGTACACGCCGAGCGAGACGTTGTTGACGAACACCGAGCCGTTGACGGTGGCCAGGTCGATGCGGCGCTCGAGGCCGTCGGGACCGTAGGCATCGAGCGCACCGACGACGTCGTCGCGGTCGACGCCGAGGTCGAGCGCCAGGTGGTTGCGGGTGCCTGCCGGGACGCACACGTAGGGGAGGTCGTGCTCGCAGGCGACCTGAGCGACGATCGCCTGCGACCCGTCTCCGCCCGCCATGCCGAGCGCACCCGCGCCTCGCTTCACCGCGTCGAGCGCGACCGAACGAAGGTCGTCGCCGGCCGACAGGACGATCGGCTCGATGCCCCGCCTCTCGCACTCGTCGGGCAGGTGGAAGCGCCCGACCTTGCCCCCGCCCGAGCGCGGGTTCATCAGCAGGACCGGACGGCCCGGCGCGGGCAGGTGGGCCCAGCCGGGCGGGCGTCCCGACGGGCGCAGCGCAAGCCCGGTTGCCGCCGAGGCGACGCCCACCGCGACCACGTACATGATCAGGGTGACGAGGGCGCCGTCGCCGACCAGCAGCACGATCGCCCCCGCCACGGCGAGCAGCGCGACGGCGACGCCCGACCACCGCAGGAAGCCGCGGCGGACGAGTGAATACAGCGCGGCGCCGAGCGCCACCGCGGTCAGGGCCAGCGAAGCGACAGCCTCGACGAGGTGCTGCACGGCGAAGAAGACCAGCGCGGCCAGCGTGACCGCCCACGCGACGAGCGCGGCGAGCGCGAGCAGGCGCTTTGCGAGCCGCGAGGTCATGGGGCCGCAGTAGCGTGACGCCCGTGCCCGACCGCCTGGCCGCCACTGTCCGCGAAGCGAGCGCACTCGACCACGCCGTCTACGCGGCCGTCGCCGGGGCGGGCACGCCTTCGATCGACCGCGAGCTCGCCGCGCTCTCGCGCGCCGCCGACCACTCCAAGCTCTGGCTCGGCTGCGCTGCCGGGCTGGCGCTCGGGGGCGGCCCGCGCGGCCGCCGCGCCGCCGTCCGCGGCCTGGCCGCGATCGCCGTCGCCTCGGGCGGCGTGAACCTCGGGGTCAAGCTCCTCAGCCGCCGGCGGCGACCCGACCGCGCCGACGTCCCCGAGGCCCGGCACGTGCCGATGCCGATCTCGTCCTCGTTTCCCTCCGGCCACGCCGCCTCGGCGTTCGCCTTCGCCACCGCGGCCGGTCACGGCCTCGTCGCAGTGGACCTCCCCCTGCGCGTCCTGGCGACGGCGGTCGCCTACTCGCGGATCCACGTCGGCGTTCACTACCCCGGCGACGTGCTGGTCGGCGCGCTCATCGGCGGAGCGGCGGGGAATGCGGTGGCGGCCATCCGCCGCTGACGCTAACCGCTCACTAGCATCAGCGAAAGTGGCGTCCGCCGACACCAAGACCCTCGTCACCAACGCCGTCCGGCGCTTCCAGCAGCAGGTGCCGGCGCTGCAGCAGCTCAAGCTCGTGGTCGGCCTCGAGCTGCGCGGCCGCGGCGACACCCAGCTCTACCGCGTCGAGGTGCCCGGCCCCAAGGTCACGAAGGACGTCGCCGCCGATGCGCGCATCCGCCTGGCCATCCCGCGCGCCGAGTTCAACCACCTCGCCACCGAGGGCACCGTCGCCGACTGGCGCGAGGCGTTCCTGCACGGCCACGCCAAGGCCACCGGCCCGCCCGAGATCCTGCAGCTGATCGAGCGCGTCGTCGACCGCCAGCAGGAGCGCTCGCGCACGAAGAAGGCCAGCCACTGACCGCGTCGCGGTTCCGCATGCCGGCCGAGTGGGCGCCGCACGAGCGCACGCTCATGGCGTGGCCGGTCCGGGAGGAGCTGTGGGGGGCGCTGCTGGACGACGCCAAGCGCGACTACGCCGAGATCGCGCGCGCGATCGCCGCCTACGAGCCGGTGCTGATGGTCGCACGCGACGCCTTCGACGCCCGCCACCACCTAGGCGCCGAGGTCGAAGTCGTCGAGCTGCCGCACGACGACTCCTGGATCCGGGACGCCGGCCCGATCTTCGTCGTCGGCGGCGAAAACCGCATCGGCATCGACTTCGAGTTCAACGGCTGGGGCCAGAAGTTCGCCCCCTGGGATGCCGACAACGCCCTGCCCGAGCGGCTGTGCGAGTACCTCGGAATCCCGCGCGAGCGCGCCGAGATCGTGCTCGAGGGCGGGTCGATCTCCGTCGACGGCGCGGGCACGCTGGTCACGACCGAGCAGTGCCTCCTGCACCCCTCGCGCAACCCGGGCCTCGATCGCGACGAGCTCGAGGACTCGCTGCGCCGCCTGCTCGGCGTGGAGCGCATCGTCTGGCTCGGGCGCGGCCTGGTCGAGGATGAGGACACCGACGGTCACGTCGACAACGTCTGCCAGTTCGTGGCTCCCGGCCGCGTCCTCCTCCAGACCGTCGCCGATCCGGCCAACCCCAACTACGCGCACGCCCAGGAGAACCTGCGCCGTGCGAGCGACGCCGGCCTGCAGGTCGTCGAGCTCGACCTCCTGCCCTACGAGCAGGTGCGCGGCCGCTCCGGCGTCGTGCCCTACACGAACTTCTATGTGTGCAACGGCGCCGTGATCGTGCCGGTCGCGGACCAGCCCACGGACGCCGAGGCGCTCGACCGGATCGGCGCCTGCTTCCCGGGGCGCGACGTCGTCGACGTGCCGGGCGCCGTCCTCGCCGAGGGCGGCGGCGGGCCACACTGCATCACCCAGCAGGTTCCGGCGGCAGGCTGAAGCGGAACACGCTGCCGCCGCCGGGCCGGGCCTCGACCCAGATGCGCCCGCCGTGGCGCCCGACGACGCGCGCCGCGACGGCCAGCCCGATGCCGCTGCCGCCGGCGCCGGACTCTCGATCCAGGCGCGTGAACATGCCGAAGATCTCCTCGCCCTTGTCGGGCGGGATGCCCGGACCGTCGTCGGCCACGTTGATCACCCAGGCGCCGTTCTCGCGCTCGGCGGAGACCGCCACCCGGGAGGCGCCGAACTTCGCGGCGTTTCCGATCAGGTTCTGCAGCACCTGGCCGATTTGGGGGGCGTCGCCGCGCACGGTCGGCAGCGTCCCGACGGTGACCTCGATCCCGCGCTCGGCCAGCGCGGGCCCAGCGTGTCGACCACGTCGGCGGTCAGCTCGGTCAGGTCGACGTCCTGCATGCCGCGGGCGCTCGGGCCGCCGACGCGCGACCAAACCCGTACGCCGTCGAGCATCTCGCGCATGCGCCGCGCCGCGCGGCCGATCCGCTCGACGAGCCGGCGGGTGTCGGTGTCGGCGTCGGCGAGCTGCTCGTCGAGGAGCTCGGCGAACGCCGTGATGAGCTGCAGCGGCTCGCGCAGGTCGTGGCTGGTGACGCCGGCGAAGACCTCGAGGTCGGCATTGGAACGGGCGAGCTCGTCCTCGTAGGCCTTGCTTGCGGAGCGGTCGCGGGTGATCTTCGCGTAGCCGAGCAGCCGCTGCGGCTCGCCCGCCTCGACGTCCTCGGGCGTGTAGAAGAGCGACAGCGGGCGGCCGAGGACCTCGTCGGCCTCGTAGCCCTTGATCCGCCTGGCGCCGGCGTTCCAGCTCACGATCCTGGCGTCGGGGTCCACCATGAAGATCGCGTAGCCCTCGACCGCCTCGACGAGCAGCCGGAACGGCACCTCCGAGGCGCGCAGCGCCGGCGGCGCGTCGGGCGCGAATTCCCCCTGCGGATCGCTCACCACGCCCGGAGAGACTACGGGTGGTAGCACTATCCTGGGCCGCCGTGCGGGTGATCACGGCCATCGACCGGGTTCCGGATTCCTATGCACGAGTAGACGAGCCGGCTCGTCGGCCCTTCCGCATTGGCGCCGTCCAGCACCGCTGGCACCCCGATCCGTCCGAGCACGAGGCGGCCCTGGCCGAGGGGATCGGGGCGGCGGCGCAGTGTGGCGCCCGGCTCGTCTGCCTGCAGGAGCTGACCCTCTCGCCCTACTTCGCGATCACGGCCGACGGCGTCGAGGCCGCGCGCGACCGCGCCGAGGGGATCCCCGACGGTCCGACCACCCGCTTCGCGGCGCGCATGGCGGCCGAGTCCGGGTGCTACGTGCACGCGTCGTTGTACGAGCGGCCCGACGACGGCGGCGACCTCGGCTACAACACCGCGATCTGCGTGGCGCCCTCGAGCGAGGTCGTCGCGCGCACCCGCAAGCTGCACATCCCGGTCACGGCCGGCTACTACGAGGACCGCTACTTCCGCCCGGGGCCGCCGGGCGACGAGGCTTTCCCGGTCGTCGGTGTGGGGGAGGCGCAGTTGGGCTTCCCCACGTGCTGGGACCAATGGTTCCCCGAGCTTGCGCGCGCGTACTCGCTGGCCGGCGCGGAGATCATCGTCTACCCGACCGCGATCGGCTCCGAGCCCGACCATCCCGACTTCGACACCGAGCCGCTGTGGGAGAAGGTCATCGTCGCCAACGGGATCGCCAACGGCACCTTCATGGTCGCGGTCAATCGGATCGGCCATGAGCCGCCGTTGACGTTCTATGGCTCCTCGTTCGTGTCCGACCCCTACGGGCGCACGCTCGTGCAGGCGCCGCGGGACGAGCCCGCCGTGCTCGTGGCCGACCTCGACCTCGACCAGCGCCGCGACTGGCTCGAGCTGTTCCCGTTCCTGCGCACCCGCCGCCCGGACGCCTACACGTCGCTCACGTGAGGACCGCCACCGAGGCGGACGCGCCGGCGCTGGCCGACCTGGTACGCCGCGGCGTCGAGACCTACGTCGCGTTCATGCCCGCCGGCTGGGCGACCGTCGACCACGATCCGATGTTCGACCCGGAGTACGTGCGCGGTCAGCTGCGCACGCCGGGGGTGTGGACGCGGGTGGTGGAGGACGAGGACGGCATCGCGGGCTTCGCGCTCTTCCTCCCCGACGCGGACGGCGATGCCGACGCGTACCTGGCCAGCGTGTTCGTGGACCAGCGGCGCTGGGGCGAGGGACTCGGCCGGTCGCTGCTTGCGGCGGCGGTGGACGAGATGCGCCGCCGCGGCCACCGCATGGCGCGTCTGTGGGTCGCCCGTGACTACGAGCGCGCCCGGCGGACGTACGAGGCGGCGGGCTGGCGCCCGACCGGAGCGGAACGGATCTACGACGTCGATGGCACGCCGCTGGTCGAGTACCGGATCGGGTTGTCCTATTAGGACTGCTCCTCCGGGCACCAGTAGGTCGTGCGGCCGCCGACCTTGGCTCGCTTGACCTCGGCGCCGCAGCGGGGGCAGATGCCATGGCGCTCGCGCGCGGGCTGGAAGTCGCCGGTGTGGGCGCCGCCGCGGCGGATCGTGCGCCGCAGGGTGGCGCGCACCGTGCGGCGCAGCCGGTCGAGCTCGTCCTCGGACAGGCCGCCGGCGGGGCGGCGCGGGTCGAGCCGCGCCTGCCACAGGATCTCGTCCGCGAGCAGGTTGCCGATGCCGGCGATCACCGCTTGGTCCATCAACCGCGCCTTGATCGGCGCGCGCCCGAAGCCGACGCGCTCGCGGAAGTCGGCGCGAGAGATCTCGCCTGCGTCGGGGCCGAGGCGCTCGAGCGGCGGCTCCAACACCGCGCGACCGAGGCGGCGCTTGTCGCGCAGGGCCAGACGGCCGCCGTCCTCGAACTCGATCACGAAGCGGTCCCAGCCCTGCGGCGAGGGCTCCTGGTCGATGGCGACGGCTCCCGCCATCCCCAGGTGCAGGCCCAGCACCGGCCCGCCGTCGTCGGTCTCGACCCACATCGTCTTTCCCCGGCGGTGGGCGTTGACCAGCCGGCGGCCGCGCAGGGCGCGGTCGATCTCGCCGGGCGCGTGCGGGCGGCACACGTAGGTGTCGCGGTCGTCGACGGACGCGATGGTGCGGCGCAGGGCGCGGCGCTCGATTGCCTGCCGCGCGCGCTCGGCCTCGGGCAGCTCAGGCATAGTGGCGCTGCAGCCCGAGCAGCTGGTCGACCGAGACGACGCGGTAGCCGTGGCGGTGGAGGCGGTGGAGGAGGAGCCCGAGCGCGTGCACGGTGCGCGTGCGGTCGCCGCCGCCGTCGTGGAGGACGACGATCGACCCGTTGCGCACGTTCTTGGACACCGCGCCGGCGATGTAGCGGGGGTTCTCGCGCGCCGCATAGTCGCGCGGGTCGACGTCCCAGTCGACCGTGACCATCCCGGCGGCGCGGGCCTCGCGCACCAGCGGGGCGCTCACCGCGCCGTACGGCGGACGGAACAGGCACGGGCGGAAGCCGGTCTCATGGTGGATGAGGAAGTTGGTCTTGCGCAGCTGGAATCGGGCGAAGGCGCCGCCCCCGGCGAGGTTCGCGTGCGTGAGCGAATGGTTGCCGATTGTGTCGCCGGCCCGCAGGATTCGCCGCATTACCGCTCGGTGGCCGGGCACGAGCCGGCCGATCTCGAAGAACGTGGCATGGGCATGGTTTGCCCGCAGGATGCCGAGGACGCGCTCGGTGTACGGGCTGGGGCCGTCGTCGAACCCGAGCGCCACCATGTGGCGCCTCCGCGAGCCGAAGCGGCGGTAGGACGCCCCGCCCGCCCGGCACCCGACGAGGGTGCGCCGTCCGCGCGTGGCCGCAGCCCGGGCGCTCCCGCGCCCGCCGCCCCCGGAGGCGGCGTGCGAGTGCGAGGCGCCCGAAGGCGCCCTCAGCGCCGGCCCCCAGCCGACCAGGGCCAGGAAGGTCAGCGACAGCGCCAGCAGCGCCGGCGCGCGCAGCGGCGGAATGGTTTCAGGTGGCACTCACCAATCAAACCAACCGCAGCGCGGCGATGAAGAGCCCGGCGGCGAGCACGCCGGCCAAGGCGCGGACGTGGTTTCCGCGGGTCCACGGCCCCGCGTAGCGCCGCCAGGCTGCGGCCGCCTCCGGTCCCGCCGCGTCGACGCGGTCAAGCCCGTTGTTGAGGGGCACGTGGTAGGCGCCGGTCAGGGCGATGAGGCCGCCCAGGTACACGACGCCGGCGGCCACGATGAGCGCCGACGCGGTTCCGCGCCAGTCGAGCAGCGCGTCTACGATCAACGCCATCGACAGCACCGCGGGCGCGCCCTGCACGGTGGTGAACGGCGCGACGGCGGCGACGTTGATCGCCTGCATGGCGGCGACGGCCTGGGCCGGCGCCACGCGGTCCAGGGCCGGCATGACGTAGGTCGAGAATGCGAAGAACACGCCGCCCGCCACGCCGCAGAGCACGGCCGTCACCAGCAGGACCCACTCGAGGAGGCTCATCGGACCCCGTTCCAGACGCCGGTGGTCGCGGCCGCGCGGGCGAAGTCCGCGAAGTCGCGCGGCGGACGGCCGAGCGCGCGCTGCACGCCGTTGGCGACTGCCACGTTGCGGCCGTCGAGGACCTCGCCGAAGAGGTAGACGAGTAGGTCCACCACGTCGGACGGCACCCCCTCCGCGCGGGCCGCCGCCGCGTAGGCCTCCATCGGCACCTCGACGAACGCGATCGCGCGCCCGGTCGTACCCGCGATCTCCTCCACCGCCTGGGCGAACGTCAAGGACCGCGGGCCGGTGAGCTCGTAGATCTTGCCGGCGTGGCCGTCCTGCGTCAGCGCCGCGGTCGCCACGCCGGCGATGTCATCCACGTCGACGAACGGCTCGGGCACGTCACCGGCCGGCAGCGCCACCTCGCCTGTGAGCACCGGCTCGAGCAGGTAGCTCTCGGTGAAGTTCTGCGCGAACCACGAGCAGCGCACCACCGTGGCCCCGACCCTTACACCGTCGCCGACGACCCCGCCACGGCCCCACAGGCGGTGATCCATCCCGGCCAGCGGTGCACCACGCCCGAGGGCGAGGACCTCACCGAGACCATGGAGTTCTTCGGTGTGCGCACGTGGGGCAACGCCCCCGACGGCGCGACCGTGATGCTCACCGGCACGTACGAGCTCGAGGGCGAGGTCAGCCGCCGGCTGCTGCGCGCCCTGCCGATGCGGCTGGTCGTCCGCGGCGCCGACTGGGACCAGCCGCTGGTACCGCTGCTGGCCGACGAGATCGTCAAGGACCAGCCGGGCCAGGAGGCGGTGCTCGACCGGCTCCTTGACCTGCTCCTCATCGCCGCCCTGCGGGCGTGGTTCGCCCGCCCCGACGAGGCCGCGCCGGGCTGGTATCGCGCCCACGCCGACCCGATCGTCGGCCCGGCCCTGCGGATGCTCCACCACAAACCCGCCGAGCCGTGGACGGTGGCCCGCCTGGCGCACGAGACCGGCGTCTCGCGGGCGTCGCTGGCGCGGCGCTTCAACGCGCTCGTGGGCGAGCCGCCGATGACGTTCCTGACCCGCTGGCGCATCGCGCTCGCCGCCGACCTGCTGCGCGAGCCCGGCGCAACGCTCGCCGCGGTCGCCGACCAGGTCGGCTACGCCAGCCCGTTCGCGCTCAGCGCAGCGTTCAAACGCGTCCGCGGCGTCAGCCCGCAGGCGTACCGAGCCCGAGCAGCTGCGGCACCGTGACCGGCTCGAGGCCCCCGTCGCGCAGCCCGGCGGCGATGCGCGGCAGCGCCTCGAGCAGCGGTTCCCGCGACTCCGGCGGGCCGCCGTCGTGCAGCAGCACGATCGAGCCGCGGTGCGCGGTGCCGAGCACCTTGGCGGCGATGCCGTCCGCCGTCGCCCCGCCGCCGGCGTAGTCGTGGGGGTTGACGTCCCACAGCACCGTGGTCAGCCCGCGCGCGCGCGCCGTCTCCACGACCGCGGCCGTCCACGCGCCGAGCGGCGGGCGGAACAGCCGCGGCGCGCGCCCGGCCGCTTCCCGCACCGCCGCCGCGCAGCGGTCGATCTCCTCGCCCGCGCGCTCGGGGTGCTGGGTGAGGTCCGGATGCTCCCAGGCGTGCACCCCGACCTCGTGGCCCTCGGCCGCCATGCGGGCGAGGAGATGCGCCCGCTCGGGCACCTGCTGGCCGATGACGAAGAACGTCGCCAGCAGGTGCAGGGCGGCGAGCGCGTCGAGCACCGCCGCGGTGCCCTCGCCCGGCCCGTCGTCGAACGTCAGCGCCACCTGGCGTCGCAGGCGCGAGCCGCGCTGCACGGGCCGGCCGCTAAGACTGAAGGACTGCCCCTTCCTCGTAGAGCTTGATCACGCGCACCGTGCCCTGGGGCGCGGCCTCGATACACAGCCAGCAGAGCACGCACTCGTCGAGGTTGCGCTCGACGATCTCGAGTGTCCCCTGGTCGCTTACGGCGTAGATGTCGACCGGACAGACCTCGGTCAGCTTCGCCGCGAGCGCGGGGTCGGCCGCGACCTCCGCGTCGACCTCGACGTCGATGAACAGCGCCTCGGCCACGCTCAGACGGCTGCCTTGTCGGCCAGCTTGGACCGCAGGATCTCCGGGATCTCGGCGATGTCCTCCGCCACGGTGATCGCGGCCTCCGCCAGGCGCGCGATCTTCTCGGTGGCCGTGTCCTCCTTGCCCTCGACGATCGTGCCGGCGTGGCCGAAGCTCATGCCCGGCATCTCGTCCATGAACCGCCCGGCCATGAACGCGACGATCGGCAGGCGCGAGTCGTTCTCGACCACCCAGTTGGCCAGGGCGGCCTCCATCCGGCCGCCCGGCTCGGTGTAGATGACGATGCCCCGGGTCTGCTCGTCGGCCTCGAACAGCGGCATGAGCTCGGAGTACGTCGAGCCGATAATCGCGTCGCCGCCGATCGAGACGGCGGTCGACTGGCCTAGGCCGGCGGCCGTGAGGGTCGAGGACATCTCTGTGGTCATCCCCCCGGAGCGTGAGATCACGCCGACCGGTCCGGGGGTGTAGGCCTTGGCGGCGTCCTTGGCCGGCCCGCCGATCCCACCCATCTTGACCACGTCGGGGACGATGATCCCGAGACAGTTGGGACCGATGATGCGCGCGCCCCGCAACGTCGCGAGCTCGACCATCTCCGCGACGTCGCGGCGCGGGATGCGCTCGGTGACGATCACGATGAGCCTGACGCCGTTCTCGATCGCCTCGAACACGGCGTCCTTGGTAAAGGCGGGCGGCACCGTCACGACGGAGCCGTCGATCGGCCCGCCGTGGTGCTCGGAGGCCTGGGCGACGGTGTCGAACACCGGCACGCCGTGGACGTCGCGCCCGAGCCGCCCGGGCGTCACGCCGCCGACGATCTTCGCGCCCGCGCCGTAGTCGAGGCACTCCCGGGTCAAGTTGACCGCCTCGCGGCCGGTGATGCCCTGGACGATGAAGGTGGTGTCGGCGTCGACGAGGATGCTCATCGGGTCACCTCCGCGGGGCACCCAGCCCCGCGTCCTGAGGCGGTCGGTCGGCCTCCGGTCGACCGTGAACGGTCGCGCTTCGCGCTCCCTCCACCGCCCGTCGCGCTGCTTCGTTGAGCGAAACCGACCGATCGGCGTAGGGCACGCCGTACTTCTCGAGGATCTTGAACCCCTCCTCCTCCCAGGCCCCGGGGATCCTGAAGACCGCGATCTTGGCGGCGGGGTCGAACCCGAGCTCGACGCACGCCTTGATCACGCCGCGGGCGACGATGTCCACGCGAGTGTTGGAGACGATCGACATCATCACCGCGATCTTGTCCACGCCCGGCTTCTGCAGCACGAGCTTGGCAAGGCCCGCGGCCTTGTTGACCGACGGGTTGCCGCCGATCTCGCAGTAGTTGGCGGGCCGGCCGCCGTGGGCCCGCACGGCGTCGAACAGGGTCAACGAGCCGCCGCCGGCGCCGATCACGAGCCCGAGGTCGCCGTCGAATTCGGTCACGTTGCCCGCGACGCCGCGGTGGTCCATGGCGTCGACCTCCTCGCCGGCGATCTCGAACGGCGTGGGTTCGCGCGCCTGGCGCGTCTCCTCGTCGCCGACCCCGAGCTCCTTCAGCAGCGCCTGCTGGCGCGGTCGGGCCTCGTTCTCCATGTCCATGTGGGCGTCGACGGCGACGAAGGTGCCGTCCTCGAGCTCGGCGAGCGGGTTGATCTCGGCCAGCGTCATGTCGCGGTCGACGAACAGCCGGGCGAGCCGCTGGAGGATCGGCGTCAGCCGGGTCAGGGCGCGACCGGTGACGCCGACCGAGCCGATGCACTCCTTGGCCTCGAAGTCGCGCGGCCCGAGCAGGTTGGAGAAGTGACGCCGGCCGACGTGGTCGGGATGCTGCTCGGCCACCTCCTCGATGTCGATCCCGCCCATGTCGCTGAACAGCATCACCGGCTGCTTGCGGATGCCGTCCCAGACGACGCCGGCGTAGTACTCCCGCTTGACCGCGACCCGCCCGTCGACGAGCACTCCGCGCGGCCTGTGGCCATTGATCTCGAGCTGCAGGATGTCCGCGGCGTGGGCCTCGGCCTCCTCGGCGCTGTCGGCGAACTTCACGCCGCCCCCCTTCATCCGCCCGCCGGTCAAGACCTGGGACTTGATCACGACCGGGCCTTCGACCTCCTCGGCGATCCTGCGCGCGTCCGCGGCCGACTTCGCGAAGCCGCCCTTGGAGGTCGGGATCCCGGCGCGGGCAACGATGTGCTTGGACTCGTACTCGAAGAACCGCATCCTGGCGGCGCGGAAGGGTAGCTGACCCCCCCGGCCCGACCCTCGCCGGGGGCGAACTCCAGGGGCGTGGGGCCTAAGGGGGCATATGCCCACTCGAGGCCCCACGCCTGAATGGACGGCGGCAGTTCGCGTCGCCGAGTCGCAGTTTGGCGTGGTCTCCGCCGGCCAGCTCCTGGCCCTCGCGGCCTCCCGGGACTGGATCAAGGAACGCCTTCGGCGGCGACAGCTCCGTCCGCTGCACCGCGATGTCTACGCCGTCGGGCACGCGGTGCTGGTCCCCCAGGGCCGGTGGCTCGCCGCGGCGCTTGCCGTGCCAGGGGCGGTGCTCAGCCATCGGACGGCCGGGGCGATCTGGAGGCTCGCCGTGAGCGAGTACGCAACGCCGGAGCTCACCTCGACCCGCGAAGCTCGTTCCCGCCCCGGACTCATCCTTCATCGCACTCGTACGTTCGTTTCCGAGGACCTCGTGGGTTGGCACGGCGTTCAGGTCACGCGCATCGAACGGACGCTCGTCGACCTCGTCGATGTGATGAGCGCCGACGAGGTCATGCGTGTGACCGACGGCCTGAAGGCCATAGACCGCGACCGGCTCGCGGCCACGCTGGATCGCGCGGGGCCGCGAAAGGCGCGAAGCGCACTGGCGCGGCTGCTCGACGACGGCCCGCGGACGCGCAGCGAGCTCGAGCGAGCATTCGTCCGCATGGCGCGCCGGTTCGGGCTCGGCACCCCGCAATGCAACGTCCGGGTGGCGGGGCTGCTCGTCGACGCGTACTGGCCCCAGCAGCGGCTCGTGGTCGAATGCGATTCCAGGCGCTGGCACGCGAGCTGGGCGGCCCGGCGCAACGATCACGCCCGGGACGCGAAGCTGCAGCTCGCCGGCTTCGCCACGCTGCGCGTCACCTGGGTCGAGGTGCGCCACCGCCCGGAGCTGGGCGCGGCGCGGATCCGGCCCTTCCTCTAGCGGCGGATGCCGGTCGGGCGCTCGACGATCTCGGCGCCGCGCTGCGAGCGCTTCCAGCAGCCGATGTCCTCGAGGGCGGAGAGGCCGAGCGAGGCGCGGACCATCGAGACCTGGCGATGATGTTCGACGGAGCTCATGCCGATGATCCTCCTCCGCCGGGCGGACGCCGACTATGCGGCTAGCTACACAACCTGTGTCGGATTCCCGACACGGCGCCGGGAACTAACCGCCTGCGGCCGCCGGCTGGAGGTCGTAGGCCTCGGCGAGCTCGGGGTCCTTTGCCGCCAGCAGCTCGGCCAGCTCGACCATGACCTTGCACTGCTTCCAGGTCGCGTCGTCCTGCATCTTGCCGTCGATCATGTGCACGCCCCGGCCGTCGGGGATCGCCTCGATGACCTTCTTGGCGAACCGGACCTCGT
This sequence comes from Solirubrobacteraceae bacterium, assembly GCA_045805605.1. Taxonomy (GTDB): domain Bacteria; phylum Actinomycetota; class Thermoleophilia; order Solirubrobacterales; family Solirubrobacteraceae; genus DATBDE01. The sequence goes on from JBJMKX010000125.1 coordinate 15,433, forward strand.
CGGGGTCGGGGGAGAAGACCTTGCGGGCGATCTCGATCTGCACCGGGTGCAACGACCACGCACCGACGCAGCCGAGCAGGAACGCGGCGCGGAACTGGGTCTCGCAGCCCTCGACGTCGCGGATGTCGCCGTAGGGGCCGTAGAAGGGGAGGATCCCGGCCATCGTGCATGCGTCGACCATGCGGGCGATCGAGTAGTGCCACGGGTCCTGCATGTAGCTCATGCGCGGCGCCTCGGGGTGGTCGGGATCGGGGTCCTCGATGGTGCGGTAGCCGGGGTGGCCGCCGCCGACGCGGGTGGTCTTCATCCGCCGCGAGGCCGCCAGGTCGGCGGGCCCGAAGCTCATGCCCTGCATGCGTGGCGAGGCGGTGGCGATCTCCTCGAGGTTGACCACGCCGAGCGAGGTCTCGAGCACGGCGTGAACCAGGATCGGCCGTTCGAGCCCGGCGCGCGCCTCGAGCTGGGCCAGGAGGCGGTCGACGTAGTGGATGTCCCACGCGCCCTCGACCTTGGGGATCATCACCACCTCGAGCCCGCCCCCGATCTCACCGATCAGCGTCGAGAGATCGTCGAGGACCCAGGGCGATTCCAGCGCGTTGACGCGCGTCCACAGCGCGGCGCCGCCGAGGTCCATCTCCTTGCCCACGCGCACGAGCCCCTCGCGCGCGGCCACCTTCGAGTCGACCGGGATCGCGTCCTCGAGGTTGCCCAGCAACACGTCGGCCTTGGCCGCGAGGTCGGGCAGCTTGCCGACGATCTTCTCGTTCGAGGGGTCGAAGAAATGGATCATCCGCGCCGGCGTGACCGGGATCTCGAGCGGGGGATCGGGCGCCCCGACCGCGAGGGGCTTTGCGAAGTCGCGTGGGTTTCTCATGGCGGCGGCGAACGTTAGCGGCGGCAGAGGTAGATCTCGTCGGCCGGCAGGAGGCCGTAGCGGCGGACCGCGTCGTCGCCCAGCTCGCGCGGAAAGGGCACGACCTCGACCCCGAAGCCGGCCTCGCGCAGGCGGTCGGCGAGGTCGGCGCCGTACACGCGCACGTTGGTCGGCTCGAGGAAGGCGGCGCGGCGGGCCTCGGGGTCGGTGATCGAGGGGTCCTCGTAGGTCGCGGCCCGCCCGGGCTGCACCGCCGCCATCACGATCGCCCAGCCGCCGGGCCGAAGCACGCGGTGCATCTCGCGCATCGCCCTGCGGTCGTCGGGGACCTCGGTCAGGACGTGGCCGCACAGGACGGCGTCGAAGGTGGCGTCGCGGAAGGGGATGTCCTGGATGTCGAAGTGCAGTGTCGCCAGCGGGGAGTCGAGGTCGGCCGAGACGTACTCCACGCCGGGCCGGTCGCGCAGGTGGCGGGCGATCGCCTCCTCGGGCGCGAGGTGCAGCAGGCGCCCGCGCGGCGGCATGCGGTCGCGGAGGAACAGCCACAGCGCCCGGTGACGCTCGTGCGCGTCGCAGCGCGGGCAGCGACAGTAGTCGCGGTTCCAGTAGGGAAGGAAGCGCTCGAAGCGCCCACCGCAGCACGGGCACTCGACCTTGTCGCCACGCCAGATGAGCGGTCTGACCGCGCCCATGGCGCGATCCTGCGCGGCCGGCGACAGCCGCCCGGTGGCGATCAGGGCGAGCCGGTCGAGCCGCTGGCGCATGGCGCGCGAGGATACGGGCATGCGCTTCGCGATCATCGAGGTGCCGGCGATGGGCGGCGACGGGGACCATCCCGCCGCCGACGGGCCGGCCGCCCTGACCGCTGCCGTCGGCCTGCGGGCGGCGCGGCGGGTCGAGATCCCGCCGTACGGAGGTGACCAGCGATCGGCGTCCGACGCCGTGGGGGAGCGCGTAGCGGACGCCGTGCGCGAGGTCGTCGCCGGGGGAGGCACGCCGCTCGTCTTTGCCGGGTCGTGCGACGTCGCCGCGCACGTGGTCGCCGGGATCGGCGATCCGGACATCGGCGTGATCTGGATCGACGCCCACGCGGACTTCAACACGCCCGCGACCTCGGTGAGCGGCTTCTGGCCCGGCATGGCGCTGGCGCAGGTCGCCCGCACGATGCCCGAGGACCGGATCGCGCTGATCGGCGTACGCGACCTCTCGCCCGCCGCCGAGGCCGACCGGCTCGAACGGAGTGGCATTCACGTCGGGGACGGCGCCCTGGCGGCCGTGGACGCGGAGAGGGTGTACGTCCACCTCGACCTCGATGCGCTGGACCCGAGCGTCGGCCGCGGCTACGTCGACGAGCCCGTACCCGGCGGCCTGTCCCAGGAGCGGCTGTGCGCGACGATCGACGCGATCGGCGAGCGGTTCGCCATCGCCGCCGCCACCGTCGCGACGTACGTCCCGGCCCGCGACGACGGCGCCACCCTCCGCGCCGCGACCGCCGCCATCCGCCGGCTGCCCTCCGCCCGTTCGTCACAATCCCCGCCCATGAGCACCGAGACCACGTCGATCGAAACCGACCAGGCCGCACGCGAGGCCAGCGGCGCGCACCCCTACGGCCGCTACCTGGAGGAGTTCCAGGTCGGCGACGTCTACAAGCACTGGCCCGCCAAGACCGTGACCGAGGCCGACGACCACCTCTTCTGCCTGATCACGATGAATCACCACCCCCTGCACATCAACGACGTCTACGCGCAAGCCTCGCAGCAGGGCCGCAACGTCGTCGTGGGTCCGCTCGTCTACTCGCTCGCCCTGGGCATGTCGGTCTCCGACGTCTCGGGCAAGGCCATCGCCAACCTCGCCACCGAGGAGCTCAGCCATCCGGCTCCGGTCTTCCACGGGGACACGCTGTTCGTGGAGTCCGAGGTGCTCGAGGTCAAGGAGTCGCGCTCCAAGCCCGACCGCGGGACGGTGCGGGTCCACACCCGCGTCTACAACCAGCACGGGACGCTCGTGGCCGAGTTCAAGCGCGTGGTCCTGGTGCCGCGCAGGACCCCGGCGGAGACGGCCACGGGCGAGGGCAACGTCGAATAGGGCACGCATCTGGCGGGAACCGGGGCGATACCCTTCTCGCCCCTCGACGGCGACCAAGGAGCAGTGGCCGAACCGATGGCAGACGTCAGCACGACCGTCGCGACCAAGAACCGCGAGCTGCTGGACTGGGTTGAGCAGGTGGCGGCGCTCACGCAGCCGGACTCGGTCTACTGGTGCGACGGGTCGGCGCAGGAGTACGACCGCCTCGCCCAGGAGCTGGTCGACGCCGGGACGTTCGAGAAGCTCTCCGACGCCAAGCGGCCCAACTCCTACCTGGCGCTCTCCGACCCCGGCGACGTGGCCCGGGTCGAGGACCGCACCTTCATCTGCTCCGAGAACGAGCACGACGCCGGCCCGACCAACAACTGGCGCGAGCCCGGCGAGATGCGCGAGACCCTCACCGAGCTGTTCCGCGGCTGCATGCAGGGGCGCACGATGTTCGTGGTGCCGTTCTCGATGGGCCCACTTGGGTCGCCGATCGCCCACATCGGCGTCCAGCTGACCGACTCCGGCTACGTCGCCACCAACATGCGGATCATGACCCGCATGGGCCAGGCGGCGCTCGACGTGCTCGGCGACGACGGCGAATTCGTGCCCTGCCTGCACTCCGTCGGCCACCCCCTCGCCGAGGGCGAGGAGGACGTTGCCTGGCCGTGCGACGCCGACAACAAGTACATCGTCCACTTCCCCGAGACGCGCGAGATCTGGAGCTACGGCTCGGGCTACGGCGGCAACGCGCTGCTGGGCAAGAAGTGCTTCGCGCTGCGGATCGCCTCGGTCATGGCCCGCGACGAGAGCTGGCTGGCCGAGCACATGCTCATCCTCAAGCTCACCTCGCCCGAGGGCGACGTCTCCTACGTCACCGGCGCCTTCCCGAGCGCGTGCGGCAAGACGAACCTCGCCATGCTCATCCCGACGCTCGAGGGCTGGAAGGTCGAGACCATCGGCGACGACATCGCGTGGATGAAGTTCGGCTCCGACGGGCGCCTTTACGCCATCAACCCGGAGTCCGGGTTCTTCGGCGTGGCCCCGGGGACCTCCGCGAAGACCAACCCGAACGCGATGGCCACCGTCCGGGCCAACTCGATCTTCACCAATTGCGCCAAGACCGACGGCGGCGACGTCTGGTGGGAGGGCATGACCGACGAGGCGCCGGACCACCTGATCGACTGGCACGGCAACGACTGGACGCCCGCGTCCGACAAGACCGCCGCCCACCCCAACGCGCGCTTCACCACGCCGGCGGCCCAGACGCCGTCGATCGCCGCCGAGTGGGAGGAGCCGGCCGGCGTGCCGATCGACGCCATGCTCTTCGGCGGCCGGCGCTCGAGCGTCGTCCCCCTGGTGCACGAGGCGTTCGACTGGGAGCACGGCGTCTTCCTCGGAGCGATCATGTCCTCGGAGACCACCGCCGCCGCGGCGGGCGCCGTAGGCAAGCTGCGCTTCGACCCGATGGCGATGCTGCCCTTCTGCGGCTACAACATGGCCGACTACTTCGCCCACTGGCTGAAGGTCGGCCGCCGCGAGGGCGCGAAGCTGCCGCGGATCTTCTACGTCAACTGGTTCCGCAAGGACGACGACGGCAAGTACCTGTGGCCGGGGTTCGGCGAGAACTCGCGGGTGCTGGCGTGGATCGTCGAGCGCTGCATGGGCCGCGCCGAGGCGACCGAGACCCCGATCGGCCTGGTGCCGGCCGAGGGCGCCCTCCCGACCCAGGGCCTCGACCTCAGCCGCAAGCAAGTCGAGCTGTTGCTGGCCGTCGACCCCGACGAGTGGCGGGACCAGCTGCCGCAGATCCACGAGCACTTCGCCAAGTTCGGCGACGACCTGCCCGACGAGCTGCGCGCGCAGCTCGAGGCGCTCGAGAAGCGCCTCAGCGACGCGTCGTAGCCGCCCGGCCCAGCCGGGTCAGGCGCTCGTCCCACTCGCCGCCCACGCGCGCCATCCACTGGGCCGCCTCTGCCAGCGGTGCCGGCCTGGGCGCGTAGCGGTGCTCGCGGCCGACCCGCCGGCCGGCCACGAGCCCGGCACCCTCGAGCGCGGCCAGGTGCTTGGCCACCGCCTGCCGGGTCACCGGCAGCTCGGCGGCCAGCGCGGTCGGCGTGGCGTCGCCGCTTGAGGCGACGCGCTCGAGGATCGCTCTGCGCGTGGGGTCGGCGAGGGCCGCGAAGACGGGCCCGGGATCCATCGCTAGGCGAAGACGGGGACGCGCCCGAGGGCGCTGGCCACCGGCCCCACCGCGAAGCCGGACTCGACGACGACCACTCGCGTGCCCGCCACCGCCTCGACGAGGCGGACCTCCACGTGTGTCCCGAGGTCGCGGGCGTCGTCGCTCCACCACCACCACGACACCGACTGGCCCGGCTCCACCTGCTCGACCAGGGCGCGCCGCTCGGAGCCGTCGTCGAGGCGGAAGCGCCCCTCGGCCCCCGGTTCGAGCTCGACGTCGGCCTCCTCGGCCAGCCACGCCTCCATGTCAAGCACGGCGTCCCACGCCTCCTCGGCGTCCATATCCTCCAGCAGGACCTCTCGTGTCACGCAACTCATGGGTTGCACTATACCGCTACCCTTTGACGCAACCACTTAGTTGCGCTTTCCCACGGAGGCCCGCATGCCACTCATCCCCATGGTCGTCGAGCAGGACGGCCGCGCCGAGCGCTCCTACGACATCTACTCCCGGCTGCTCAAGGACCGCGTCGTCTTCCTGGGCTCCGAGATCAACGACGAGGTCGCCAACCTCGTGGTCTCGCAGCTCATCCACCTCGAGTCCGCGGACCCCGAGCAGGAGATCTCGCTCTACGTCAACTGTCCGGGCGGCGTCGTCTACTCGGGCCTGGCGATCTACGACGCCATGCAGTTCATCGCCCCGCCGGTGCGCACCATCTGCGTCGGCATCGCGATGTCGATGGGAGCACTCATCCTCGCCGCCGGCGAGCCGGGCCGCCGCGCGGCGCTGCCGAACTCGCGCATCCTCATCCACCAGCCCACCGGCGGCTTCCAGGGCCAGTCGACCGACATCGAGATCCACGCGCGCGAGGCGCTGGCGTTGCGCGGCCAGCTCGAGGCGCTCTACGCCAAGCACACCGGCCGCGGCGCCGACGCCCTCCACGCCGACATGGAGCGCGACCGCTTCATGACGCCCGACGAGGCCCGCGGCTATGGCGTGATCGACGCCGTCATTGCCCGGCGCAACGGCGGATGACGCGCGATGTGTGGGATGACCGCTCGGTTTTGGTCGTCCTGCGACCAAAAGGCAGCACTGGTCGGCCGAGCCCCTTTGGGACCCACGCCCTGATCGCGTCGTTCAAGGGCCGCCGGCGGCGACCACTGCGAATCGCGCGCTTCGCACGCGACGAACTGTGCCGAGACTCAGTGCCAGGGCCGCAGGTCTTCGGGCACGCGGACGACCAGCGTCGCTCGCTTCGTCTCCGTGTCCGGGCCCTCGCGCGCCGCCCACGTCTCCAGCGACCGCATCCACGCCGGCAGGCCGGCGGGCAGGTCCAGCGCCGGGATCTCGGCGTGGTCGGCATCGGTCAGCGCGTCGCCGTAGGGCTCCACCGGGCGCGCGACGTCGGGGTGGGCGATCGCGGCGTGCAGCCGCGGCAGCGCCGCGCTGTACTGCGCCAGCAGCGCCTTCATCGCTGCCGCCTGCTCGGCCGGGTCGTGCGAGGCCGCGTCGGGCTGGGTGGGGTGGGTCAGGTGCTCGTAGGCGCCCGACCACCCGGCCCCCGCCGGCGTCTGCCGCCACGCCCGCCACGCCCGGTCGGCGAGGTGGCCGAACGCCACCACCGCCTCGACGCCGGTTCCAGCGAGCAGGGCATCGAGCCAGCGGTGGCGGTAGGAGGCGATCGCCGGGTCGGTGGCGTGCCGCTCACCGCCGCCCTGGCCGTAGACGCTGTAGAGGAAGGTGTTGACCATCACGTAGCTGCGCTCGATCCCGAGCTTGTGCAGGAATCCCTGCACCCGCTGACCCGCCTCGCCGACGAGAATCCGCCGCACGTAGGCCTCGTGCGCGCCGGGGTCCTGGCCCAGTACGAGCAGGCGCGCCGACCCGTCGAGCCGCCCGCGGTGGAAGATCGGGCCCCATTCGACCCGGAAATCCGAGGCCGGGTAGACGTCGGTCCCGGGAGGGTCGGCCGCCAGCGCCGCAAACGGCGCATCGACGTAGCCGGGGTCGAAGGGCACCGCCACAAAAAAAGTCTCGCATTCCGCTCAAGCTGGTTTGATTGCCGCCGTGAGCCTCGTCGTCACGGGCAGGGTGGTGACGTTTGACCCGCGCCGGCCGGTGTTCGACGACGGGGCGGTCTACATCGGGGACGACGGCCTCATCGAGGCGGTTCAGGACCGCGCCGACGCCGCGCCCGCCGGTTTCGACGCGGCGCCGCACGTCGCCTCCGAGGGCGTCGTCTACCCGGGGCTCGTCGACCTCCACAACCACATCGCCTACAACTGCCTGTCGCTGTGGTCGCCCCCCGGACGCACCGAGCCCTACACGAGCCGGGCGCAGTGGCCACGCGACCCCAGCTACAAGGGCGACATCCACGACCCGGTGGCCACGCTGGGAGCGGTGGCCGGCAAGGCCCTGCTCAAGTACGTGGAGACCAAGGCCGTGGTCGGCGGGGTGACCGCGATCCAGGGCTCGGCCAAGACGGCGCACCCCTACGAGGGCTGGCTCGTCCGCAACGTCGAGGCCGAGACCTTCCGCACCAAGCAGCGCACGGTGTTCCAGTCCGTGCGCACGCTCGCGACGACCGAGGACTTCGCCAAGGCCCGCCGGCACCTGCGCGACGGGCAGGCGTTCATCTACCACCTGTCCGAGGGCACCGACCCCAGGCTCGTCCGCGAGTTCGAGGACCTGCGCACGCACGACTGCCTCGGTCCGCACCTGGGGGCGATCCACTGCACCGCCCTCGACGACCCGCAGTACGCCGAATGGCGCCCTGCCGGCGGCAGCGTCATCTGGTCGCCGTTCTCGAACCTGTGGCTGTACCGCGACACCACCGACGTGCTCGCGGCCCGCGAGGCGAGCCTGACCGTCTGCCTGGGAGCGGACTGGTCGCCGTCGGGGTCCAAGAGCCTGCTCGGCGAGCTCAAGGTCGCCGACCTGTGGAGCCGGACCACGCTCGACGGCGCTCTGAGCGCCGAGGACATCGCCCGCATGGCGACCTGCAACCCCGCCGACGCGCTGGGCTGGTCGGACCGCATCGGGCGGCTGAAGCCCGGCCTGCACGGCGACGTCGCCGTGATGGCCGACAACGACCCCGACCCGTACCGCAACCTCGTGCGCAGCACCGAGCACGACGTACGCTTCGTCGCGGTCAACGGCGAGCCGTTCTACGGCCTGCGCTCGCTCATGCGCGACGGCGGCGCCACCCATGCGGAGCCGATCCGGGTGGGCGGGCGCGAGCGCGCGATCGTCCTCGTCTACCCGGACGTGCCCGACGCCGACATGACGTGGCAGCAGGTGGTCGAGGCGCTCGAAGGCGCGCGCCGCAACCCCCGGGCCGCCCAGGCGCGATTGCAGACCGCGATCGCCGGCGGCGAGGAGCCGGTGCGGCTGCTGCCCGACAAGCCGTGGGACGAGCCGGAGGCGCTCAGCGCCGCCCCGGCGGTCGCCGACCACGTGCCGCCGCTCGACAGCCTCACCGCCGATGCGGCCTACCTCGACGCGATCGAGCGCTCGCCGCTGCACGGGGGCCTGCTCGACGGCCTGCTCGATTACTACCGGTGAGCGCGCCGGCCGCACGAGCGGACGCGGGAGCCGGCGAGTGGACGCTGGTCGCCAAGGTCGTCGGCGCGGTGGCCGGCGGGGTGGGCTGGGTCGCCGTGGTGGGGACGGCGGTGCTCTGGATCCGGTTCAACGACGTCGATGCGCCGGCCACCCAGACCGTGGCCCTGCTGCCGACCGAGCTGCGCTTCGTGGTGGGCGCGCGCTACCTCGTGCCGCCCCTGATCCTCGCATTGGCCGCGTTCGTCGCCCTCTGGTTGCTGCGCACCTCCGGCACCGACGAGGCGCGCAACGCGACCGGCACGACGCCCCACGGGCTGGTGGCCCTGCTCGTCGCCATGGCCGTGGTCGGGGTCGCGGCGATGGCCGTCACGCCGCGGCTGGCGACGGGCTCGCGGTTCGCGCTGGTCGCCATCTGTGCCGCCTTCGTCGTCGTGACGTGGCTCGTGGTCAAGCGGCTGAGCGGCTTCGGCCGCGGGGGCTGGGGCCTGTTCCTGTGCGTCGCGGTGTTCGCCGGGATCTATGCGCTCGTGCTGGCGCTCGGCCGGCCCGAGCGGCTGGATCTGGCCGTCGTCCTGCGCACGGACCGCTCGGCCATCGGCGGCTACTACGTCGCGAAGGCCGGCGACGCCGTCTACCTGCTCACGCTCTCTCAGCCCGGCGGTGCGAGCAACAACGTCGTCGACGTCGACCAGCCCACCTCGCTCCCGCCCCAGCCGGAGAAGTGCCGCGACGAGGACCTCGCGCGCCAGATCGCCCTGAAGCAGAGCTGCTACGTCGTCGAGGTGGTCGATGTCCCCGCCGCCCAGGTGGCCAAGCTCAGCTTCGGGCCCCGCGACATCCCCGTCGACCGCAACGGCTACCGCGCCGCTCGCACCCTTGCCCAGATCGCCTTGCGACGCGAGGACGAGGAGCGCCTTCCCAATACCCCGACCACCAAGGAGGCACCGCGATGAGCCATCGCTGTTCGCTGCACTGCATCGTCCCGCCGGGGATGCTGGAACGCGTCGCCCGCCATGGCGACGACGATCAGAGGGCCTGGGCCCTCGACACCCTTTCCAAGGACCACTCGGTGCGCGCGACACGGGCCACCAACGCGCTGCTCCTGGCCGGCAAGCCGAAGCGGCTCGACGTGCTCGGCCGCCGTCCGGGCGGCACGGCGCGCCGCACGATCTACGACATGGAGACCACCGAGCAGGAGACGGGCAAGCTCGGCCGCGGCGAGGGCGACGAGCCCACCGGCGACGCGGCGACCGACGAGGCCTACGACGGCCTCGGCTCGACCTACGACTTCTACTGGCAGGTGTTCCAGCGGGACTCGATCGACGACCAGGGGCTGCATCTCGTCGGCTGGGTCCACTACGGCCGCGACTACGACAACGCGTTTTGGGATGGGCAGCGGATGGTGTTCGGGGACGGCGACGGCCAGCTGTTTCAGCGCTTCACGATCGCGCTCGACGTGATCGGCCACGAGCTCACCCACGGCGTGACCGAGGACGAGGGCCCGCTCGACTACCTCGGGCAGTCGGGAGCCCTGAACGAGTCGATCTCCGATGTGTTCGGCAGCCTGATCAAGCAGCACGCGCTGCGCCAGACTGCCGACCAGGCCGACTGGCTGATCGGGGCCGGCCTGCTGGCCGACGGCGTGCAGGGCAAGGCGCTGCGCTCGATGGCCGAGCCCGGCACTGCCTTCGACGATCCCGTCCTTGGCAAGGACTCGCAGCCGGCGCACATGGACGACTACGTCCGCACGGTCGACGACAACGGCGGCGTCCACACGAACTCGGGCATCCCCAACCGCGCCTTCTCTCTGGTCGCCACCAAGCTGGGCGGCAACGCGTGGGACCGCGCGGGGCGCATCTGGTACGAGACGCTGCGCGACCCGACGCTGACGCGGGCGTCGGGGTTCCGCCGCTTCGCCCGCCTGACCGAGCGGGTGGCCGGGCGCCTGTACGGGCCCGATTCCGACGAGGGCAAGGCGGTCGCCGACGCCTGGAAGCAGGTGGGCGTCAGGCTGTAGGCATGGAGATCACCGTGCGCCGCACGGGCGGGTTCGCCGGGATCGCCCGAACGGCGCGGGTGCGCACGGACGACCTCGATCCCGCCGCCGCCGATGAGCTCTACGCGCTCGTGCGCGAGGCCGACCTGCCCGCCGTCAAGAGCGAGCCCTCGGGCGCCGACCGCTTCCAGTACGAGATCCACGTCCGCGACGGCGACCGCGAGCAGCGGGCGATCGTCCACGACGGCGCGATGCCCGAGCCGGTGCGGCGGCTCGTCGACCGCGTCATGGAGCTGGGCGGGCACTAGGCCCATAGCTCGGCGTTCCTGGCTCGGGACGCAGGGGTGAAGCCGTGCTGGGCACGGCGAGCCGCGAGGACCTAGGCAGGGGCGGCGAGAATGGCCTAGGGCTAATGGAGGTCGTCGCCGGTGGCGGCCGGGGGACGCGACTCCTCGGCCAGCGAGGTGATGGTCAGGATGCCGCGGGCGGCCTCCTCGAGCACCTCGGTGGCCTCCTCGGCGCTGCGCGCATAGAGCTCGACGAGCAGGTGGACGATGATCGTCTCGTCGCCCTCGTGCTTGTGAAAGCGGACGTGGGTGAAGAACTCGCGCGTGCCGTGCTCGCCGAAGGCGGCGTAGCTGAGCGCGTCGCCCGCCTCCGGGCCGGAGCAGGTCTCGACGTCGTCGGCGTCGACCTCGACCGTGCACGAGGCCACCCACGGCGTGCCCGCGATCATCCGCTCCCAGCGGTCCTCGATCGGCTCCACCCGGCCGTTGTGAAAGCCGAGGTGAGGCTGGTCGTGCATGCAGTCCAGGCACTGGACGACCGCTTCCTGGAGCTCGTCGACCACCTCGGCCCGCTCGCCGGTGGCCGGGTCGATGCGGTGCACCCCCTCGTAGTGGACCTGCACCTCGAGGTTCGTCGACCAGCAGCGGTAGCAGCGAAGCCACGCCCGGACCGTTCCCTGGCCCTGCTCGGTGGAGCCCTCCATGCCGGGGATTCTAGGATGCCCGGCCGTGCCGGAAACCGTCCTTTACGAGGTCGACGGTCGTGTGGCCACGCTGACGCTCAATCGGCCGGAGCGACTGAACGCGATCGTGCCGGCCCTGATCGACGATTTCGAGGTCGCTCTGGACCGCGCCCAGGCCGACGACGCCGTCCACGCGGTCCGGCTGCGCGGGGCCGGCCGAGTCTTCTGCGCGGGCTACGACATCGACTGGGGAAGCGAGAGCATGTTGGGCGCCGAGGCCGACGCCGACGCGCCCTGGGACCCGATCCGCGACTACCAGGTCATGTCGCGCTTCGTACGCGCCTACATGCGCCTGTGGGAGTCGCCCAAGCCGGTGATCGCCCAAGTGCACGGCTTCTGCGTCGGCGGCGGCACCGACTTCGCGCTCTGCAGCGACCTGATCGTCTGCGCCGACGACGCCTACATCGGCTACCCGCCGGCGCGCGTGTGGGGCTCGCCCACGACCTCGATGTGGGTCTACCGGCTCGGGCTCGAGCGCTGCAAGCGCCTGATGCTCACCGGCGACGCGTTGGACGGCCGCCGGGCGGTCGAGTGGGGGCTGGCGTGCGAGAGCGCGCCCGCCGACGAGCTCGACGAGGCCGCGCTCGCCCTCGCGCGGCGGGTGGCGCTGCTGCCGGCCAACCAGCTGCACATGATGAAGCTGCTGGTCAACCAGGCCTACGAGCAGATGGGCCTGCGCGTGACCCAGCTGATCGGCACGCTGCTCGACGGCGACGCCCGCCACACTCCCGAGGGGGTTGCGTTCTCGCGCCGCGCCCGGGAGTCGGTCGGCGCCGCCGTGGCCGAGCGCGACGCGCCGTTCGGCGACTACGGGCAGCGGAAGCGCTGACCGCTCCGATCGGCGCGCCTGGCGCCGAGTGTCGAATTTGTCAGCCTGAGGCTGACTCAGTCGACACTCGGGGCCGTCGCCCTACCCCCCGATCTGCGACATCGACCGCGCCGGCTGCACGAAGCCCGGATCGTTGACGTGGTGCTTGAGCTCCTTGCGCCACACCGCGTCGCGGACGATCTGCTCGAGGTCGTCGTCGGTGGCGCCGGCGCGCAGCGGCGCGCGCAGGTCGGTCTCGTTCAGCGAGAACAGGCAGGTCCGCAGCCGCCCGTCTGCGGTCAGGCGGATGCGGTTGCAGTCGCCGCAGAACGGCTCCGAGACCGGGTTGATGAAGCCGATGCGTCCCTGCCCGTCGGCGAAGCGGTACACGCGTGCGGTCGCGCTCGGCTCGCGCGGCTCGGGCTCGAGGGGCCACACTTCCTCGATCCGGGCGCGGATCTCGGCACCGGTCAGGACGCGGTCCCGGTCCCAGGCGTGGTCGGCGTCCAGCGGCATGAACTCGATGAAGCGCACCTGGTAGGGGTGCTCGCGGGCAAAGCGCGCGAAGGGGAGCACCTCGTCCTCGGTGAAGCCGCGCATGGCGACCGCATTGACCTTGATCGGGTGCGCCTCGGGGAAGCGGGCCAGCGTCTCGAGCCCGGTCAGCACCCGCGGCAGCGCGTCGCGGCGCGTCATCTCGAAGAACCGGTCGCGCTGGAGCGAGTCGATCGAGACGTTGAAGCGATCGACGCCGGCGCGCACCAGCGCCTCGGCGTCGCGCTCGAGCAGGTAGCCGTTGGTGGTCACCGACACCTCGCCCAGCCCGTCGATCGCGCACAGCTGCGCCGCCAGCGCCGGGAAGTCGCGGCGCACGAGCGGCTCGCCGCCGGTGAGGCGCAGGTCGCGGATGCCCATGTCGGCGAGCAGCGCCACGATGCGCTCGATCTCCTCGAAGGTGAGGATCTCCTTGCGCTCGAGCCACGGCAGGCCCTCGGCGGGCATGCAGTACTGGCAGCGGAAGTTGCACCGATCGGTCACCGACAGGCGCACGTCGGCGATCTTCCGGCCATGACCGTCTCGAAGTGGCGCACGCGCCATGCACCAAGCGTAGCCGTCTGAAAATGCTTTCGGGTAGTGCGCCGCGACGGCCGCCCTGCTGGCCATGACACCCGGCCTCGTCGGCCTGCGGCGGAGGGGTGAGCGCTGAGTCGGTTGCGGGCGCAAACGTCGAGAGCTAGGTTGCAGGGGATTCTCAACCCTTCTCTCCTGGAGGCATAGATGGGCGTTCCGATTCGGGTCACGGTCAACGACGTCGCTCGCGACCTCGAAGTTGAGCCTCGGCTCCTCTTGGTCCACATGCTTCGCGACCGGCTTGGCCTGACCGGCACGCACGTCGGCTGTGACACGTCCAACTGCGGCGCGTGCACCGTCCACCTCGACGGCCACGCGGTCAAGAGCTGCACCGTGCTGGCCGTACAGACCGACGGCGCCCACGTGACGACGATCGAGGGCATGGCCAAGGACGGCGTACTCCACCCCCTGCAGGAGGCGTTCTGGGACAACCACGGCCTCCAGTGCGGCTACTGCACTCCGGGCATGATCATGGCCGCCAGCGAGCTGCTCGCCCACAACCCGGATCCGACCGAGGAGGAGGTTCGCACGTCGCTCGAGGGCAACCTCTGCCGCTGCACCGGGTATCACAACATCGTCAAAGCGGTCCTCGAGGCGGCCAAGCACCCGGAGGGCGGGAAGATCCCCGTGCCACCGCCCGCCGGGAGGACGGACATCACGATCGGAGGGGTCGGAGGATGAGCGGGACCACCGAGCAGGCCACCGACGGAAACGGCTGGGTCGGCCGCACGATGCGGCGCAAGGAAGACCCCCGCATGATCACCGGGGAGGGGACCTACGTCGACGACGTGACGCCGCACGGGACGCTCTACGCGGCGATCGTCCGCTCGCCTGAGGCCCACGCGCGCATCGTCAGCATCGACACCTCGGCGGCGAAGGCGCGCGACGACGTGATCGCCGTGTTCACCGGCGAGGACCTCTCCGACCTGGAGGTCCCGCTGCCGATGGCGTGGGCCCCGCCCGGCGTCGAGATGCGCACGCCCGACCACTGGCCCCTGGCGCGGGGCAAGGTCTGCCACGTCGGCGACCCGGTCGCGGTCGTGATCGCCGACAACAAGTACACGGTCGTCGACGCCGCCGAGGACGTCGTGGTCGAGTACGACCCGCTGCCGGTTGTCACCGATCCGGAGAAGGCGCTCGAGGACGGAGCGCCGATCATCCACGAACAGTTCGGGACGAACGAGTCGTACCAGTGGTCGCTGGGCGGCGGCGACCTCGAGGCCGGATTCGCGGAGGCGGACAAGATCGTCGAGCGGCGGATCGTCAACCACCGCATGGCGGGAGCGGCGATCGAGCCGCGCTCGATGGTGGCGGAATGGCGCGGGGACGCGCTCACGCTCACCACGACGACGCAGATCCCATTCATCGTGCGCTCGCAGCTCGCCGGCCAGCTCGGGATCTCCGAGGAGCGGATCCGCGTGATCGCCCCCGACGTGGGCGGCGCCTTCGGGTCCAAGCTGCAGATGTACGGCGAGGAGACGCTCGTCTGCTGGTGCGCGCGCAAGCTCGGCGAGGCGGTGAAGTGGACGGCGACGCGCTCGGACGACATGGCCGCGACCCACCACGGGCGCGACCAGATCGACTACGTGCGCCTCGGGATCAAGAACGACGGCACGCTCACCGCCATCCACGCACGGATCGTCGCCGACATGGGCGGTTACCACATGCTCACCACGCCGTTCATCCCCGCGTTCAGCGCGTTCGTGATGAGCGGGTGCTACAGGATCCCCGCGATCCAGACCGACATCGTCGGGGCATTCACGAACAAGATCCCCACCGACGCCATCCGCGGCGCGGGACGGCCCGAGGCCACCCACCTGATCGAGATGATGATGGACCAGGCCGCCGCGGAGATCGGGATGGACCCGCTCGAGCTCCGGCGGAAGAACTTCATCCCCAAGGAGGACTTCCCGGCCGAGGTCGCGATCGGCGTCGTCTACGACTCCGGCGACTATGCGGGCGCGCTGGACAAGCTCCTGGCCAACCTCGACCTCGACGCCTTCCGGCGCGAGCAGGAGGAGCTGCGCTCGCAAGGCATCTACCGCGGGGTCGGGTTCTCCACCTACATGGAGATCTGCGGCATTGCGCCCTCGCGCGCGGTCGGCCCCAAGGGGGTCGGCCTCCAGGCCGGCTACTGGGAGTCCGCGGTCGTGCGGGTGCATCCGTCTGGATCGGCAACCGTGTTCACCGGGAGCTCACCGCACGGCCAGGGCCACGAGACCGGCTTTGCCCAGATCGTGGCCGATCGGATCGGCATCCCGCCCGATCAGGTCGAGATCGTCCACTCCGACACCGACAAGGGCCCCTACGGCATGGGCACGTACGGGTCGCGCTCGCTGGCGGTGGGCGGTGAGTCGGCGGCTCGGGCGGCGAACAAGGTGGCCGACAAGGCCAAGAACATCGTGGCCCACCTGCTCGAGGCCGCGCCCGAGGACATCGAGATCGCCGGTGGCAAGTACCAGGTCCGCGGGTCGCCCGACAAGGCCATGACCGTCGCCGAGGTCGCCGGCGCCGCGTACATCCCCGAGGACCTGCCCGAGGGCATGGAGCCCGGGCTGGAGGCGATCAACTTTTACGACCCGGAGAACTTCGTCTGGCCCTTCGGCGCCCACGCGTGCGTGGTCGACGTGGACGTCGACACCGGGAAGGTCAAGGTCGTCCGCTACGTGTGCGTGGACGACTGCGGGCCGCCGATCAACCCGATGCTGATCGACGGCCAGGTCCACGGCGCCGTGACCCACGCCATCGGACAGGCGCTCTACGAGCAGGTCTCCTACGACGAGGACGGCCAGCTGGTCACCGGCACGTTCACGGACTACGCGCTCCCGACCGCAGCCGAGGTGCCCTCGTTCGAGACCGACCGCACGGTGACGCCCTCGCCGGTCAACTCGCTCGGGGTCAAGGGCGTCGGCGAGGCCGGCACGATCGCCGCCTCGCCGGCGGTCACCAACGCGGTCATCGATGCTCTGCGGCCGCTGGGCGTCACCTTCATCAACATGCCGCTGACCCCGATGCGGGTGTGGGAGGCGATCCAGGAGGCGAGAGGATGATCCCCCCCGAGTTCGAATACGCCGCTCCCGAGTCGCTGGCCGAGGCGATCCGGCTCCTCGACGAGGGCGGTGAGGACGCCAAGCTCCTGGCCGGGGGGCACTCGCTGATCCCGCTGATGAAGCTGCGCCTCGCTGCGCCCTCGCTGCTCGTCGACCTGCGTCGCGTCGACGGGCTGCGCGGCATCGAGAGGGCAAACGGCGGCTGGCGCTTCGGTTCGATGACGCGCCACGTCGACCTCCAGGTTCACGAGGAGCTCGGCCTGGTCTCGGTTGCCGCGCGTTCGATCGCCGACCAGCAGGTGCGCAACCGCGGCACGATCGGCGGCTCGGTGGCCCACGGCGATCCGGCCTCCGACCTGCCGGCGGTCCTGCTGGCGCTCGAGGGCTCGGTCGGCACGCAGGGGCCGAACGGCACGCGCGACATCTCCGCGAGCGAGATGTTCCAGGACTACCTGACCACCGCGCTCGAGCCCACCGAGGTGATCACGAGCATCACCATCCCGGCGCTGGACGGCTACGGCTTCGGGTACGAGAAGTTCGCCCGGCGGGCGGAGGACTGGGCGATGGTCGGCGTCTGCGCCCTCGTGAAGTCGAATGGCGGCACGTGCGAGGACGTGCGCATCGGGCTGACCCACATGGGCTCGACCCCGCTGCGCGCGTCCGCGGCCGAGGAGGCACTGCGCGGGCAGTCGCTGAGCCCCGAGTCGATAGCGGCGGCGGCCCAGCAGGCCGCCGAGGGCACGGATCCCCCGGCCGACCTGAACGCGTCGCAGGAGTACAAGCGGCATTTGGCGCGGGTGCTCACGCGGAGGGCGCTGGAAGCAGCGGCTGGCTAGCCTCGGTACATGACGTTCCACACGATCGAGGACGTCGAGCAGGCGCTGGCGTCGCAGCGCTACCTGCCCGATCGGCCGCTGGCCACCTCTGTCTTCCTCGCAGCCCAGTTGCAGCAGCCGCTGCTCGTGGAGGGCGAGGCGGGCGTTGGGAAGACCGAGGTGGCCAAGGCGCTTGCCGCGGCCACCGGCTCGCGGCTGATTCGGCTCCAGTGCCACGAGGGCATCGACCTTCACCAGGCGCTGTACGACTGGGACTACCAGCGCCAGCTGCTAGCCATCCGCGCCGCGGAGAGCGGAACCGCCGGAGAGGTGCCGGAGGGTCGCCTGTTCAGCCGCGAGTTCCTCCTGCGTCGCCCGCTGCTCGACGCGCTCGAGGAGGAGGGCCCGGTGGTTCTCCTGATCGATGAGGTGGACCGCGCGGACGACGAGTTCGAGGCGTTCCTGCTCGAGTTCCTGTCGGATTTCCAGGTCACGATCCCGGAACTCGGCACCGTGGAGGCGCGCGGGCATCCGCTCGTGGTGATCACCTCCAACCGCACGCGCGAGCTGCACGACGCCCTCAAGCGCCGCTGCCTCTACCACTGGATCGACTATCCCACGCCCGAGCGCGAGCAGGAGATCGTGCGCGCCCGGCTGCCCGACATACCTGATGAGATCGCGGCGCGCGTGTGCGCCGCAGTGGCCAAGCTGCGCGGGCAGGAGCTGTACAAGCTCCCCGGCGTCGGCGAGACGATCAATTGGGCGCGGGCACTGCTCGCCCTCGACACCGACGACCTGGAGGAGGCGCTGGGCGTGGCGCTGAAGGTGCGCGAGGACATCGACCGCGTGAGGGAGCAGGGGGTCCTCGAGGGTGTCTGCCGCGGCCGCGCTCGGCGCCGGGGTCACCGGCAAGCTCGCCGAGCTGGCCGCGCGCATGGCCCCCACGAGCAGCGCGAGCTTCGCGGTCACCATCGCGCCGCCCTCACGCATCGGCGAGCACCCCGCTCGCGGTCACGCGCTCGATGTCCTCGCGCACCTTCAGGGCCACGCCAAGCGTGTCGCCGAGCTCGGCGTCGTCGCCGAGCGCGAGCAGCGCCCGCGCCCAGT
>JBJMKX010000126.1:0-21415 GCA_045805605.1 Solirubrobacteraceae bacterium
ACACGGAGCGTCCGCTGTTCTGGTTCATGGCGCGCCCCGAGTTCGCCGACCTCTCCGACCTGCGCGGTCGGCGCGTCGCGATGCACCCGAGGCTCGTCGCCCCGGGCACGTTCGCGCGCATCATCCTCCGCGGCCGCGGGCTCGACCCCGACAGCGACATCGAGGCCGTGCCGATGCACCCCGGCGACTACAGCGAGCACATCCGGCTGCTGAAGAGCGGCGAGCTCGACGCGGCGGTGATCGGCAGCACCTGGTCGCCGCAGCAGCTCCAGGCCGAAGAGGGATTGCGGCTGCTGCTGTTCTTCGGCGACGAGCTTCAGATCCCGACCACCGGCGTGGCGGTCGATCCGAGCGTGGTGGCGCTGGACGACCCGCGGGTGGAGGGCCTCGTCCGGGCGAACCTGCGCGCGCTCGGCGCGCTGCTCGACGATCCGGCGCTCGGCGCCGAGCACGTCGGCCGCCTGCTCCCGGGCGCCGACGACGGCACGGCGCGCGACTTCTACGACCGCTACGTCGGTTCGCGCTTCAAGGCCGACGGGCAGCCCGACGCCGAGGTGGTGACCAGAGCGCTGCCGCTCGTAGCCGAAGAGCTGCGGATCATCACGGGGCGCGTCGTGGACGTCCCGCCGGCCGAGGAGATCTACCGCTCCGAGCTCACCGCTGCCTGGACGCCGCGGTCATGCCCGTAGAGGACTAGAGGCTTGATGTGGGTTCATCGTCCGTCGTAGGCGGCGAGCGCGCGTGCTGGGCGTCCGGTGAGGATGTTGAGGAAGACGCCGAGGGTCAAAGCGAGCAGTCGCTGAGCGATCCGTTGCACGAGTCCTGCCAGCGTCTTGGCGAGGTGGCGTTCGAGTCGCATCTGGATCTTGAGGTTGGAGAAGACCGACTCGATGACGAGCCGGATGCGCGCCTTGGCGACATCGCTGGCCGGCCGTTCGCCGAGCCGGTGTTTCTCCGGCGTGACGAGCTCGACGTCGATCAGCTCGAGCGAGCGGTGAAGTTCGCGGCCCCAAAAGCCGCCGTCGGCGAACAGCAGGCTGCCGGGCTGCCCGGTGGCGAGCACGAGCGCGCTCTCGCGCTCTTGGCCGGTCTTGGGTCCGACGAGGTCATAGCCGACCGGGACGCCCTTGCGGTCTGAGACCAAGACGAGCCGCATGCCCCAGACGAACTCGCTCTTTGACGGGCAGTAGCCGTAGCTGGCGTGGCCGGCGAAGTGGCTGTGCGAGGCGCAGCCGGGGTAGTTGGCGCAGCTGATCAGCGTGCCGTCGACGAGCCGCACGCGGCCCTCGGCGACCAGCTCGGCGATCATCAGCTGGACGGTGGTAAGCCACGGCGTTAGGCGCCGCAGGCGGCGGTTGTACTGGGTCTGGTCGGGCAGGCGCGGGAAATAGCCGGGCAACAGCCGCCCGACCACGCCCAGAAACTGGCGGTCAGAGCTCAGCCCGGTCGCCGCCTGCGCAACCGCCAGGGCGATCAACTCGTGGTCAGTGACCTTGCCCGCGGGTCCCGGTCGAGGGATCGAAAGCGACGCGGCGAACACATACGCTGCGATAACGAGGGTCTCCAGCGAAGCGCACATCTCGTGCTCCATTCACGAGGTTGCAGAGCCGGAGGCCCTCTTCTTATGTCAACGCGCCGCTCCTGCCCACAGCGCCAACCCACATCAAGCCTCTAGGCCATTCTCGCCGCCCCCTGGCTAGGTCCTCGGGGCTCGCCGTGCCCAGCACGGCTTCACCCCTGCGTCCCGACCCAGGAACGCCGAGCTATGGCCTAGACATTCTCGCCGCCCCTGGCTGGGTCCTCGGGGCTCGCCGTGCCCAGCACGTCCCGACCCACGACCGCCGAGCTATGGCCTCCTACTAGGCCGCCGCGCGCTGAAGCGCCCCGTCCACGATCCGCCCGATCAGCCCGTCGAAGCCGATGCCCGCCGCGTCGGCTGCCTGCGGCAGCAGCGACGTCTCGGTCAGGCCGGGGATCGAGTTGGCCTCGAGGACGTAGAGCCGGTCGGTTCCCGCCTCGAGCATGAGGTCCACCCGCCCAAAGCCGGAGAGCCCGAGCAGCTCGAACACGCGCAGGGCGACGGCCTGGGCGTCGGCGGCGATCGCGTCCGAGAGCTCCGCCGGGCACACGAACTCGGTCTTGCCGATCTGGTAGCGGGCCTCGAAGTCGTAGAACTCCTCGTCCACCGGCACCGCCTCGACGATCGGCAGCACCTCGCCGTCGAGCACGGCGACCGCCAGGTCCCGGCCCTCGACGTGCCGCTCGAGCAGCACCTTGTCGTCGTAGGAGAACGCGGAGAGCAGCGCGGCCGGCACGTCCTCGGCCGTCCGGGCGAACTTGATGCCCAGCGCCGAGCCCTGCCCGGCCGGCTTGACCACGATCGGGAAGTCCAAGCGCTCCTCGATCGCCGGCAGTGCCGTCGCCGCGCCGAGCTCGCGGAACGCGGTCTGGGTGAACGAGTAGAAGTCGGGCGTGGCGATCCCGGCGTCGCGCATCGCGTGCTTGGCCAGCACCTTGTCCATCGACCGGATGCAGGCCGACACCCCCGAGCCGGTGTAGGGGACGCCGACGAGCTCGAGCAGCTCCTGCACGGTGCCGTCCTCGCCGTCGCGCCCGTGCATGGCGACGAAGGCGACGTCGGGCCGCTCGGCCCGCAGCTGCTCGACCAGGTCGGCATCGGCGTCGATCGAGATGACCTCGTGGCCGAGCCGCTCGAGCGCGTCCTCGACCCGCGCTCCCGACCGCAGGGAGACCTGGCGCTCGAGCGAGCGTCCGCCCTTAAGGACCGCTACTCGACTCACGCTCGTCGCGCCGACGGCGTGGCAGGTGCAGGACGTTGGAGAGCTCTTCGGGCGTCGGGCGTTGGGCGTCGGGTTGAGGCGCCGGCTCGGCGCCGGTCAGCGTGCCGTAGAGGCCGACCTGCTCGCGCACGACCTTGCCGATGCGCCGGATGCCCTCGCGGATGTCGTCCTCGCCCGACCCCGAGAAGTTCAACCGCATCGACGAGCCCCCGCGCCCGTCCACGTAAGCCGCACGCCCAGGCACGAACGCCACCTTCTCACCCAGCGCGCGGGCCAGCAGGTCGGTGGTGTCGATGTAGTCGGGCAGCGTCGCCCACAGGAACATCCCGCCCTGCGGGTAGGTCCACTCCGCCTCGCGCGGGAAGTGCTCGGCCAGGGCGTCGAGCATGGCGTCGCGGCGGCGGCGGTAGAGGTCGCGCAGCGACCCCACGTAGTCCATCCAGCGCCCGTGCGCGAAGTACTCGGCCACGAACAGCTGGGTCATCGAGGACGAGCAGAGGTCGACGCCCTGCTTGCCGAGATTCATCTTGTCGAGGATCGGCGCCGGCGCCACCGCCCAGCCAAGCCGGATCCCCGCCGAGAGGATCTTCGAGAACGTGCCCAGGTAGACCACGAAGTTCCCGCCGTCGAGCGACTGCAGCGTCGGCGCCGGCTCGCCCTCGTAGCGCAGCAGCGAGTACGGGTTGTCCTCGAGCACGAGGAGCTCGCGCGCGTGGGCGATCGAGACCAGCCGGCGCCGGCGCGCGTGCGACATCGTCACCCCGGCCGGGTTCTGAAACGACGGCACCGTGTAGACGAACTTCGGGCGCCGCCCGTCGGCCTCGAGCCGGTCGAGCAGGGTCTCGAGCTCGTCGACGCGCATGCCGTCGGCGTCCATCGGGACCTGGACCACGTCCGCCTGGTAGGCCATGAACGACGGCACGGCGCCCGGGTACGTCGGCGCCTCAGCGACGACGACGTCGCCGGGGTCGATGAACGTCTTGCACATCAGGTCGATGACCTGCTGTCCGCCGGTGGTGACAAGGACGTCGTCGGGGTCGACGCGCATGTCCTCGGTTGCCATGACCTCGACGATGCAGTCCTTGACCACGGCCATGCCCTCGGTAGGCCCGTACTGGAGGGCGCGCGCAGTGGACTCGTCCGCCACCCGGCCCATCAGCGCGGCGTAGGACTCGGGCGGGAACGTCGAGGTGTCGGGCTGGCCGCCCGCGAGCGAGATGACGTCGGGACGCTCGGTGATGGCCATCATGTCCCGCATGACGGACGACTTCATGACGCGCGTGCGCGCCGCGAACAGGCCCGCGTAACGCTCCAGATCGCGGGAGGTCGACCGCTGCCTCTCGCCCATCCGATCCAGTTCGCCGCGCCCGCGGGGGTTCCTCGGGCCTTCGTCTACAGTCACGGCCCGCGAGAAGGTAGCGAAAGGAGAGTGGTCGGGCGGAGCACGACCCTGACTGGACGTGCGCCTGTTCCTCGACATCACGCAGGGCATGGGCCTCGCGGGCGCGGCC
Organism: Solirubrobacteraceae bacterium; assembly: GCA_045805605.1. Taxonomy (GTDB): domain Bacteria; phylum Actinomycetota; class Thermoleophilia; order Solirubrobacterales; family Solirubrobacteraceae; genus DATBDE01. The sequence continues at coordinate 4,313 of JBJMKX010000126.1, forward strand.
GGCGTGCGGCCGTTCCTGCCGGCGCTCCTCAGCGGCGCCCTCGGGCGCGCCGACCTCGGCCTGGACTTCGAGCACACCCGCTACGCCTTCCTGGAGTCCAACTGGTTCCTGATCGCCGTGGTGGTGCTGCTGATCGTCACCGTGGTAATCGAACGCCGCTCGCCCGGCGCGGCCGAGTCCGGCACCCTCGGGGCGGCGCTGGGAGGGGTCGCGGTGGGGATCGGCACGCTGCTGTTCGCCGGCTCGCTCGCCGACCACGGCGAGACCTCGTGGGCGTGGCTGGCCCCCGGCATCGCCTGCGCGCTGATCGGCCAGGCCGCAGCGCGCTCGCTGTTCGGGCGCGTGGCCCGGCGCCTGGATCGCGAGGCGCGGGCGGCGCTGCCGCTCTACGCCGACGGGGGCTCCCTGGCGACGGCGGCCCTGGCCATCCTGATCCCGCCGATCTCGATCCTGACCCTCGGCTTCTTCGGCTGGTTGTGGGTGGGCGGGCGCAAGCGCGCGGGCGAGAAGTACGCGGGCCTGCGCACACTGTCGAAGTGAAGAAGCTCGTCCTCTGCGTCATCGACGGGGTCAAGCCCGCGATGCTCGAACGGGCGATCGATGCCGGCCGTGCGCCGGTCATCGAGCGGCTGGTGGAGGGCGGCGTCTACGTCGACGACTGCGTCTCCGCCTTCCCCTCGATCACCCCGGTATGCGCCGCGACGATCGCCACCGGCGTCGGGCAGGACGCACACCTGATCCCGAACATGAACTGGTACCACCGCGGCGAGGCGCGCTACATCGAGTACGGGTCGTCGTTCGCGGCCAGCCGCACGTTCGGCATACACCGCTCGCTGCTGGACACGATCTACAACATGAATCTCGCGCACCTGTCGCCAGACGTGGAGACGGTGTTCGAGTCGCTCGACGACGCCGAGGTCCGCACCGCCGGGACGACGTTCCTGATCTACCGCGGCCGCCACCGCCACGAGATCGCGCGCGAGACGCCGATCACGGGGCTCGTGAACCGCACCCTGTTCCGCCATGGCGTATGGGGCCCGCGCGAGCTGTTTTACGCCGACATCTTCGCGTCGCGCCGCACCGGATGCCGCAGCCAGCTCGGGCTGCCGGGTGTGCGCGACCAGCACACCGGCTGCGTCGGTGCCTACCTCGTCGAGCACAACCTGTTCGACTTCCTGCTGTTCTCGCTTCCCGACAACGACACCCACTCGCACAAGACTGGGCCGGCGGGTCAGGTCGAGTCGATTGCCGCCGCCGACAATGAGCTGCAGCGGCTCGCGGAGGCCGCGGGGGGCATCGAGGCCTTCCTCGAGGAGCATGCGATCATCGTCATGGGCGACCACTCCCAGGTGCAGGTCGAGGATCGGATATCGCTGGCGGAGGCATTCGCGGCGTGGAAGGTGCGCCGTCCGGTGGGGGTCGAGGACGGGGCCGAAATCGCCGTCTGCCCGGCGCAGCGCTCGGCCAGCCTCTACGTCCTCGATCCCGAGCGCGCTGACGAGCTGCTGCCCGAGCTTCAGGCCACGGCGCTCGAGACGCCGGGCGTCGACCTCGTGCTGCGCGCCGACGACGGCGAGGCGGTCGTGGTCTCGGAGCGCGGCGAGCTGCGGTTCTCACCGGACGGCCCCTTGGAGGACGTGCGGGGCGGCCGGTGGTCGGTGGCGGGTGACCTCTCGGTGCTCGAGCTGCAATCCGCGCACGGCGGCGTGTGGAGCGACGAGTACCCGGACGCGCTCGCGCGGGCGTGGTCGGCGGTCACGTGCCCGACCTCGGGCGACCTCCTGCTGTCGGCCGCGACGGGCTACGAATTCACCGACTGGGGCGGCGTCGACCACGTCGGCGGAGGCTCGCACGGGTCGCTGCACCGCTCGGACTCGCTCGGCGTGCTGCTGTGGTGCGGCACGGGCCCGGACGGGCGCGAGGCGCGTCCACAGTGGACGCTGCGCGACGTCGCCCCGATGGTGCGCGACCACTTCGGGGTTTCGGGCGGAGACGACTAGTCACGCACGTCGACGCATCCGGCCTATGGCCGGCTGGCCGGCGCGCGCTGTGGCTAAGCTGGCGCGATGCCCGAGCACGACGTCAGCACCGCCGAACTCCGGCTGCCGTTCTCGACCCGCATCCGCCTCGGCCTCCGTCACGGCCCGAACTGGCTCCAGCTCGTGCGCTTCGGCCTCGTTGGGGTGAGCGGCTACGTCGTCAACCTCGCGGTCTATGCGGTGTGCGTGCACCCCCTCGCCATCGACTACCGCGTGGCGGCCACGCTGGCCTTTTTGGCCGCAGTGACCAACAACTTCTGGTGGAACCGGCACTGGACGTTCCGGGCAGGCCGCGGCCACGCCGGCTTCCAGGCGGCGCGGTTCCTCGTCGTCTCGCTCGCCGCCTTCGGGCTCGGGCTGCTGCTCCTCCAAGGGCTCGTCGTGATCGCCGGCCTGGCCAAGGTGCCGGCCCAGGCGATCGCCGTCCTGGTCGCGATGCCCGCCAACTTCCTGGGCAACCGGCTGTGGACTTTTCGGTGAGGCCCGTCCTGCCGTGATCGGGCGCGCGCTGCTGGTGGCCTTGGCCCTCGGCGCGCTCCTCGCGCCGGCCGCGGCGGCGCAGACTCCAGGCTCGCAGTCGTCCACGCAGACCGACCCCAACGCGCTGCGCTCGCCGGGGTCGCTGACCGCGCCGCCGGCCAATCACCGGCTGACCGGCAAGCAGGCGATCGCGATCGCGAACAACCAGCCCAAGGTGATCGACACCAAGCGCCACCATCCAGGCACCTATCCGCGCGCGTTCCTGAAGGGCACGGACCGCTGGCAGGTCTCCTACTACGACCCGCGCCAGAAGCAGAAGGAGGTCGCCCAGGTCATCATCGACGACCGCAGCGCCGCCGCGACCGAGGTGTGGACCGGCTTCCAGGTGCCATGGACCATGGCCCGCGGCTACGCGGGCGCGTTCGGGCGCAAGATCAACGCGGTCTGGATCTGGCTACCGCTGTGCGTGCTCTTCTTCGTGCCGTTCGTCGACCGGCGCCGGCCGTTCCGGCTGCTGCACCTCGACCTGCTCGTCCTGCTCGGGTTCTCGGTCTCGCTCGCCTTTTTCGAGAACGCGAACATCGGCATGTCGGTCCCCCTCGCCTATCCGCTTCTGGCCTACGTGCTCGCGCGCATGCTCTGGGTCGCCTTCCGGCGCAAGCCGGGGCCGCCCGCCGAGCCGATCCGGCTCCTCGTGCCCGCGACGTGGCTGGCGGTCGCCATCGTGTTCCTCATCGGGTTTCGGGTCGGCCTCAACGTGACCAACTCGAACGTGATCGACGTCGGCTACTCGGGCGTGATTGGCGCCGACCACCTGCTGGACGGCAAGGACCTCTACGGCGCCTTTCCCAAGGACAACGAGCACGGCGACACCTACGGGCCCGTCAACTACTACGCCTACGTGCCCGGCACGGTCGCGTGGCCGTGGAGCGGCCGCTGGGACGACCTGCCCGCCGCCCACGCGGCTTCAGTCCTGTTCGACCTCGGGACGATGCTGCTGCTGTGGCTGCTCGGCCGGCGGATCCGCGGCCCGACTCTCGGCATCGCGCTCGCCTACGGCTGGGCGGCCTACCCGTTCACGGCGTTCACGCTGGAGTCCAACGCCAACGACTCGCTCGTCGCCATGCTGGTCGTGCTGGCGCTGCTCGTCGTCCGATGGCCGGCGGCCCGGGGAGCGAGCACTGCGCTGGCCGGGCTGAGCAAGTTCGCGCCGCTCGGGCTGGCGCCGATGCTGGCGACCTACGACGCCGTACGCGAGCGGGTCACCCTGCGGCCGCGGGTGCTGGTGTCATTCGTGGCCGCGTTCGTGGTGACCGTCGCCGTCGTGATGCTGCCGTTCCTGTTCGACGGCAGCCTGCACACGTTCTATGACCGCACGCTGGCCTATCAGGGCGACCGCGGCTCGCCGTTCTCGATCTGGGGCCTCTACGGGGGCCTGGGGATGCCGCAGGCGGCGGTCAAGATCGCAGCGCTGCTGCTCGCGCTGCTTCTGGCCTTCGTGCCACGCCGGCGCGACGTCGTCACCCTGGCCGCGCTCGGTGCGGCGGTTATCGTGGCGCTCGAGCTCGGCATCACCCACTGGTTCTACCTCTACATCCCGTGGTTCTTCCCGCTCGTGCTCGTCGCGCTGCTCGGCCGCTACGGAGAGCCGGTGACGCCGGGGCCGCCCGCGCCGGCGCCGGCGCACGAGGAGCGCACACCCGTCCCGGCATGACGCGGCGGGCCCTGGTCGTCGCCACCGCCGCCTTCGCGGTCGTCGCGGTGCTGGCGACCACCGTCGGGCCGACGAGCGACGCGAGCATCACCGACCTCCCGATCTACCGCGACATCGCCGCGGCGCTCGACCACGGCGCCTGGCCGTATGAGCACGCGCTGACCGAGTACCCGCCGGTTGCCCTCGGGCCGATGTGGCTCGCGGCGCAGACCGGCGACTTCGACCTGATCTTCGGTCTGCTGATGCTTGCCGCCGGGGTGGTGATGTTCTGGGCCGCGGTCCGGCTGGCTGAGGCGGGAGGCGGCTCGGGCGCGGGCGCGGCGGGCGCGCTGATCCTCGCCCCGCTGGCGGTGGGAGCAATCGCGCGCACCCACTTCGACGCCTGGCCGGCGGCGATGACGATTGCGGCGCTGCTGGCCCTGGCGCGCGACCGGCCCCGACTCGGGCTCGGGTTGCTCGGCCTCGGCGCCGTCACCAAGCTCTTCCCCGCGCTGCTGGTCCCGATGACCCTGGTTTGGCTCGTCGCCCGCGGTGAGCGACGCGCGGCGTGGCAGGGCGCGGCGGTCTTCGTGGCGGTCGTCGCGATCGTCGCGGTGCCCTTCGCGCCCCACGGCCTCGGCCGCGTCGTGTCCTTCCACCTCGACCGCCCGGTGCAGATCGAGTCCGCGCCCGCCACGGTGCTCTTCGCCCTCGGGCAGAGCACCGTGACCGGCACGCCCGGGCATCCCGACGCGTTCAAGTCGCAGGGATTGGTCGGAGGGCCCGCGGACGCGGTGGCGGACGCGTTCGGGGTCCTCTCGGTGGTCGGCATCGCCCTGGTGGCGCTCGCCGCGCGCCTGCGGACCGATGTTCGGGGGCTGGTGCTGTGCGCCTTCGCCACTCTGCTCGCGTTCGTCGTCTTCGGCAAGGTGCTCTCGCCGCAATTCGTCCTCTGGCTCGTGCCATTCGCGGCGATCGCATGGGCGTGGCGCGAGTGGCCGGCCGCCGTCGCCACGACGGTCGCGGTCGTCGCCACCCAGCTCGAGTTCCCGTCGCGCTACTGGGACCTGGTCGCAGGCGACACCGGGCCGGTCGTGCTCGTCGGCTTCCGCAACGCGCTGCTGCTCGTCGCGCTCACTTCACTCCTTGCGCGGGTCGCCGCACCGGCGCGATGGCGTCGGCCCGCCCATGCTGCGACGCGGTGATGAGCACGCCCATGAGCCACGGGTCCTCGTCGGAGGTCTCGAACCGCACGGGCATCATCGTCGCCAGCGACGCGATCGCCTGCTCGCGCTTGACGCCGATGACGCCGCCGCGCGGCCCGGTCATCCCCACGTCGGTCACGTAGGCGGTGCCGCCGGGGAGCACGCGGTCGTCGGCGGTGGGAACGTGGGTGTGGGTGCCCACCACCGCGGTGACGCGGCCGTCGAGGTGCCAGCCCATCGCCACCTTCTCGCTCGTGACCTCGGCGTGCATGTCGACGACCACGTGGTCGGAGCCCTCTCGCAGGGTGCGCACCGCCGCGTCGGCCTCCGCGAACGCGTTGCGCCCGGCGCGCAGGTGGACGTTGCCCGACAGGTTGAGCACGCCGAGGCGGGTGCCGTTGCGCTCGACCACGCAGGAGCCGTGGCCAGGCTGCGAGCGCAGGAAGTTCGCCGGCCGCACGATGTTCGGCTTCTCGTCGAGGTAGCCGTAGACGTCGCGGTGGCGGTAGGTGTGATTGCCGAGCGTGATCGCGTCGGCGCCAAGGGCGAAGATCTCGTCGGCGGTGCGCGGCGTGATGCCGAGACCGCCGGCGGCGTTCTCCCCGTTGACGACGACGAAGTCGAGCTCGAGCTCCTCGCGCAGCCCCGGGAGCAGCGCGGCGAGCGTCCGCCGGCCTATTCCTCCGACCACGTCGCCGACGAAGAGCAATCTCATCCGTTGCGCATACTGTCGCAGTGGAGACGATGGCTGTGTGAGCCCGGATGCTCCCCCACCCGAGGAGCCGCTGACCCAAGAGGTTCCCCGCGCGCCCGACCCGGTCGTGGTCCCGCGCTGGATCCAGCTCGTCATCCTGCCGCTCGCGCTGCTCGGGGTATGGGCGCTGGCGCGGGCGTCGGGGCCGGTCCTGCTCATCTTTGCTGTCGCGAGCGTCATCGCGCTCATCCTCAACCCGGTCGTCGAGATGATCGAGAAGCCGCTGCGCCGGGCGCACGTCCCGCGCGGATTGGCCGTCGCCGCCGTCTACCTCGTCCTCGTCGTGGCCGTGGTGGGCGTGGGGGTGGCGGTGGGGAGCGCGATCGTCAACCAGGTCGAGTCCTTCCAGCGCGACCTGCCCCACCTCGTCGACCAGGCCAACGACAAGCTCGCCGACGTGCAGCGGACCCTCGACGACAACGGCATCAAGGTCGAGATCACGCGCCAGGGCCAGACCGCGTTGCAGACCCTCCAGGACAACGTCTCCCGGAGCTCGGGCGACATCGTCGCGGCGGCGCGCGACGTCCTCGCGCGGGTGGTCGAGGGCGCCTTCGGACTGGTCCTCGTGATCGTGATCTCGATCTACATGCTCCTCTACGCGCCCCGCATCGGACGGCTCGTACGCAGCGTGCTGCCGAAGGGCGACGGCACCCCGCAGGACGACTTCCCGCTGCGCGCACAGAAGGCGGTCTTCAACTACGTGCGCGGGCAGCTCCTGTTCTCGCTGATCATGGGCCTCTCGGCTGGGATCGTGCTGTGGTTCCTCGGGGTCGTCGGAATCTTCCCCGACGGCCAGCGCTACGCCATCTTCTTCGGGGCCTTCTACGGCGTGATGGAGCTCGTGCCGTACATCGGCCCGCTCCTGGGCGGGGCGCCACCGGCGCTCGTCGCCCTCTTCCGGGACCCGCTCACCGGCCTGTGGGTCATCCTCGCGCTGGTGGCGTTGCAGCAGCTCGAGGGGCATGTCGTCGCCCCGCAGGTGTTCGGGCGCACGCTGCGGATCAACCCGCTGCTCGTGCTCGCCGCGCTGCTGATCGGGGGGCAGCTCTACGGGATCATCGGGGCCTTCGTCGCGCTGCCGCTGGCCGCGCTGGCGCGAGAGACCGTGCTCTACCTGCGCCGCCACCTCGTGCTCGAGCCGTGGGGCACGCCGAGCGCGGCGGAGGTGGTGGGGGCGCCAGGCGTCAGGCATCGGGCCTCAGGCGTCAGTCCGCAGGACGAACCGCCGACGGTCCCATCCGAGCGCGAGGAAATCGGCGCGGTCGCGAGCCGCGACCCTGATGCCTGAATACCCTGACTCGCCTTGGCCACCAGCACCGTCCTAACCGAGCCCACCCTGCGCGTCGACGACATCGGCATGCGCTACGGGGACATCGTGGCCCTGCGCGACGTCTCGTTCACCGCCAAGCCGGGCGAGCGGGTGGCGGTCATCGGCCCCAACGGCGCCGGCAAGACCACGCTGCTTTCGATCCTCGCAGGCATCCAGCGGCCGAGCTCGGGCCGGGTGTCGCTCGACCGCGAGCACGTCGGCTGGGTGCCCCAGCACGCGGCGGTATACCGCAAGCTCTCCGTGGCCGAGAACCTGCGCCTGTTCGCCCGGCTCGAGAAGGTGCCCGACGTCGAGGACGCGGTCCAGCGGATGCTGGCCCAGACGCGGCTGGCGGGCCGCGCCGACGACGAGGTCGGAACGCTCTCGGGCGGCAACCGCCAGCGCGTCAACATCGCCGTCGGGCTCCTGGCCGACCCGCGGATGCTGCTGCTCGACGAGCCCTCGACCGCGCTGGACCCGCGCCACCGCGAGCGGGTATGGGAGTTCATCGGCGAGCGGGCCGAGACGGGTACCACGATCCTGTTCTCGACCCACAACGTGGGCGAGGCCGAGCGCTACGCCGACCGTCTGCTCGTGCTCGCCGACGCCGAGCTGCTCTTCGACGGCACGCCGGCCGAGTTCGTCGCGCTGGCCGGAGACGTCCACGACGTCGAGGCGGCGTTCGTGCGCTTCCTGCACGCGCGCGGGCACTAGGGCGATCCGCGTGCGCTGGCTGCTGCTCAAGGACCTGCAGATCCTGCGGCGCTCGCCGCTGCTCGTGGCCCTGCTGATCGTCTACCCGGTCCTGGTCGCGCTGTTGATCGGCTATGCGCTCTCGCGCGGGCCGAGCAAGCCGAAGGTCGCCATCCTCAACGAGGTCCCCAAGGGGCAGGGCTCGTTCGACCTCGGCGGCACGAAGATCAACGGCGACCAGTACGCCAACCGGTTCTTCGACGCCGTCGATCCCGTCCCGGTCAAGAACCGCGCCCAGGCGCTCGAGAAGGTGCGCTCGGGCCAGGCGCTGGCGGCGCTCATCATCCCCGCCGACATCGTCTCGAAGCTCTCGACCGGCGGACTCGAGCAGCCCGCGCTGGACGTCTTCTACAACGCCGAGAACCCGCTCAAGCGCCAGTTCGTCGAGTCGACGATCCAGTTCCAGCTCGCCAAGGCCAACCAGGCGCTGTCGGGGAAGTTCCGGGAGGTCGCCTCGCGGTATATCGACCTGCTGCTGAAGGGCGGGACGTTCGACGCCTTCGGCGCGAACTTCCAGATCCTCGGGCTGCAGAACGCCAAGGCGATCCTCGAGGGCGTGGCCGCGTCGCTGCCGCGCGGATCGCCCGAGCGCAAGGCGCTGGATCAGGTCATCCACTTCGCGGGGCTCGCCATCGACAACCTCGACCTGTCCAACGCGGCGCTGTCATCGATCTCCTCGCCGCTGAAGGTCAAGACGACGACGGTTGGCGCAGGCAGGAAGCAGCCGCTGGACTCGTTCGCGGTCGCGGTCGCGGTGACGATCTCGATGATGTTCGTGTGCGTGCTGTTGGCCGCCGGGATGCTGGCGCTCGAGCGCGAGGAGAATGCCTTCACGCGCCTGGCCCGCGGGCTCGTCTCGCGCCTGGGGCTCCTCACCGAGAAGATCTCGCTCGCCGCCCTGTGCGCGGCGGCCGTCGGCCTTGCGATGCTCGCCGGCATCGGCGCCTTCGTCACCGTGGACTGGGGCCGCTTCCCGCTGTGGCTGGTCGCGGTGGTGTTCGCCAGCGCCGGATTCGCGGCGTTGGGCGTCGCGATCGGCGGCCTGGCCCGCGAGGTGCGCGTCGCCTCGCTGTTCGCGTTCTTGCTCTCGCTGCCGGTGGCGGTGCTCGCGCTCGTGCCCAGCGGGGCCACCAACCCGACGCTCTACGACATCATCCGCGTGATCTCGGCGATCTTTCCGTTCCGACCCGCCCTCGACGCCATGGACGCGGCGCTGTCGGGGGGCGGGATCGGGCTGCCCCTGCTGCACCTGGTGATCCTGGTCATCGCCTTCGGGGCGATTGCGCGCCTCAGCCTGCGCCGCTTCGCCTAGGCGATTCTCGCCGCCCCTGGCTGGGTCCTCGGGATTCGCCGTGCCTGCACGGCTTCACTCCTGCGTCCCGACCCAGGAACGGGGAGCTATCACCTAGGGCCTCGCTCTATCCTGCTCCCCGCATGGCGTTCCCACAGACCCGCCTGCGCCGGATGCGGCGGACCGGCGCCCTCCGCGACCTCGTCCGCGAGACCGAGCTTGCCCCGCACCACCTCGTCCAGCCGCTATTCGTCGCGCTGAACCAGGACGCCCCGCGCGAGCCGATCGGCGCGATGCCGGGCGTCGACCGCCTGTCGATCGGGGCCGCGGCGGAGGAGGCGCGCGAGCTGCAAGATCTCGGCATCCCGGCCGTGCTGCTCTTCGGGCTGCCCGCGGAAAAGGACGAGGAGGGCAGCGGCGCGTGGGACGACGAGGGCGTCGTGCAGCTCGCCGCCCGCGCCATCAAGGAGGCCGCTCCCGAGCTCATCGTGATCGCCGACGTGTGCCTGTGCGAGTACACGTCGCACGGCCACTGCGGCCTGCTGCGGGCCGACGGCGCCGTCGACAACGACGCGACGATCGAGCTCCTCGCCCGCACCGCCGTCTCCCAGGCGCAGGCCGGCGCCGACATGGTCGCGCCGAGCGACATGATGGACGGCCGCGTCGGCCACATCCGGGCCGAGCTCGACGACCACGGCCTCACCGACACGGCGATCGTCGCCTACAGCGCCAAGATGGCCAGCGCGTTCTACGGACCGTTCCGCGAGGCGGCCGACTCCGCCCCGTCCTTCGGCGACCGGCGCGCGTACCAGATGGACGGCGCCAACCCGGACGAGGCGGTGCGCGAGGCCCTGCTCGACCGCGACGAGGGCGCCGACGTGCTCATGGTCAAGCCTGCGCTTCCCTACCTCGACGTCGTCCGCCGCGTCAAGGACGCAACCCGGATGCCGGTTGCCGCCTACAACGTCTCGGGCGAGTACGCGATGCTCAAGGCGGCTGCGGCCGCCGGCTGGCTCGACGAGCGCGCAGCGGCGCGCGAGGCCCTGACCTCGATCCGGCGGGCGGGCGCCGACATCGTCATCAGCTACCACGCCAAGGACGCCGCGCGGTGGCTTCGCTAGCGCCGCGGCCGAAGCTGCGCTCCCGCAAGGACGGCGCGGCCGTCCCGCTAGACGCCACCGACAAGCGGCTGCTGAACCTGATGCAGGGGCACTTCCCGCTCGCGCCGCGGCCCTACCAGCACGTCGCCGCCGAGGCCGGCATCGCCGAGGCCGAGGCGATGGCGCGCGTAAAGCGCCTGCTCGACGAGCGGATCATCCGCCAGGTCACCCCGATCTTCGACACGCGCGCGCTGGGCTACAAGTCGATGCTCGTCGCCGCCAAGGTCGATCCCGAGCACCCCTGGCGCGCGGCCAAGATCATCAACGCGCACCCGGGCGTCTCGCACAACTACCTGCGCAACCACGACTTCAACATCTGGTTCACGATCGCCGTCGAGCCGGACTCGATCCTGGGGCTGGACGGGACGCTCGAGGTGCTGGGCCGCGAGGCGGGGGCCACCTCGATACGCCAGCTGCCCACGCTCAAGCTGTTCAAGATCCGCATGGACCTCGAGATGGAAGGGTCCACCTCCGACCTGGCCAGCGCGGCCGAGGCGGTCGCGCCCGCCGAGACCGAGCCCCAGCCCTACGACGAGTTCGACGTCGCGGTCATCCGCGGCCTGCAGGGCGACCTCCCGGTCGTCGAGGAGCCGTACGCGCCCACCGCGCGCTCGCTCGGAATCGACCAGGCGGCGCTGCTCGACCACCTGGAGGGCATGGTCGAGCGCCGCCTGCTGCGGCGGGTCGCGGCCATCCTCTTTCATCGGCGCGCCGGCTTCTCGGCCAACGGGATGGGCGTGTGGAAGGTGCCGGACGACCGCGTGCTCGAGACCGGCGCCCGCATGGCCGCCTTCCGCGGCATCTCCCACTGCTACCAGCGCCCGACCTACCCGGACTGGCCGTACTCGCTGTTCACGATGGCGCACGGCCGGTCGAAGGAGGAGTGCGACGCGATCCTGGAGGCCATCGCGGACGAGACCGGCATCGCCGAGCGCGCCACCCTCTACTCGTCGACCGAGTTCAAGAAGGTCCGCCTCCTCTACTTCACCGACGACTACAAGCGTTGGGAAAGAAAGCGTGCGTAAGCACGTTCCGTCGTGACGCCGATCTCGCTGACCGACGCCCGGTCGGCGCAGGTCTACCGGCGGGCGCTCGAGTACCTCCCCGGGGGCGTCAACTCGCCGGTGCGGGCCATGCGGTCGATCGGCCGCGACCCCATCTTCATCGACCGAGCGGAGGGCTCGGAGATCATCGACGTCGACGGCAACCGCTACGTCGACTGGGTGATGTCGTGGGGGCCGCTCATCCACGGCCACGCCCATCTCGAGATCCTCAAGGCCGTGATCGACGTCGCGCAGCGGGGCACGACGTTTGGCGCGCCGACCCGAGCCGAGGTCTCCCTGGCCGAGGAGGTGGCCACGCGCGTGCCGTCGGTCGAGATGCTGCGCATGACCTCGTCGGGAACCGAGGCGACGATGAGCGCGCTGCGCCTGGCCCGCGCGGCGACGGGGCGGGAGAAGGTGCTGAAGTTCGCCGGCGCCTACCACGGGCACGTCGACGGCCTGCTGGCCGAGGCCGGCTCCGGACTTGCCACCCAGGGCATCCCCGCCTCGCCCGGCGTCCCGCAGAGCGCCACCCAGGCCACCGTCGTCGTCCCGTGGAACGACCCCGACGCCGTTCGCGCCGCCACCGACGCGCACGAGTTCGCCGCCATCATCGCCGAGCCGTTCCCGGCCAACATGGGCGTCGTCCCGTCGCGGGACGGCTTCCTCGAGCTCCTGCGCGAGCGGGCCGACCACAATGGCGCGCTGCTGATCTTCGACGAGGTCATCACCGGCTTCCGGGTCGCCCGCGGGGGCGCTCAGGAGCTGTGTGCCGTCCTCCCGGACGTGACGGTCATGGGCAAGGTGCTCGGCGGCGGCCTGCCCGCCGCCGCGTTCGGCGCCTCGGCCGATTTGATGAGCCGGATCGCGCCCGCCGGGGACGTCTACCAGGCGGGGACGCTGTCCGGGAACCCGCTCGCCGTCGCGGCCGGCCGCACCGCGCTGCGGCTCCTCGACGACGTGGCCTACCCGCGCCTGGCGTCCACGACCGACACGCTGGCGACCGGCCTGCGTGAGGCCGCCGAGGGCGGCCCGATCCAGGTGAACTCGGTGCCCGGGCTCGTGACCGTGTTCTTCTCGGAGGAGCCGGTGCGGGACTTCGCCGGCGCCGGCGCCTGCGACCTCGACGCCTACGCGGCCTGGTGCCGCGCTCTGCTCGCCCGCGGGGTCTACGCGCCGGCCTCGCAGTTCGAGGCCTGGTTCGTCTCGCTCGCCCATGACCAGCGCGACCTGGACTGGACGGTCGAGGCCGCAGCGGCGGCGTTCGCCGAGGTCTTTTGAGGCTCGACCCGCTCGCCGCCGCCCTTCGCGACACCGGCGGCCTGCTCGCCGGCGCGGTCGCCGACCCGCCCTATCCCCCCGCCGACCACGGCGACCGGGTGCCGGCGGACTACAGCTTGATCGTCGAGGCGATCCGCGAGGGCTACGAGCTGCACTACGGCAGCCCGCGCGTGCTGGCACCCGACGACCCCGACCTGGCGCTGCTCGCCGGCGACCGCCTGTACGCGCTCGGGCTTGCGCGGCTGGCCCAGCTGGGCGACCTCGAGGCGGTGCGGATCCTCGCCGACGTGATCTCGGCCAGCGCCCGCGCGCACGCCGAGAGGGCTCCCGAGCGCGCTCGTGCCGCGTGGCACGAGGCCACCGACCGCCTGACAGAACCCAACCGGTAATCTGCCGCGTACTCGGGTTGAGCCCGCGTTTAGGCGCGGCGGGCCGCCCCCAGTTGGATGCCAGACAAGCGCGAGAACATCAAGTCCCGCTACACGGGCGACCGGGCGATTCCCGGCGCCTTCGAGGGTGAGACCGTCACCCGGCGGCGCTTCATGGTGGGCACGACCCACCTCGCCGGCGCGGGCGCGGCGCTGGCGTTCACGCTGCCCGCGTTGGCCTTCGCGCTCGGGCCGGTGTTCGAGCGCCAGAAGGCGACGTGGGAGGACGTGGGCCCCGAGAGCGCCTTCAACCCCAACACCTACGTGCCGGTCAACTTCACCAACACGCCCGGCATCGGCGACGTGGGCAAGACCACCGCCTACGTGCGCCGCTTCAACCCGGCCCTCGACGGCAGCTCGCAGCACAAGGGTGAGGCGATCCAGCCTTACGTCGCCATCTCCACGCGCTGCGCCCATCTCGGCTGCCCGGTCCGCTACGTGCCGGCCGCCGAGCGCTTCATCTGCCCGTGCCACGGCGGCGTCTACGACAACCTCGGCAAGGTCAACGGCGGCCCGCCCGTCCGCCCGCTGGATCGCTTCTACACCCGGGTGCGCGCCGGCCGCGTCCAGATCGGCCCCCGCTTCTCGGTCAACTCCCAGCTCAACCGCTTCTCGCCCCGCGACCCGGCCGAGCCGCTCGACGGCATCGGCCAGTACGCGTACCCGGCCCGCTTCACGACCGCCAAGCCCTGATGCCCAAGATCAAGCTCCCCTCACCCCCGCCCGGCGCCGTCCCGAAGGCCCTGCGCCCGGCGCCGCAGCGTCCTCAGGAGGGCAATGGCAAAAAGTCCCTCAAGGACAGGCTCATCCACGACGGGACCGAGGCCGGCACGACCGTCGTCGATTGGGTCGATGAGCGCACCTCGCTCTCGGGAGCCACGCGCTGGGCCTTGTTCCGCAAGGTGCCCAAGGGAACGAACTGGTTCTACACGCTGGGGTCGGCGACGCTGTTCGCCTTCCTCAACCAGGCGGTGACCGGGGTCATCCTGGCCATGTACTACGACCCCTCGCCGACGCGGGCCTACGAGTCGATCCGCTACGTCACCAACGAGGCGTTCCTCGGTGAATTCGTGCGCGGGATGCACAAGTGGGGCTCGACGGTGATGGTGATCCTGATCTTCCTGCACATGGCCCGGACCTTCTTCTTCGGCGCCTACAAGTACCCGCGCGAGCTCAACTGGGTGATCGGGGTCGTCCTGCTGATCCTCACGATGGCGATGTCGTTCACCGGGTACCTGCTGCCGTTCGACCAGCGGTCCTACTGGGCGACGATCGTCGGCGTCAACATCAACGGCACCGGCGCGCTCATCGGCCCGTACCTCAGCGACTTCCTGCGGGCGGGGCCGGACTTTGGGGCCACCACGCTGTCGCGCTTCTACGCCATCCACATGATGCTCATACCGGGCGCGATCGCCGCGCTGATCGGCGCCCACCTGTACCTCGTGGCCAAGCTCGGCACCACGGCGCCTCCGTGGCTGAAGGCCGAGTCCGAGCCCGAGCTGCGCGAGCAAGAGGTCTAGCTCCGTGAACGCCCGCGAGAAGGAGCTCTACCTCCGCGAGTACTCCGTGCTCAAGTCGCAGGGGAAGCCGTTCTTCCCCTACGCGGTGGCCAAGGACTCCCTGATGGCGCTGATCGTGATGATCGTGATCATCGCGCTGTCGATCATCCTCGGGGCCGAGCTGGGGCCGAAGGCCGACCCGTCGACGACGACCTACGTGCCGCGGCCCGAGTGGTACTTCTTCTTCCTCTTCGAGCTGCTGCGGGTCATCAAGCCCCCCGAGCTCGTCCCACTGGCGACGATCGGCGTGCCCACGATCTGCATGGTCCTGCTGTTCACGCTGCCCTTCTTCGACCGCTCGCCCGAGCGGCGGCCGGAGCGGCGGCCGATCGCCACCACCGCCGGCATCCTGACCATCGCCGCGATGGCCTATTTGACGTACCTTGGCGCCAGCGCCGGGTCGCCCACCGAGATTGACATGAAGGCGCCCAGCGACCTCCACGGCAAGGCGCTGGCCACCTTCAACCAGGGCAAGCTCGTCGCCGCCCAGTCTGGCTGCCTGGCGTGCCACAAGATCGGCGAGAACGGCAACGACGGGCCGGGGCCGCCGCTGACCAAGGTCGGCGCGCGAGTGCCGCGCCAGGCGATCGCGCGCACGCTGATCAACCCCACCGCGCCGATGCCGTCGTTCAAGGACCTGCCGCCGCAGAAGTTCAACGCCCTCGTCGGCTTCCTCTCACAGTTGCAGTGAGTGCGGCCGCCGCCCGCGGCGTGCTCGACGAGCAGCAGGTGCGGGCGATGTTCGATCGCATCGCCGGTGTCTACGACCGGATGAACCGCGTCATGACGGCGGGCCTCGACGCGCGCTGGCGCGCCCGGGCGGCCGACCTCGCGGCGATCGGCGCCGGGGGCAAGGCCCTCGACGTCGCATGCGGCACCGGCGACCTGGCGCTCGAACTGGCCTTGCGGGTGGGCGAGCGCGGCGAGGTCGTGGGCTGCGACTTCTCCGAGCGGATGCTCGAGCTGGCGCGGCGCAAGGCGCCCGCGATCCGGTTCGAGCGGGCCAATGCGCTCGACCTGCCGTACGCGGACGCGGAGTTCGACGCCGCCACGGTCGGGTTCGGGGCGCGCAACTTCGCCGACCTCGGGCGGGGCCTGTCGGAGATGGCGCGCGTGGTCCGGCCCGGAGGGCGGGTCGTCGTGCTCGAGATCACCACCCCGCAGCGCCCGCCGCTGTCGTGGTTCTACCGCGTGTGGTTCGACCGGATCGTGCCGGTGCTCGGGCGCCTGACCGGCCAGGCCGACGCGTACAGCTACCTGCCCAGCTCGGTTCGCCGCTTTCCCGCTCCGGAGGAGCTGGCGGCGGTGATGGCGGGCGTCGGCCTCGCGCGCATCCGCTGGGTGCTGACCGGCGGTGGGATCATCGCCATCCACGTGGGGGAGCGGCCGTAATGGCGGCGGCGCCGACCGTCGACGCGGTCGTGCGGGCCGCGGGCCCGCACGTCGCCCCGCTGATGGCGCGAGTGGAGGAGCGGCTGGCCGAGATCGCGACCGGGCACGGCGCCCTGCTCGCCGAGCATGCAGGGGCGACGATCGCGGCGGGCGGCAAGCGGCTGCGGCCGCTGCTCGTGCTGGTGGCGGCCGGCCGTCGAAGGGGTCAGACCCCTTCGAGGGAGGGCGAGGGTTTGGTGCGCGCGGCCGTGGCCGTCGAGCTCGTGCACTCGGCCACGCTCGTGCACGACGATGTGCTCGACGGCGCGCTGCTGCGTCGGGGGCGCCCGACCGTGGTGGCGGCGGCCGGGCGCGACATCGCGACCGCCACGGGGGACCTGCTGTTCTCGCGCGCGTTCGCCGAGCTCGCCGAGAACGGCTCGGCCGACCAGATCCGGGTGCTCTCGGATGCGTCGTCGGCGCTGGCGCAGGGTGAGCTGCTGCAGCGCGAGGACGCGTGGAAGTTGCAGACGACGCGCGAGCGCTACCTGCGCCGCTGCGATTTGAAGACCGCGCGGCTGTTCCGCGCGGCGTGTGAGCTGGGCGCCCTGGCGGGTGGAGGGAACGTGCGGCTGCTCGGCGACTTCGGCGAGCAGATCGGGCTCGCCTTCCAGCTGCTCGACGACGTGCTGGACGTGAGCGGCCCAGCCGAGCGCACGGGCAAGCACCGCGGCACA
>JBJMKX010000127.1:0-26516 GCA_045805605.1 Solirubrobacteraceae bacterium
CCCATGCGTCCTTCCTGCCACAGATAGGCCACGTAGCCGGGAACGAGCGCGATGAAGAACGGCGTCCCCGCCACCGCGCCGTCGATCCGCGCAGCCTGCGCCGACTGGGTGCGGAGGTCGTCCGCGATCTTGACCCGAGGCGTGTCGGGATTCGCCTCGACCTTCGCCTCCGCCCACTCACGGGAATGCTCGGCCAGATGCTCGGCCGCGTACAACGCCATCCGCTCGGTCACGTGCTCGGGGTCGCGGTACCCGAGGCGGACGAAATCACGCGTCCCGCTCCAGGCGCGCGAGAGCCTCCCGGCCGAGCGCTCGTCGACGCGCTCAGGACTCGCCATGGCTCGGCTTGCCAGCGCTCGACGCGGGTTGGAGTCCGCCGGGTCGCGCGCGCTCGACGGACGTGGCCGTGGTCGACGCCGTGATGGCAGCGAGGAATGCGATACGCGCAAGCATGACGATCCCGGCGATCACGCGCCGGATGTTGAGAAACCCACGGCGGGAGGGCAAGGACGATTTCCAACCCGGGCCTTCCCGCCGGACCGGGCCACCCCTCGAGCTTCGAAGACCCTCGCTCCTCTGCCAAGCGGCGCCCGCGGCGATCGCCAGGAGCACCAGAGCCACGACGAGACCGCTCGGCTCCCCGAACAGCGCAACGACCGCGACCACGGCCATCGCACTACCGCCCCGAGGGCCGCCAATACGGCCAGACGGAGCCGCGCGCCCGTGGGACTCAGGCCGGCGTCCACGTGAGCTCGATCTCGAACTCCGTCTCGTCGTCGGAGACCTCGAACTCGATCTTCAGATTGACCTCGTCGGGCACCTTGGCGACGAAGCGCAGGTTGTCCTTCTGCATCACGATGTCGTTGCCGGAGGCCAGCTCGTCCGCGATCGAGCGAAGCCGGGCCGCCGCTGCCTCCCGGGACAGCGTCTCGCGCTCCTTGAGTTCCATCAGCTCCATTGTCTGCTCCCTTGTTGTCGTCGCGCCGTGGTCGGCTGGGGGTTGGAGATGCCGGTCAGTCTGCGAGTTCGTCGATCGCCACGGCGACGGCGAGCAGCAGCGCCTCGTCCTCGCCGGCGGCGATCTCGATTCCGTAGGTCTCGCGTGCGCGGAACCATTTCTTGGAGACCGTGGCGATCACGTCGCCGTCGCGCTTGACCTCGTACTCGTGGTCGATCACGTTGCCCTTGGCCTTCAGGTCCTCGCCGTTCTCCACGTCGATGTCGAAGCGGTCGCGGAACCCGACGAGCGCCTTGTGCACGCTCGCGAGCTCCTCGCCGTCGCGTTCGAGCTTCATGGTGCCGCGAATGTTCAGCACCCGGTCCTGGATGTGGACGACCTCGTTGCCGTCGGTGTCTTCGAGGACGAATGTCGTGCGGGCGCGCATCGCCTTGCCGTTGACCCTGAACACCTTCTCGCCGTCGTCGTCCTCGATCCAGTAGTCGTCGCCGATCGACAACAGCTTCTCGCGCATCACGAACTTCCGTCCACCGTCATCGTGTCCGAACAGCCCCATTTGTCCGCCTTCCTTGATCGGGGGTCCGAGCCTACGTGAAGCTCGTGAGGTGCTGGGCCTCGACGTCTCATGCTCGCGGTGTACGTGGTGTATCGGTTCAGCGACCTTCCGGACGGACTTGCCCACAAGGCAAAAGAAAGCCACCGGCGACCTCGTCGCCGACGCTCTGCGGCGAGTGCGACGAGCCGGCGGTCTCGAACTCCCCGACTCGACCACGGACGGCCAACGAAACGCGCGCGCGTAAACCTGGTTGCGTTGCATCGCTTGCGCGGTGTGCGAGCGCTGCCGTAGGCTCGCGAGAGGCCGACCCTCCCGGCCCGACCGACCCGACCTCACCTCGCCGCGACGAAGCCAGCGTCGGGCGGTGGAACACGAAGGAGCTGTGCTGTGCCGATAGCTGCCGATTATCCGTTCCTGGACATCCTCTGGAGCATGATCATCTTCTTCGCGTGGGTGATCTGGATTTGGATCGCGATCACAGTCCTCGCCGACGTCTTTCGTCGTCACGACATCGGGGGCTGGGCGAAGGCGGCGTGGGTCGTATTCGTGATCGTGATCCCGTTCCTTGGCGTCCTCGTCTATCTGATCGCCCAGCACGACGGGATGCGCGAGCGAAGCGTGAAGCAGGCCGAGTCCCAGAAGCAGGCGTTCGACACCTACGTGCGTGATGCCGCAGGCGGGTCTGCCGCCGAGATCGCCAAGGCTAAGCAGCTGCTCGACGCGGGCACGATCACCCAGGCCGAGTTTGACGCGATCAAGACCAAGGCGCTGCAGTAGGACATGGGCAAGGTCAAGAATCCCGCGCCGCGATGACGCGTCTTTCGGTGGCTGAGCGGGTCGCGCGTGGGCGGGCGGCTCGTAAGGAGGTGCCGCGCAGCGCGCACGCGCTCTTCGAGCCGGCGTCGGGTCGCGCTGATCCAGTCGAGTTGCTGGAGCGCCAGGCACAGACGCGTGCGCCGGAGCTCGTGCCGATTCGCTACGGGCGGATGCTGGTCTCGCCGTTTACGTTCTATCGCGGGGCGGCGTTGATCATGGCGCACGACCTCGCCGCAACGCCGCGTTCAGGGCTGACAGTGCAGTGCTGTGGCGACGCCCACCTGTCCAACTTCGGTGTGTTCGCCTCGCCCGAGCGACGACTCATGTTCGACGCAAACGATTTCGATGAGACGCTCCCGGGCCCGTGGGAGTGGGACGTCAAGCGATTGGCCGTGAGCATGCTGGTCGCCGCGCGGGACAACGGCTTTCGCGCCAAGGAACAGGACCGGATCGTGCGCGACACGGTCGGCGCGTACCGTGCCGCGATGGCTGAGTTCGCCGCCATGAACAACCTCGACGTCTGGTACTCCCACCTGGATATCGAGAGCGCGATCCGAGACTACGGCTCGCAGTTCAAGCCCGCGATTGTCAAGCGAACCCAGAAGAATCTCGCTAAGGCGCGCACGAAGGACAGCCTGGCGGCGTTCTCAAAGCTGACGCATGTCGTTGATGGCAAGGCACGAATCGTCGACCAGTCGCCGCTGATCGTGCCCATCGACCAGCTTGCACAGGGACGCGAGCGGCAGGAGATCGTCGAGGAGCTGCACCAGCTGCTCGGTGCCTACCGTGAGACGCTTCAATTCGACCGTCGCGTCCTGCTCGAGCAATTCGATTTGACTGACCTCGCACGGAAGGTCGTCGGGGTCGGCAGCGTCGGCACGCGCGCGTGGATCGCCCTGTTGCTCGGCCGCGACGGCCAGGACCCGCTGTTCCTGCAGATGAAGGAGGCAGAGGCGTCGGTGCTGGAGGAGGTGCTTGGGCCGAGCGAATTCTCAAACCACGGCCAGCGCGTGGTCGTCGGTCAGCGATTGATGCAGGCCACCAGCGACATCTTCCTCGGCTGGCTGCACGTCGACTCGCCGCTCGACGGCAAGCCGCGCGACTTCTACGGCCGGCAGCTGAAGGACTGGAAAGGCTCCGCGGAGATCGAGCAGATGATCCCGAAGGCCATGGCCACCTACGGCAAGCTCTGCGGCTGGACGCTGGCCCGCGCGCACGCCCGCAGCGGCGACCGCATCGCAATCGCCGCCTACCTCGGCAACGGCACCAGCTTCGACCGGGCAGTCGTCGAGTTCTCCAAGGCCTACGCCGAGCAGAACGACCGCGACTACCAGGCGCTCGGTGCCGCCGTGGACTCGGGCAGCATCGCCGCGCAGACCGGCCTTTGACAGTGATGGCACGGAAGTCGGGCGCGGCTGGGATCATTTTGCTCACGCTGTGCCCCGGCCAGTTTCTGATGATGCTGCTCGCGGATCGGGGAATCGCCCGAACGGGGTGATCACCCTCCCCCTGGGCTTGCTCGACACTCGTCGTCGTCGACCCCCCCGATCGCACAGGCGGTCGAGACGCTCGAGCCGCTCGAGCCGGTTGACGGCGGCAGCCCGGCGACGACACCGCGATGACCACCACACAGCGACCTGTGGCCGTGGACGCCGGCGGCGGGGCGTCAGGTCTCAGGCCCGCCAGCCGCTTAGCCGGCGAGGCCCTCTGCCAGCCATGCCTTCGCGGCGCCGAGCTCGCGAACCCGGAAGGCCTTGGCCTTGCCCGGGAGCAGCATCGACAGCGCCCGCAGCGCCGGACGCGTCCAGTCCTCGTCGCTGACCACGGCCATTCGCTCGAACGACGACGCATGGCGGGCCCGGAAGCCTGTGTCCTTCGTCATGGCGTCGCCCTCGACGTCGCGCGATTCCGGCCCGAGGAGGTAGAGCAGGCGGACCTTGCGGCCCTCCGCGATCTCGCGCCGCAGAACGGGCTCGACGGCGTGCTCCCAGTCGTCGTCCTCCACCTCGCCGATCGCCTCGAAACCGATCGTCCCGGCCGGCATGTCGGTGATGGCTCGCAGCATGAATGCTCCTTTCTTAGCTCGGCGACAAGGTGCCGCTGCAGGTCTTGTTCAAGCTTCCGCGTGTGAAGCGCCGCGGCAGCCGAGGGGCCCGAGATCGAGACGAACTCGGCGTCTTCCCGGTCGGCACGGACGTCGGACGGCGGCCGCTCGAAGCCTCCGGTCACTTCTGCCGCAACCAGGCTACGCGCACCGCCGTCGCGAGGTGTCGCCCGAGCACGAGCGCGTCCTCCGATTGGGGCGAGCCGTCGAATCCGACGATGATGTGTTGAGCCATCCCAGGCCCCCTGGCCGTCGGGTTGTATGCCGAAGCGACCCGCCAGGGGGTTCATCGTATACCGGCGCGGTCGGGGTCGATCAGGCCGCCTCAGCGGCGGGCCGGCCGACGGCTCGCGGCTGTCCGGGGAGCAGCAGGGCCGCCGCCAGGCCGATCAGCGCCAGGACGGCGAGCACGGCCATCGCGAGCGCGTAGGCACGGTTCCCGGAGGCCAGATCGGAGACCAGGAGCGTCCCGGCGATGGCGGTCCCGAACGACGAGCCGAGGTTGGAGACGCTGCGCGACAGCCCCGAGATCTCGCCCTGCTTCTGCTCGGGAAAGCTCGAC
The DNA here is from genome assembly GCA_045805605.1 of Solirubrobacteraceae bacterium. Taxonomy (GTDB): domain Bacteria; phylum Actinomycetota; class Thermoleophilia; order Solirubrobacterales; family Solirubrobacteraceae; genus DATBDE01. Next base: position 4,997 of record JBJMKX010000127.1, read on the forward strand.
TGCACGACGTTGACGGAGGGAGTCAACATGACGCCGACCCCCAGCCCGAACACCAGCAGGCCGGGCACGAAGGCCCAGACGTTGTCGGATGACCCGACGAACCCGATCAGGAGCCCGATGCCGGCGATGGTGACGACGAAGCCGGTGCGTATGAGCGTCCGCTGCTCGTGCCGCTTGGCCAGGCGCTCGGCCGCGAGCGACGAGACCAGGATGCCCAGCGTCGCCGCGGTGAAGATGACCCCGGTCTTGATGGCGTTGAACTCGCGAACGGTCTGGAGGAACACGGCGACGACGAAGGACGTTCCCATGAGCAGCAGCCACTGGATGTTCTGGGTCGCGAGGCCGAGGTTCGAGGTGCGGTTCTTGAACACGTCCGTGGATAGCAAGGCTTCCTTGCCCTCGCGCTCGCGCCCGCGGATGTAGAAGAAGAACCCGATCAGCAAGGCGAGCCCGACCGCGACGAACACCACGAACAGCACGGCATCGGTCTGGGCCTGCAGAATCCCGAAGACCAGGAAGAACATGCCGACCGCCGAGAGGATCGCTCCGACCGTGTCGAAGTGGCGCGTCGGGTCGGGCGGCAGGGGATCCTCGAGCCGGCGGCTGAGCAGGATGATCGTCACGATGATGAGGGCCTGGAAGATGAACGCGGCGCGCCAGCTGATGCCGGTCGTAATCACGCCGCCGATCAACGGTCCGGCCGCGGCGCCGATGCCGCCTGCCCCGCTGATGACGCCGAACGCCCTCGCGCGGGACGTGACGTCGGTGAAAGCCAGCGTCGCGAGGATGTAGACGGGCGGGATCAGCAGCGCCGTGCCGACGCCCTCGAACACGGAGTTGCCGAGGATGAGCACGCCGAGCCCGGGGGAGATCGCGCTCAGTACCGCGCCGACCCCGTAGAGCGCGAGCCCGACCATGAAGCACCGCTTACGCCCGTAGCGATCGGTCAGCTTGCTGCAGGGGATCATGAGGATGGCCATGATCAGGAGGAAGAGCGTGATCGTGGTCTGCACGCCCTTGACGGTCGTGTCCAGGTCGTCGCTGATGTCGTTGATCATCACGTTCATATTCGAGCCCGCGAAGCTGCAGATGAACTGGGCGAGAGCAAGCGGCGCGAGGATCCTCCGCGCGGAGGAGGCCACGGTTGCCGACGCGGCGCTCAACGCTCCAACCGCTGGTCGTCGAGGAACATCACGGACTGCATTGTGAGCGACGCGGAGGTCGGGTTGGCCCGACGTCAACCGCACGGCGTCAGCCCCGGCCGGGGTACGACCGAGGAGGCGCGCCGGGACGGCCGCCGCTCTTGCTGCGGTAGGTCGCCCGACGCAGGTGAAGAGCAAGCCGGCCAGCGGCTCGCCGGGCAACCCGGCGAGCTCGGAGTCCAGGAACGTCATCCCGACGCGCCGAGCCCGAGCGCGTAACGCGCAACGGCGAGATGGCTCGCAGCACCAGCACGTCAGTGCCGTCGTCACGCTGTCGGGCATCCCGGCGAACGCCCCGGTCTTCGCGGACGTATACGACGCGCCCGGCGTCGATGCCAGCACGCGCCCGGACTCGGTCTTCAGGCGGAGCGTGAGGGCGCGCCACGGCTTCGTTCCCGACGACGCCTACGGGCTGTGCCTCTACGGCGGCGCGTTCGACTGACACGGGGAGCGATTGCACGACTACGAAGCGCGCTTGGGCGGGGTAGAAGGAAAGCTTCCGCCCGTAGCGTCGCTTCTGCTGTCGCCTTGCTTGGGGCACTCTGGACCGCTCTCGGCCGTGCGGTCGCGTAGGACGATTCACGGGCGTCACGGGCCACACGGCCAACGCTTGCGCAATTCGGACACGACGACCGGCTCACAGGCAAGGACTCGTTTTCGAAGATCCGCGACCTGAACCGCACTCAGGCGAAGCACTGCCGAATCGGGCATGCGGGTCGAGTTTCTCGAGCCGGAGCGGGTGCTCTCTAACCGTTCGGAAGCAGGCGACTGGGTCTGGACGTTCGCCCTGGAGCCGAAGAACGGTGCGACTCGCCTGATCAGCCGCAACCGGATCGCGACGAAAGGCGCCGCGGCAGGGCAGCGGCTGGGGAGGCTGGTAATGGAGCCAGGCTCTCTGGTGATGGAGCGCAAGATGCTGTTGGGCATCAAGCAACGCGCTGAACGGCTCGCCGACGAGCAGTCCTCAGGTCCTCGGTAGCTGGGCGACCGAGGCGTCACCGACGCGGTCACCGCCGGCTGGCTTTCGTGCAGGTGGACGATGTCGCCGAGCTCGCGGTGCTGCCACTCGGGGTGTATGCGGTCGGCATTTCTCATCTCGCAGCCTGCGAGGTTCTCGAGCCCCTCGTAGCTGTAGAAGCCTGCGCGGTCTTGGCCGAGCTGCGCGAGCCACGGCCAGACCGCTTCGACTGGTGCATCGATGGTCACCGCGTGCAGGATCTGCGTCCCGTCCTCGGGGAGGAAGTCATCGCCTGGGAGCCCGCGTTGCTCGTCCTCTGGCTTGGCTCCCCAGCGCAGGTGCCAGGGCCTGAGCACGAACGCGTAGAGAGCAGTTGCGGCGGTGCCCATGAGCGCCAGCGTCGGCCGCCGTGGGAGCGAGACGACGGCGCGCGCCACGGCAACAATGCTCGCCACACCCGAAGCCACGAGCACCGTCGACCCGCCGAGCATCAGCCCAAAGGGGCGCGCTACCTCCACCCGCCGGACGGGGCGCGTCCTGACGAAGCCGCGTTCCACACGTGCCAGCTACCCGTCCGGCGTGCCCTCGGCCGCGCGCCGCGTCGCCGTACGGGCCCGCACCGCAACCATGGTCGGCAGACGGGCTCGATCGGAGCGCGCGGTGGCGAAAAGGCGAGCGGCTCGCCGGCGTCGGCTAGAAGTACGGCGTCACTATCCCGGTCGCCATAGGCCTCGTCGTGCTTGCGGCGCTTGCTGCGGTGGGCGCCATGCTCGCCGTCAGGCGCGTGGCGCGGCCGGGCGGTCTCTATGGCGGTGCCCGCGGGATCGGGGTCTACTCGGCGGTCCAGGGAGCGCTCGGCATCCTGATCGCCTTCGTGATCTTCCTCGCCTTCCAGAGCTACCTGGGCGCGCGCAGCGCCGCGCAGGACGAGGCGACTGCGGTGCTGCAGCTCTTCCGCACCGCCGAGCTCTTCCCCCGACCCTACGGGGCCCAGGAGGAGCAACAGCTGGTGTGCTACGCGCGCGCCGTCGCCGGCCCCGAATGGCGGGCGATGAAGAAGGAGCGCGCAAGCCCACTCGTCGACGCCGCGGTCGCCCGCACCGAGGCGACCTTCGCGGCGGCGGAGCGCTCGGGCCCGGTGTCCGGGCCGGTGGCCTCGACGTGGCTGTCCAACGCCGACGAGCGGGCGCAGGGGCGCCAGCGCCGCCTGGCCGAGGCGACGCCGTTTGTCCCGCCGGTGCTCTGGGTCATGCTGATCGGCGGAGCAGTGGTGGTGATCTCGTTTTTGCTCGGATTCGCCGACCGCTCCGAACGCGCGCTCGGCCAGGCCCTTATCGCTGCCGCGCCGGCGGTGATCCTGTCGTCGGGCCTGGTCCTGGTCTACTTCTTCGACCACCCCTACGAGGGTTTGAGCGGCAGCATCCAGCCCGTGGCCATGGAACGGGCACTGGACCGGATGACCGCGATCCAGCATGCGACGGGAGTGCCCCCGGCTCCCTGCCCGACTACTTAATCGACTGCTGGTAGAGCGTGAAGCCGATCGCGCTGAGCACCGCGGCGACGATCCAGAAGCGCACCACGCCTGCAGCTTGAAGTGGTGGTGGATCGGGCCAACAGGAAGATGTGCCTGCGGAGGCCTGGAACGCTGGAAGACGAATCGCTTTGCCTTCGCGGGAACCGCGAACAGCGGGTCGCGGCGGTCGTATAGGGGCAGCGTATTCAGCTCACGGCCGAGGGTGTGGCCGGATCGAAGGTCTCCCACGTGTCGCTGAGCCTGGGGAAGTCGGTCGAGCCGGACGGTGGCGCACCCGCCCCGCCGAACAGCACGTACCGGTTCCGGGTGGAGTCGAACGCAAGCCCGGCCGCCATCCGGGGCGGCGGGCCCATGTCCTGGCGCTGGGTCCAGTGTTGGCCGTTCCACTGCCAGGTGGCACCGAACGGCACGATCGGACTGGACGTCGCGATGCCACCGCCGAACTGCAACACGGTGTGTCCGTCGCATTCGGCCGACGCGGCCATGGCCGCTGGTGGCCCGAAGTGTGCGACCTCGGTCCAGGCCGCACCGTCCCACGTCCAGGTGTCGGCCAGTTCCGCTGACGCCGGGGGGGCGCTCAGGCCGCCGAAGACGAGCACGCGCTGGGCGGCGACGTCGAAGGTCATGGCGTGGGTGTACCGCGCCTCCGGGCCGCTATCGGCGACCTGCGTCCACTCGATGCCGTCCCAGGCCCAGGTGTCGTCAAGCACGGGGCTCGTGTTGTCGGCGCCGCCGAACAGAACGACCTGCTCGCGAACGGCGTCGTACGCGAGCGCGTTCAGCGCCCGCGCGCTCGGGCCGGTGTCGGCGACCTGCGTCCACTCGGCGCCGTCCCATTCCCAGGTGTCGATCGCGCCTGTAACGGGAGTGCCGCCGAACAGCACGACTCGCTCGCGTATGGCATCGAAGGCCATCGCGCCCCCGGCTCGTGCCGATGGGCCCATGTCGGAGACCTGTGTCCAGTCGGCGCCGTCCCACGACCACGTGTCCGCCGTATTGACGCCGCCCGCAACCTGACCGCCGAACAGCACCACCCGTTCGCGGGACGCGTCGAACGTCATGGCCGGGAAGATGCGGCCAGTCGGACCGACGTCCTGTTTCTGCGTCCACAGCAGCGCCATGTGCTCCCATTCACCTATCGCTACAGACGGACTGCCATCTTGGCAGCTCGACCTCCTCCTGAGGGGGGAGGGAGGCCGATGCGAACTTCGGTGCGCGCGCGGGTCCAACCGTCCTCCGAGACTGCTGCCTTCGCCTGGTAGCGACCGTCTCGCGAGTCGAGGGCAGACGACTGAAATGACGAGCAGCGCGAGTCACGGGCGCCGGTCTCTCAGGCTTCTCTTTCCAGCAATGAGCGCTCGTGAGCCCGGCGGCTGCCCAGCCCTGGACCGCCCACACCTTGCGTCCGGACAGGTGCGACGGTTTGTGACGGGCCAGCAGTGGATCGACGCCCTCACTCGGTCCGACGTCGTCGTAAAGCCACCAGCGCTCGCTGCAGTCGCGGCAGTACAGCGCTCGGGGCCGGGATCGAAGCGCAGCTGAGCGACCTGGACGCCCGTCCACTCGGTGCCCATCAGCTCGGGGTTCCAAGGTGGCCGGCGCTCGGCGATCGTGATCGAGTTGCCGTGGCGCGAGCACACCAGGCGGACCTGGTCGCGGAGCTCCGGCGGGATGCGCGCCTCGCAGAACACCTCGACGGCGGGAGGCCTGTCGCTCGGCATGGCAGCCGACCTAGTCGACTGCCGTCCCAGCCCCAGCCCCTCGCGCGACGGCGATGAGCCGCTCTGGGTCGACGCGCTGGCCGCGGGCGAACTCGCGGAACAGTTGCGAGTACTAGGCGAGCACGGACAGCGTCGCCTCGGCCGTTCCCCAAGCCCAGCGCCGGACTCGAACCGGCGACCCCTTCCTTACCATGGAAGTGCTCTACCAACTGAGCTAGCTGGGCGAGGTGGTCAGCCTAGCGCTCACCTGGAGACCGGAGCCTCCGCTTCGCGCCCTTGCGCAGTTACCGTCGTCACCGGCAGGCCGAGGCCCTTGGCCTTCGACGGCAGGTCGAGCTTCAGCCAGCGCGAGACGCGGGTCGGCAGCGTCGAGATGATGATCTCGTCGAAGCCGTGGAGGTTGACCGCGTCCTGGATCGCCGCCAGCGGCTCCGGGTCGCCGATGAGGCCCTCCACGCGGCCGCCCGCCGCATCCTCGAGCAGGGGCAGTGCCAGCTCGAGCACGTGCTCGGCCTCGGTCTTGTCCTGGTCTTGCGGGTCGACCACCTTGTGCAGGCCGTGCGGGGTGTTCGGCACGAGCAGTGCGAAGGTGCAGGGTCCGCGCGCGGCGCGGTCGCGGACCGCCTGGAGCAGGCCCGGGGTCGCCGCCGTCTTGTTGGCCACGACCAGGACGCGGGTGGGCGAGGACGACGACTCCATGACGGCTCCCTTCGAAGCTTGCGGTCGGCGTAGTCGATTTTCCCACCGCGGTCCCGACTCGTCCACGAGGGCGGCGCGTCATTCGCGCACGGCCAAACGGGCGAACCTTCACAGAAGCGCGTGGTTTCGTCACACCGCGTCCGGGAGCCTGGCCCCATGCCGATTGTGCGCGCAGACGGGCAGGCGACGGTGGAATACACCGCCGTCATCGCGGTCATCGCGGTGGTCCTCGGGGTCGGCGCGGCGGTGGTCACGGTCACCGGTGTGGGGGACCGGCTGCTCTACGCGATGCGCCAGGGCATCTGCGCCGTCGGGGGCGTGCTCTGCCCGCCGCCGCCCGAGCCGTGCGTCCTGAGCCGGCACGCCCAGCGCGACAGCGGGTCGGTCGTGATCCTGGCCGCCCGCCTGGGAGAGGACCAGGCGCTGATCGTCGAGCGGCGATCCGACGGCAAGGTCGCCGTGACCGTCACGGGCGGCCGTCACGGAGGCGCCGAGTTCGGCCTCGGCGCCGGCGTGAACGTCGAGGCCGGCAAGGACTCCGCCGGCGCCGGTGCCGAGGTCCGCGCGGCGGCGACGGCGCGAGTTGGCGGCGGCCGCACCTGGATCCTCCCGAGCGAGGCAGCGGCCCGCAAGCTCGTCGACGCCCTGGGCCAAGGCGAGACGATTCCGCTGATCGACGCCCCGGTCGAGGCGATCGACGAGCTCTTCGGCGGCGGCGAGCACGTGCGGGCGCCCGACATCGAGTGGAGCGACGCCGGCACCGGCGGCGACGCCTCGGCCAGCGCGGCGGTCGGGCCGGCAGGCCTGGACGCGGCCGCGGCGATCAGCGTGGCCGCAGGCTTGAAGACCGACCACCGCACCGGCCGCCGCGTCGTCTTCCTGCGGCTCGACGACTCCGGCAGCGCCGCGCTGACCACCAAGGTCATCGGCGCCGGCGCCGGCCAGAGGAGCATCGGCACGGTCGCCATCGCCTTCAACCGCCACGGCAAGCCGGTCGCGTTGACCGCCAACGCTTCGGCGCAGGTCGAGGGCACCGCGCAGCTCCCGCCGGGGCTGTCGCTGACGAAGGAGATCCGCGCGTTGCTCCACGGGCACGCCGGCGCAGGCGCGCGGCTCGAGGTCGACGCGACGCTCGACTTGACCGCGCCGGCCAACGCCGAGGCCGCCAAGCGGCTGATCGAGGCCCTCCGTCACCCCGAGGACCCGGCCGGCGCCATGCGCGCCGTCTCCGGTCTCGCCGACCGCCTCGTGACCGGAGCGCGCTTGGACGCCAGGCTCTATTCGATGGGTTTCGACAGCTACGGCGGCGGGGGTCGCGTCAAGGTCGGCCTCGGCGTCGGCGCCAACGTTGACCACCGCGTCGAGGACAGCCGCCTGCTCGGGGCCTGGGAGCGCCCGCCGGACAGCGCGTGGCACGACCGGCGTGACTGCACCGAGGCGGCACGACGGCTGGCCGCCTGAGAGGGAGCCACCTCTCAGGCTCCTCTCAGCGCCGCGGCCTACAACGGGTGCCATGTTCGAACTACGCCTCCGCCTCCTGACCGCCGCCGCGGCGATGCTGGGCCTCGCGCTGCTCACCGCCGGATCGACCGCCGCGGCAAGCTCGCCGCCAGCGAGCGCGCTCGCGCCGATTCACGGCACCTACGCGCCGAAGATCGACCCGGCCAACTTCGTCGCCCGGATCGACAACCGCTACCAGCCCTACCTTCCGGGGACCCGGTTCCACTTCGAGGGCGTCCGGGGGACGACCGCCCAGACCGACGACGAGGTCGTCCTGCGCCGCACCAAACGCATCCTCGGCGTGCGCTGCACGGTCGTCCGCGACACCGTGTCCGAGCAGGGCGAGGCCGTCGAACGCACCGACGACTGGTACGGCCAGGACAAGCAGGGCAACGTCTGGTACATGGGCGAGGACTCGTTCGAGCTGCAGCGCGGGCGCTTCGTGAAGGCGAGCGACTCATGGGAGTCGGGCGTCAAGGGCGCAAAGCCGGGGATCATCATGCCCGCCCACCCGCGGCCGGGCGACGCCTACCGCCAGGAGTACTACCCGCCCGGCAAGGCCCTCGATGAGGCGCGTGTCCTTCGGCTGGACGGGTCGCTGACCGTGCCCTTCGGCACGTTCGACCACGTGCTGGTCACAAGCGAGCGCAGCCCGCTGGAGCCGCAGACCGAGCACAAGTACTACGCGCCGGGCGTGGGGGAGATCGCCGAGCGCGTCGTCAAGGGACACCACGAGGAGCTCCAGCTCACCCGGGTCACGCCCCGCGCCCCTTCGCCGTGAACGAGCTCCACACGGTGGCCGCCGGGGCGCCCGGATCGGGGTCGGCATGCAGCTCGATGCGCTCGACCCACTTGACCCACTGAAAGCCGCGCCGCCCCGGCGCCACCAGCCGTACCGGGGCGCCGTGATCGTGGCTGAGCGGCTCGCCGCCGACGTGCGTCGCGAGCAGCAGACCGCGGGCGACCGCAAGCGGGAAGCTCCACCGGTAGCCGGTGTGGGAGACGACGCGGACGTGGGCGGCCGCGGGCGTCGGCCCCGCAGCGTCGAGCACGCGACCGAGCCGCACCCCCCGCCAGCGCTGCGTCGAGTAGAAGCCGCCGGTGCAGTCCAGCGTCGCGACGAGCTCGTCGCCCGCATCGAGCGTTTCTGCCGGCACGACGCCCGGCCGCGCACACCGCCCGCCGACAGTCACGCGGTGGCCGGCCGGCAGCTCGCGCGGGTGATCGGCAACCCACGAGGTCGCCGGGAAGGCGTTGCCGGCAAACGACGCCGCCTCGTACGAGCCGGTGAAGCGCCGGCGCGCGCCCCGGAATCCGAAGAGCGCCGACACCGGCCGCTGGAGCTGCCAGAACGCCACCGCGCCCACCGCCATGCCCGCGGTCGCGAACAGCTGGCGCCGGCCCGTGACGTCGCGAACCCGCGGCCTCTTCGCGCGCAAGAGCGCGTGGACCAGCACGAGCAGCCCGAGCGCCGCCCCCAGCGCCCAGTGCCAGTTGAGGAGCCCGAAGCCGCCGAGTCGCACGTCGGCCCCGCCCGACCACAGAAAGCCCGAGGCCAGCGCGCCGAGCACCAGCGCCGCGGCCAGCAGGCCGAACCCGGTGCGCCCGTCCCATCGCGCCGGGTCGGCGACGCGGCGCCACACCCGCCGGCCCTTCCACACCAGCACGACGACGACGCCGAAGCCGAGCGCCCCGTGCAGCGCGAACACCCAGGCCGAGCCGGACGTGCCGGCGAAGGCGGTGATCAGGCCGGTCGCGACAAGCAGCGCGACCAGCAGCGCCAAGCTCCAGTCGGTGCCGCGGGCGGTCACCCTGCGCCCACCTTAGGCGGCCGAGATTACGGGGGCGTGACGGCCGATGGGGCCGCGAACTCCAGCGACTCGCGCTCACGCGCGATCGCCAGCGCGGCCGGGTCGCCGCCCAGCGCCATCCAGCGCTCGGCCGCCTCGGTCACGAACTCGTCGAGCATGTCGTCCTCATGCATCGGGTCGTGGTGGAACAGCGCCAGGCGCCGCGCGGAGACACGGGTGGCGAACGCGAGCGTGTCGCTGACCCGCGAGTGCCCCCAGCCCACGTGGGCCGGGTACTCGTCGTCGGTGTACTGGCAGTCGTGGATCAGCAGCGACGCCTCCTGCGCGAGCGCATAGCCGGAGATCCACTCGTCCTCGAGCGCCTCGAGCGGCGCCCCCAGCGCCGGCTCGTGGTCGGGGATGTACGCCAGCGACGAGTCCCCTTCGGTGATCCGATACCCCAGGGTGGGGCCGCGGTGGGCGACCGAGTTGGCGCGGACGGTCGCCGACCCGATCCGCCACTCGATGTCGGGTGCGTCCAGGAACGAGACCTGGCAGGGCAGCTCGCGGACCTCCACCGGCGACAGCGGCGCCGAGATGTAGCGCGCGATCCGATCCACGAGGGACGCCTCCGGCGACGCCGGCCCGTAGATGACCACGTCGGTCTCCGGACGGAACAGCGGGGCGAAGAACATCAGCCCCTGGATGTGGTCCAGGTGCAGGTGGGTGAGGAGGATGTGGATGCGCTCGGTCTCGGGCTTCATCGCCAACCCGAGGCAGCGAATCCCGGTGCCGGCGTCGAGCACGAGCTCTGAGCCGTCGTCGAGCAAGACGTGCACGCATGACGTGTTGCCGCCGTAGCGGTTCGTCTCGGGCCCCGGCGCCGGGACGGATCCACGCGCGCCCCAGACGGTGGCCTTCACGCGGCCGCCTCGGCCTTGCGAGCGCTGCCGACGGGCCAGAAGATCGCCATCGCCCCGCGGAATCCCTCGGTGCCGACGATCGGCAGCGCGCTGACCTCGATCTCCTGCACGCCGCCAGAGGCGCTGTGGATGTGCATGCGCGAATGCATCGGCCGGCCGTGCTGAAGCGCGATCGTCAGGGGGATGCGGTCCCAGGGGATCGGGCGGCCGTTCTCGTCGAACGGACCGAACGCCTCCCCCCACTCGCGCGGCCCCAGCGCGCCGGTCTCCTCGAACCGCCGCCCAACCAGCGCACCCGCCGCTTCATTGAAGAACACAAGCGTGCCGTCCGCGTCGACCAGGAACGCCGGCGTCGAGATGCTGGACAGCAGGTTGCGGGCCAGAATGAGCTCGAGCGGCTTCTGCGCCTCGGCCATGTGGGGAAATCCTACGGCGCGCGCCATTACGGTACGCGCGCTCGTGCCGCCCCGCGTCAACGTCCTGCGCGTTTTTGGCACCGCGCTCGCCATCTACGGCACCAACCCGTGGATCGTGCTGCCGGTCGCGATCGTCGCCGCGTTCCTCCCCGCCGCGGGCGAGATCTTCATCGCCCATCAGCTTCCGGATGCGTGGGCCGCCTTGATCACCACCACCATCGACGGCTTCGCCACCGCCCTCTTCGCCGGCTGTGGCGAGGAGCTCGTGCACCGCTGGGAGGAGGGCGAGCGCCGCATCCCGCTGAAGGGCGTGCTCGCCAAGGTGCCTGGAGTCCTCATTCCCCTGTTCATCGTCGGATTCCTCCAGGCGCTGGTGGTCGCAGTGGGCCTGGTGCTCCTCTTGGTCCCCGGCTTCGTCGCATTCACGTTCCTGGCGGTCGTCGGCCCGGTGGTGGTCGCCGAGCGCTCCGGCGTTCGGGGGGCGTTTCGGCGCAGCGTCCAGCTCGTGCGCGGGAGCGCCTGGCGGGTGTTCGCCGTAATGCTGGGGGTGGAGGTGCTCGCCGCCCTGGTCGGCATCGCCGTCGCGCTCATCCTTTCGACCCTCGGCGAGAAGCCCGACGAGCCGATCGGCCTGGCTCTCGGCGAGACCTTCACCCTCCCGCTCGAGGCCCTTGCCGTGCCGGTCATGTACTGGCGGCTGCGCGAGAAGGAGGAAGCCGAGCAGGGCGTCAGCCCGCCAGCGCGACCCCGCCCGGACGGCTCGGCTTGACCGCCGTGGAGCGCAGCGTCGGCGGCACCGTACGCTTATTGGAACGTTCTATCTCGAAGGAGGCGACGGATGCTCTCGTGGCTGGCCAAGCGACTGCTGGACCGCAACCTCTCGCGGCTGAACGCAGGCGACCCCCGGCCGCTGCTGCGGATGGACGCCGACGACATCCGCTTCCGGTTCCCGGGCGACAGCTCGTGGGCGGGCGAGATCCACGGCAAGCCCGCACTGGCGCGCTGGCTGCAGCGCTTCGTCGACACCGGGCTCCAGATCTTCGCCGACGAGGTCGTCGTGGGCGGCCCGCCGTGGCGAATGACGCTGTGCATTCGCGGCCACGACTATCTGCGCTCGCCCGAGGGCGAGCTGGTCTATGAGAACCGCTACGTCATCTGGGGCCACATGCGGTGGGGCAAGCTGCGCGAATACGAGGTTTACGAGGACACGCAGCGCAGCGAGGCGCTCGACGAGTACCTCGCCGCCGCCGAAGCGACCGCGATGGTGAGCTAGGCCCGCGCGAGCGAGTGGGCGGCCCGGATCCGGTCGTCCGGGTCCAGCTGGGACTTCAGGTGGCGTAGCCGCTCGTAGGCGTCGGCGGTCCAGAACGACCGCCCTTCGCGGGGCGTGTCGGCGAAGTTCAGCGACGATTGTGCGGCCGTCCACGGCGCGAGCGCGACCTTGATGCCCTCGATGCACTCGCGCACCGCCGCGCCCTGCTCGGGCGTCAGGGCGATCCCGACGGCGGCCAGCACGTAGGCGGCGTCGAGGCGCTCGAGCGCCGCGGGCTCGGCCGGCGGCCGGGCCAGCGCGCCGTCCAGATGGCGCACCTCGAGGTTGACCAGCGGGGCGTCGGAGGCCGCGCCGGCGCGCTCGACGATCGCGTCCACCGCCTCGGCGGGAAGCTCGCGCAGCAGGATGCCGTCGGACACGCCCGGCGACGGCTGGGGCGGATCCCCATGGAGGAAGACGAGCTCCTTGGCGGGGATCGTGCCAATCGTGCCCTGGTCAGGACCCAGTGCGCGCAGCGGCGCGAGCAGCTCGTCGGCCTGCGCGGAGTCGCCGACGTGGATGACCTCGATGGTGACGAACGCCTTGCCGCGGAGCTCCTCGGGAACCATCGGGAGCGGCGGGAAGCGCTGGTAACGACCGATGGTGGCCAGCTCGTCGGGGAGGCCGCCCTGGGTCAGCTTGGCCCAGGCGTGCAGGACCTCGGGGCCACGCTCGATCGGCCACCTGAGGACGCCGGCGTAGACCTCGGCGATCGGGAGGAGGCGCAGCTCGAGCGCGGTCACGACCGCGAGCGAGCCGCCCCCGCCGCGCACGGCCCAGTGGAGGTCGGGCTCGCGCTCTCGGTCGACGTGGACGAGCTGGCCCTTGGCGGTCACGAGCTCGGCCGCCTCGATCTGGTGGGCGGCGAGGCCGTGGGTGCGTCCGATGAGGCTCACACCGCCGCTGGTGGCGTAGCCGACGACGCCGACATCGGGCCCCGAGCCCGAGAGGGTGGCGAGCCCTTCCGGCGCGATTGCCTCGACGAGCTCGGCGCCCTGAACGCCCGCCTCGATGCGGGCGACGCGGCGCTCGGGATCGACGGCGATGCCGCGCATGCGCGCGGTCTTGAGCAAAAGCGTGTCGCCGAGGTCGCCGAGCGGCGGGGCGCGGTGGCCGGTGGCCTGGGGAGCGACGCGCAGGCCACGCTCGGCGGCGTCCTGCAGCGCCTCGGCCACCTCGTCCGCCGACCGCGGCAGGGCTACCGCCGCCGGGCGTTGGTCGACCGTGAGGTTCCAGGCCTGGCGCGCATCGTCGTACTTGGGATCGGCGGGGCGGATGAGGTCCATCGCCGGCGGGTTCTACCCGAAGCGACGCTCGCCAGTCGGCTCCCTCAGCGCCGCGCGATCGCGATCGCGGTGCCGACCGGGCGGCCCTGGAGGAGGTCGACGCCGTGTTCTGCCCGCCGGCGATTGCGCGGCCGGCCGTCGCGCACGAGCGAACCCGTAATCGGCGGGTACGCGCCTGAATTGAGTCAGCCGGCCAGCGCCGCCCGCACCCGCTCACCGAGCATGGCGATGCGCTGCACCGGCTCGTTGCTGAACACGAACCGGACGTGGCGGTCGGCCACCTCGCCGCCCCATCCGCGCATCTGCGTGGCGGCGACCTTGTGCTCGAGCAGCCGTGCCGATGCGTCGGCGCAGTCGAGCCCGAGCTCGCGCACGTCGAGGAGCGCCGCCCAGCCCCCATCGGCCTTGACCACGGGGAAGCCGTCGAGCTGGCGCAGCGTCTCGTCGCGGCGGCGCTGCCACTCCGCGTTGGCGGCGGCGAGGTCGTCGTCGCCCACCCGCAGCGCCTCGCGCGTGCCTATCTGAGCGAAGCCGCTCGCGACGAGGCCGTTGTAGATCTGGCAGCGGCTCATGGCGTCGGTCAGCGCGGCGGGCATCACCACCCAGCCGATGCGCCAGGCGATCATGCGCTGCTCGAAGGTGGGCGCCCCGACCGTCACCGTGCGGTCGCGCATGCCGGGCATGGCGGCCGGCTGGCGCGGCTGAAGGCCGTCGTAGAGCACGCCCTCGAAGCCGCCCCAGTACAGGAGCCACAGGTCGCGCTCGATGCACAGCGACGCGATCGCCTCCCACTCGGCGTCGCTGGCCACCCACCCGGTCGGGAACGAGGCGTTGTTGATGAACACGACGCGGGTCCGGTCGGTGACCGCCGCGCGCAGCGCGTCGAGGTCGAGCCGCCAGGAGCCGGTCCGGGCGTGTAGCGGCACCAGCGCCGGCACCGCCCCGGCCAGGCGCACCCGGTTGAGCATGCCGGCGTAGGTCGGGTCGGTGAGGATGACCTCGTCGCCGGGATCGGTGAGGCAGAGCAGCGCGTCGAGCATCGCCTCGCCCTCGCCGCAGGTGATCACGACCTCGCGCTGGGGGTCGTAGGCCGGCGCGCCCCGGCGCGCCAGATACTCGACCACCGCCGCCTTGAGGTCGGCGCGGCCGTTGAACGGCAGCCAGCTGTTCGCGTCGTCGGTGCCAACGGCGGCACGAGTCGCCACGACGGCGACGGCCGGCGGAGCGACATCCGTGTCGAGGTTCTCCATCCGCAGGACGTCGGGATCGTCCCCGGCCGCGGAGGCGACCTTGTCGATGTTGAAGCCGGGGATGTCCTTGAGGCGCTCGCCCGCCACGAGCCAACCCTACGCCCAGGCCGGAAAGTCACAAACGCGTGTCGAGGCCGGGCGATATACATCTCGGGTGCCGTGGCTGCGCAAGCATGCGGTCCGCGTGGTCGCTGTGTTGGGCACCGCGGCGCTACTCACGATTGCCGTGCTGGCGATGACGGGCTCGGTGCTCTCGCGGGTTCACGAGATCGAGGGCGAGCGGGGTGGCACGCTGACCGTCGTCTCGCTCGAGGGCTCGCCCGACCTCGATCCCGCCCGCATCAACGACGTCTACGGCACGATGATCGCGCGCGCGGTGCAGCGCATGCCCTATACGTTTCGGCCCGACCGGGACGACGGCCCCCAGCCCGACCTCGCGGAGGGCACCCCCGAGATCTCCGACGACAGCCGCCGGGTGACGATCACCATCCGCTCCGGCGTCCATTTCTCGCCGCCCGTGAACCGCGAGGTGACCGCGCGCGACGTGGCCTATGGCATCGCCCGCGGCTTCCTTCCGGGGGTCGACTCGCCGGCCGCGCAACTGTACTTCTCAGACGTGGAGGGTGTGGCCGATGTGGCGGCGGGCCGGACCACGCTGCCGTCGGGGCTGCAGACCCCGGACGACGAGACGCTGGAGATCCGCCTGCGCGCGCCCACGGGCCGGCTGGTGGCCCAGGCCCTGACCCTCCCCCTGGCGGCGCCGGTCCCGCCCGAGTACGCCCGCCGCTTCGACCGCCTGCCCCGCTCGACCTACGGGCGACATCAGGTGTTCACGGGCCCGTACCGGATCGCCGCTGACCGGGCCGGTTTGCTCCCGGCGGCCGACGCGTCGCGGATCACGTTGGAGCGCAATCCGGCCTGGGACTCGGAGGAGGACTTCCGCCCGGCGTTCGTCGACCGGATCGTCCTGGCGCAGCGCTTGCCCGGCGCCGTGGCGCTCGCCCGGCGCGTGCTCGGCGGCCGCGGGGCGGTGACCGGGACCGAGCCGGCGCGGGCCGACCTCGTCGGAGCACTGCGCGCGCGACGAGCCCAGGTCGCCCTGCCGCTGGCGGGCGAGATCACGTTCATCGCGCTGAACACGCGCCTGGCCCCGTTCGACGACCCCGACGTGCGCCGCGCGGTGTCGGCAGCTCTCGACCAGGACGCCCTGCGCCAGGCGCTGGGGGGCGCCGTGGTGGGCGCGGTCCCGACCCACTGGATCCCACCGGGAGTCCCGGGCTTCGCGGAGGCGGGAGGTCGTGCGGGCCCCGGCGTCGACTTCCTCGCCTTCCGCCGGGGAAACCTCGCGCTCGCGCGCCGCTATCTCCGCCGTGCCGGCTACGCCCGGGGGCGGATCACCGGGTTGCCTCCGCTCGAGCTCGTCGCCCGCCGCCAGGCGTCAGGGGCGGCGTTCGCCGCCGAGACCCGGCAAGCGCTCGCGGCGCTCGGACTGCGCAGCCGCGTGCGTTTTCTCGGCTTCGGGCCGTTCATCCGGGCCTGCTCGCGCATTCCCCGCGTGGCTGCCTGCCTGGGGTACCGCTGGCAGCGCGACATCGCCGACGCCGCCTCCGTGCTCCCCCCGCTCTTCGGCGCGACGGGGCTCCGCGCCGGGACCAACGTGTCGCGGCTGTCCGACCCTTCGCTTCAGGGCATGATCGACAAGGCGGTGGCGACGACCGGCGAAGCGGACCGCGCCGAGCGCTGGGCAGAGGTCGACCGGCAGGTGACCGAGCTCGCGCCCGGGGTGCCGATCGTCTGGAACCGGGAGCCCAACCTCCGCTCCGAGGACGTCAAGGGCGTGCTGGATCTTGACCTCGCTGCGTGGGCCCTCAGCTTCACCTCGCTGCGGGCGCCATGAGCGGCGCGCCGCCGACGGGAAGCCCGCTGCGGTTCGCCGCGACGCTGCTGACCAGGCAGCGCCGAGCGGTGGCGCTGCTGGTGGTGCTGAACGCCGGGATCATCGGGATGACGCTGGTCACGCCGCTGCTGACGGGCTTGGCGGTCGAGCGGATCGACGCCGGTGACATCTCCGGCACCGATGGCGCGTTCGCTGCCGCGCTGGGGATCGCGCTCGCGGGGTTGCTCGCGGCGACCTTCTCCGCGGCTGCCGGCGTCGTCAACAGTCGCGTCTCCGCGGTCATCGAGACCGACCTGCGCTCCCGGCTGTACCGCCACTTCCAGGTCGTCGACCCGCGGGTGCTGGACGCTCGGCCGACCGGCGACCTCGTTTCGCTCGCGAGCACCGACCTGTTCCCGATCGCGCAGTTCTTCGGGAACCGGCTCGCCCGCGGCGTACAAGGCGTCGTCACGATGCTGCTCGCCGGCGTGATCATGGTCTGGCTCGAGCCGCTGCTTGCGCTCCTCGCCCTCGCGCCGCTGCCGATCGGCGTCGTGATCCTGGCCACCTACACGCGCCGGGCCAGGCCGAAGCTGCTCGAGGCCCGCCGCGCGATGGGAGCGCTCTCGACGTCCCTGCAGGAGACGCTCGCGGGGGCGGCGACCGTGCGCGCCTATGCGCGCGAGACCGAGCAACGCGAGCACTTCGCCCGCGCCGCCGAACGGGTGCTGGACGCCTCGCTCGCCGTCAACCGGATGGGCGCCCGCTCACTGACGGCGGTCGACATGCTGCCGCTCGTGGGTTCGGCGGTCGTGGTGATCGTCGGCGGGCGACTGGCGATCTCCGGCGAGCTGTCGGTGGTCGACTTCTCGGTCTTCTACACGTACGTCGTGATGCTGGTTCCGTCCGTGCAGGCGGTCGGCGTGACGCTCGGCCAGGCCCAGCCGGCGTTTGCGAGCCTGAGGCGGGTGCTCGAGGCGTTGCGAGCACCGGCGCAGCGCTCCCCCAGCGATCCGCCCCTGCCCCCCGCACCGGCGGGGGTACGGATGCGCGGCGTGCGGGCCGAGACCCCCGCAGGCGATCCGATCCTCGATGGAGTCAACCTCGACGTCCCGGCCGGCGGGACGGTTGCGGTGCTGGGGACGACCGGGTCGGGCAAGTCCACGTTGCTCGCCTTGGTCAACCGTTTGCGCGACGCCGCCGGTGGGAGCGTCGAGGTCGCCGGCCTGCCGGTGGGCGAGGTTGAGATCGGATCGCTCCGCCATGCGGTGGGGACCGCGACCGACGACAACTTCCTGTTCTCGGGCACGGTGCGTGAGAACATCGCCTTCGCGCGACCAGACGCTTCGCTGCACGACGTGGAAGCAGCCGCGCGCGCGGCGCAGGCACACGACTTCATCGCGGCCCTACCGGACGGGTACGACACGGTCCTCGGGGATCGCGGCGTCGGCCTGTCGGGAGGCCAGCGGCAACGGGTCGCGCTGGCGCGGGCGCTCCTGGCAGAGCCGGCGATCCTGCTGCTCGACAACGCGACCGGCAACCTCGATGCGCTGACCGAGGCCGCCGTCCTGGACGAGCTGGACACGGTGCGCTCCGCGGCGCCGGCCACGCGGATCGTGGTCGGTTATCGGCCCGCGATCTTGCGTCGCGCCGACGAGGTCGTGGTGCTCGAGGACGGCCGCATCGTGGAGCGCGGCACGCACGACGCGCTCTTGCGTTCGAGCGCGCGATATCGCGCGCTCGTCGGCGTCGACGCCGCCGGCGATCGAGAGGCGAGCCCGCCGTGAGCGCCACTCCCCAAGGCAGGGCTGGTGGCGGCCGAAGCGCGCTGCTGCGCGCGTTGCTGGCCCCGTACCGCCGCCGGGTAATCGCGGCCATGACCGCCACGGTGCTCTCGACGGCAGCCAAGCTGGCGCCCCCGTACCTCGCCGGGCTCGTCGTCGACGATGTGGTTGAGACCGGGTCGACGCGGACGCTCGTGCTGATCGCGATCGGACTCGTCGTATCCCTCGCCGTCGCTTGGCTGGCACAGACGGCGGAGACGTGGCTCGTGGGCGACTTCGGTCAGCGGGCCCTCATGGACCTGCGGTTCCGGCTGGTCGAGCATCTCCAGACGCTGCCCATGCGTTACTACGACAGGGCCAGCGCGGGGCGCGTGATGTCGAGGGTCACCAACGACGTGGAGGCGCTCAACACCGTCGTGACGGGAGGCTTGAACCAGCTCGTCTCCAACGCGCTCCTCGTGGTCGGGACGGTGGTAGTCCTGCTCGTCCTCGACTGGCGCATGGCGTTGGTGGCAGCGTTCGTGTTCCCGCTCGTGGTGATGGTGGCGGCCTCGTTTCAGCGCGTCGCGGGACCGGCGTGGCGGAAGGCCAGCGACGCCGTCGCCCAGGTGACGACGTACATGGCCGAAGGTCTCTCGGGACGCGCTGTCGTGCGCGCCTTCGGGCAGGAGGAGCGCCACCTGGCCGGCTTCGAGCGCCACAACGAGGAGACCCGGATGCGCATCATGCGTTCGAACGCGCTCTGGCGCACGATCCTCCCGCTGGTCGAGCTGTTGATCGCGGTGACCATCGCGGCGGTGATCGTGTATGGCGCGCGTGAGGCCGTGGGAGGCGCCGTCGAGGTGGGACTGATCGTCTCCTTCACCGCGTACCTGCGCCAGGCGCTCGCCCCGCTCCCGCAGCTGACCGTGCTGGCGGGCAACTTCCAGCAGGCGGCGACCGCGCTCGAGAAGCTCGACGAGATCCTCGCCGAGGCGCCGGACCCGGGCCAGCTGCCCGGCCGCCGTCCGGCGCCCGCACTGCGTGGCGAGCTGACCTTCGAGCACGTCCTGTTCGCCTACGAGGACGAGCGCTGGATCATCCACGACGTCGACGTCAACATCGAGGCCGGTCACACGGTGGCGTTCATCGGCCACTCCGGCTCGGGCAAGAGCACGCTGGTCAAGCTCGCGGTCGGGTTCTATGACCCGCAGCGCGGCTGCGTGCGCTACGACGGCGTCGACCTCGCCCAGCTCGACCTCGCAAGCGTACGCCGCCAGGTCGCGCTCGTCGCCCAGGAGCCGTTCCTGTTCGCAGGCAGCGTGGCGCACAACATCGCCTGGGCGAGGCCTGGCGCGAGCGATGACGAGGTTCGCGCCGCCGCTGAAGCCGTCGAAGCGCTCGAGGTATTCGAGCGCCTGCCCAACGGTCTTCGCACGGAGGTCGGCGAGCGCGGCGAGCGACTCTCCGGGGGCCAGCGCCAGCTCGTCTCGCTCGCGCGGGCGACCATCATCGACCCCCGGATCCTCGTGCTCGACGAGGCCACGTCCAGCATCGACGCCGCCACCGAAGCGCGCGTCCAGCGCGGCCTCTCGCGACTGCTGGCCGGGCGCACCTCGCTCGTCATCGCCCACCGGCTGAGCACGATCCGGGGCGCCGACCACGTTGTGGTGCTCGAGGCCGGGCGCGTCGTCGAGCAGGGCTCACCCGCCAAGTTGCGGGCCGCCGGGGGCCACTACGCGCAGCTCGAGGCCGAGTCCGAGCGCGTGGCCTGACCGGTGCAGGGCCGCGACGATTGCGCTCGCCGCGGCCCTTGCCCAACGGTTGGCCTACTGCTCGGGCTCCGGGGCCGATGTGTCGACCTGCCAGAGGCCGAACTCGTTGCCGTGCGGGTCCGTGCAGGTGGCGAACCAGCCCATGTTGGGGACGGGCGCCGGGTCGTTGGCCTCGCCGCCGAGCTCCTTGACGCGCGCGGCGCCGGCGTTGATGTCCTCCACGAGGAAGTACGACCGGGTCCCGCGCTTGCCCGGCTCCATGTTCGTGATCGCAGCGCCCTGCTGCTCGCCGATCTGCGCCATGTGGTACTCGGACGGCCCGGGGAACGACTCGAACTGCCAGCCGAGGAGCGACCCCCAGAACTCGCGACTCCTCCCGGTGTCCTCCGCCGGGATTTCGATGTGCACGACTTGTCCGGGCATGCGGCTCCTTTCGTTCGTTGCATCGGGCATACGGTTACGAGGCCTTAGACCCCGCCGGGGGGCGAAACTCATCGCAAAGGAAAGGCCCCGCGGTGCGGGGCCGACTGAATGGGGGGAGGAGGATTCGAACCTCCGAAGGCTGAGCCACTCGGTTTACAGCCGAGCCCGTTTGACCACTCCGGAATCCCCCCGGAGTGGAAACGAGTCTAGAAGTTCCGCGCCTGGCATCGGCGGACGCGGCTCGACTTCAAAGGCCGCGTACTTTGGCCCGTCAAGCATGAGCGAGGTCTCCCCCCGATCGCGTTTGAAGGGATCCACCAACGACGCCCATCCGCGACCGCAACGAAGAGGTAGTCGCACCGTGTCGGCTCCATGCGTTTGACAATCCGGTTCAAGCTCTGGTTGACACCGCTCGTTCGAACCACCACGTGCCAGCGGCGGTTACGGACGTAGCGAGAGCTCTTCACCTGCATGCGCACCGCCCGATCCTCGAGGATCGTGATCAGATCGGTGTCCGCACTGTGCCCGAACGGGATCAAGACCGGTCGCCGTTCGGACAGCAGCCACAGCGCCGCCGCGGTCGGCGCGGACGGATCGGGCGTGCTTTTACGAAGCGTCCCTGAGGCGCTGCGCCTCAGGCAGGGCCTCGAGCTTCTTCAGCGTGTGGTTCTCGATCTGGCGGATGCGCTCGCGCGTCACGTTGAAGGCCTGGCCGACCTCCTCGAGGGTGCGGGGGCGCTCGCCCGTCAGGCCGAAGCGCATCTCGATCACCTCGCGCTCGCGCGTCGGCAGCGCCGCCAGGGCGCGGCGGACGTTCTCGCGGCGAAGGTTGTCGGAGGCGATCTCGAACGGCGACTCGGCCGTCTGGTCCTCGACGAAGTCGCCCAGCTCGGACTCCTCCTCTTCGCCGATCGGCTTCTCGAGCGAGACCGGCTGCTGCGCCATGCGCAGGATGTCGCGGACCTCGCGCGCCGTCGTCTCGAGCTCCAGCGCGATCTCCTCGGGAGTCGGCTCGCGCCCGAGCTGCTGGACGAGCTGGCGCTCGACGTGCACGACCTTGTTGAGCTTCTCGACCATGTGGACCGGGATGCG
>JBJMKX010000128.1:0-11009 GCA_045805605.1 Solirubrobacteraceae bacterium
GGCCGGCCCCAGCCGCGCCAGCGTGATCACCTATGTCAACCCGGTCGTGGCGGTGACGCTGGGCGTTATCTTCCTGGACGAGCGCCTGGGCCCCGGCGCGGCGGTCGGGTTGCCGCTGATCCTGATCGGGTCGTGGCTGGCGACGATGCGGGCTAGGCGGGCACCGCGCGCGACGCGAGGTGAGCTCCGACCTTCCGCTTGACGCGCTGAAGAGCGTTGTCGACCGTCTTCGTGTCGCAGCCCAGGCGGTCGCCCACGGCCTCGTAGGAATGGCCGTCGAGATAGAGCGCCAGCACACGCGACTCGAGGTCGGAGAGCACGGTCGACAGGCAGGCGACGAGCGAGCGCAGCTCCTCGGAGGAGATCACCTGGTTGACGGGATCGTGGGCGGTCGGCCCGGGCAGGATCTCGTCCAACGTCGGTTCGCCGTCGGTCGCGGAGGCCGGCGAGGTGGAGAAGGACACGTACTGATTGAGCGGCGTGTGCTTGTTGCGGGTCGCCGTCTTGACCGCCGTGATGATCTGGCGCGTGATGCAGAGCTCGGCGAAGTTGCGGAACGACGACTCGCGATCTGACCGGAAGTCCCGCACCGCCTTGTACAGGCCGACCAGCCCCTCCTGGACGAGGTCGTCGCTATCGCCGCCGGCGAGGAAGTACGACGAGGCCTTCAAGCGGACGAAGCCGTAGTAACGGCGCATGATCCGGTCGTATGCGACCGGCGAGCCCTGCTTGGCCAGGGCCACAAGGTACAAGTCATCAAGGTGTACTTGACCTTGAGACTCTTGAGCGAAGCGTGCCACGAAACGATCCTTTCGGAGAACCCCTGCAAGAGGGGTCCTTTGTCGTTGCGTGGCGCTTACCTCCCCAGCGCCACTCCTCCACGCGCTGACGGTCGGATTAACCCTCAGCTGCATGTTGAGCTGAGCGGACCGTGGCACAGTTATGGATCGGTGTCAAGCGGGCTCGCGCCGCTGCAAGATGGCGTACAGCAGCGCGGCGGCCGCGGCGCTCACGTTGAGCGACTCGAGGTGGCCGCGCACGGGCAGCGCCACCAGCTCGTCGCATGCGCCCGCAACGCGGGGACGCAATCCGCGCCCCTCGGCCCCCAGGACGAGCACGACGCCGCCATGGTAGTCGGGCCGGTCGTACGGCGTCGAGGCCGCGGCATCGGCGCCGAAGCACCAGCACCCCGCCCTCTTGGCGTCGGCGAGGAAGTCGGCGAGGTTGCGGACCTTCGCGACCGCCAGGTGCTCCACCGCCCCCGCCGATGCCTTGCACACGGCCGGCGTGACCTCCGCCGAGCGCCGGTCGGGGATGACCACCCCGGTGGCGCCCGCCACCTCCGCCGTGCGGCAGACCGCCCCCAGGTTGTGGGGATCGGTGACCTGGTCGAGCGCCACGATGAGCGGATCGGTTGGGCGCAGCAGCTCGGCGGCGTCGGCATAGGGGTACGCGTCGGTCCGCGCGACCACGCCCTGGTGCTCGGGCGTGCCGGCGCGCGCCATCAGCGCCTCGTCCTCGACACGCTCGACGTCGACCCCGTGCAGCCACTCGAGCGCGGCCGCCCGCCGCGTGGCCCAGACCTCGTGCACCGCGCGACGGCCGCGCAGCGCCTCCCGCACGGGGTTGCGGCCGTAGACGATCAATCAACCCTCAAGGGGATCAGAGCCCGGGCCGCGGCAGCAGCTCAAAGCCGTCTGGGGCGTCGCGGACCTCCCACCCCCGCTCGGCGATCGAGTCGCGCAGGCGATCTGCCTCACCGAAATCCTTCGCCTTCCGAGCGTCCTGGCGCTCTTGTGCCATGCGGACAACGTCTGCGGGCGCCGTCGGGATCGCTTCGTCCAGCAGCCGCTCGAGGCCGAGCACTGCGAGCATGGCGCGCAGGTCGTCGCCCCCGACGCCCTCGCGCCGGTTGGCCTCGCGCACCCACTCGAACACGGCCGCCAGCGCCTCGGCCGTGTTGAAGTCGTCGGCGAGGGCGTCGAAGAACCGCTCGCGCAGCGGCGCCATGTCCTGCGGCGAAGGGCCGTCGACCAGCCGCCGGCCCGCCTCGCGGATGCGCTCGGCACGCGCCGCCGCCTCCTGAAGCCGCTCGCCCGAGAATTGAAGCGGCTGGCGATAGTGGCCGGAGAGCAGGTACATCACGACGGCGTCGGGGCCGTACTCGTCGAGCGCCGTGTGGAGCAGGAAGATGTTGCCGACCGACTTGGCCATCTTCTCGCCCTCGGTCTGGATCATCCCGTTGTGCATCCAGATCCGGGCCAGCGGCTCACCGCGAGCGGCCCTGGTCTGGGCGGCCTCGTTCTCGTGGTGGGGGAAGATGAGGTCGGTGCCACCTCCGTGGACCTCGAAGTCCAGCCCGAGCAGCGTCTCGGCCATGGCCGAGCACTCGATGTGCCAGCCCGGCCGTCCCCTGCCCCACGGCGAGTCCCACGCCGTGTCCTCGTCGGGCTTGTTCGCCTTCCATAGGGCGAAGTCGAGCGGATCCTGCTTGCGATCGCGGCTGGCCGGGTCGGTCTCCCCCTCCCCCTGGTCCATGTCCTCGAGCCGCCGGTGCGACAGCTCGCCGTACTCCGGCAGCGAGCGCACGCGAAAGTAGACGTCGCCGCCGGACTCGTACGCATGGCCGCCGTCGACGAGCGCCTCGATGAGCTCGACGATCGGCCCCATCGTCTCGGAGGCCAGCGGCTCGGCGTCTGGGCGCCCGATGCCGAGGCGGTCGGTGTCCGCCACGTAGGCCTCGGTCATCGTCCGCGCAAGCTCGGCCGACCGCCGGCCCTCGGCCCGTGCGGCGTCGTAGATCTTGTCGTTGATGTCGGTGACGTTGGCCACCAGGGTCGCGTCGTAGCCCTCCGCCGCCAGGAACCGCCGTAGCGCCATGAAGACCACGTACGGGCGTGCGTTGCCGACGTGGATGCGGCCGTACACCGTCGGCCCGCACGCGTAGATCCCGACCCGCCCCGGCTCGCGAGGCTCGAGCGGAACCACCTCCCCAGTGCGGGTGTCGTGGAGGCGGATCGGGCGCACGCGCGGGACCCTAGCTTCTCCGACCTTCGCCGAAACCGGTCGCAAAATGCACCAAATCGGGTAACAGGCCAGCGTGAACGAGGATTCAATCGAGCGCCTGACGGCCGACGCAGCGGGTAGTCTGGCGTTCGCCGTGTCTGGCCAAGCCCCAAGGGGCGAGCGTCTCCGGGTCGTCGAGGGCGCGTTCCGCAGCCTTCCCGACCGGTATCTGGGCGCCGAGCCGGGATTCGATGCGACCTATCACGTGCGGCTGGGCGACGTGGGCCATACCTGGGAGGTCCGCTGCACCACTCACGGCGCCCGCGTGCGCAAGGGCGGGTCCCGGCGCGATCCCGACGTCACCATCGGCACCGACGCCGACACGTGGATGCGCCTGCGCGCAGGCGAGCTGTCCGGGATCGAGGCCTTCTCCCAGCGCAAGCTCTACGCCCGCGGCAACCTCGACCTGGCGATCGGGTTCGAGGGCCTGTTCCGGCTCCCCAACGGCCGCCCGCCGCTGCTTCGGATCCACGACGTACGCGTCGGGCGCACCAAGGTTTCGACCCTGACCATGGGCCGCGGTCAGACCGACGTGCTGCTGCTCCACGGCCTCGGCGCCACCAAGCACTCGTTCATCGATACCTCGGCGGCCCTCAGCGACCACTACCGGATCCACGCGATCGACCTGCCCGGCTTCGGCTCGTCGTCCAAGCCGGCGATGGCCGGCTACGACGCCCCCTACTTCGCCCGCACCGTGCTGAGCGTGCTCGACGAGCTCGGGATCGAGCGCGCCCACGTCGTCGGCAACTCGATGGGGGGACGCGTGGCGCTCGAGCTCGGGCTCACGGCGCCTGAGCGCATCCGCGGGCTCGCGCTCCTGTGTCCCGCCGTCGCCTGGCTCAAGCGCGGCTTCCATCCTCTGGTCCGGCTGCTTCGCCCCGAGCTGGGCGTCCTACCCCACCGGTTCGGCCGAGACATGGTGGCCAAGCAGTTCTGGGCCATGTTCTGCGACCGCGACCAGGTCGACCCCAGCGTCGCCGACGTGGTCGTCGATGAGTTCCAGCGCATCTACGGGTCCGCGACGGCCCGCGTGGCCTTCCTGGCCGCCGCGCGCAACGTCTACCTCGACCGCCCGCTCGGCACGAGCGGCTTCTACCCGCGCCTGGCCGGCCTGCAACCGCCGGCCTTGTTCGTCTGGTGCTCGCACGACCGGCTCGTGCCCGTCGCCTTCCGCCGCCACGTCGCGCGCTGGCTGCCGAACGCCGAGCACATCGTCCTCGACGGCTGCGGGCACGTGCCCCAGGTCGAGCGGCCCGAGCAGACCAACGGGCTGCTGCGCCGCTTCTTCGCCGACGTGGATGCGCTCGGCGCCGAGGCCCCCGCGGCGACGGCTCGCGCAGCGGCCGCGGCCTAGACTGGCTGGAGGTCATGGAGGCAACCGCCGCAGAGGCCGCGCGCAGCAACGGGCGCCCGCCCGACGAGGAGGTTCGCGCGGGTCTCCCGACCCGCCTGCTGCGCAGCGTCGCGGGCCAGGTCCAGAAGCGGATCCCGGCCGCCGACCTTGACGAGCGTGACCCCGACTACATCCGCGAGAACCTCCCCGCCGCGTGGCTTCTGAGCTCGCTGTGGTTCCGCGGCGAGGTGCGTGGGCTGGGCAACATCCCCGAGACCGGCCCGGTGCTCATGGTCGGCAACCACTCGGGCGGCAACATGACGCCCGACACCACCGTCTTCACCCTGGCGTTCTGCGCCTACTTCGGAGTCGAGCGGCCCTTCTACCAGCTCGCCCACAACCTCGTGCTGTCGATGCCCCAACTCGCCTTCCTGCGCAAGTACGGCACGGTCGCGGCCTCGCACGAGAACTCGCAGAAGGCGCTCTCGGCCGGCGCGGCGCTCCTCGTCTATCCCGGCGGCGACTATGAGGTCCACCGCCCGTCGTGGGAGAGCAACCGCGTCGACTTCGGCCGCCGAAAGGGGTTCATCCGCCTGGCCCTCGAGCACGACGTGCCGATCGTGCCGGTGGTGTCGATCGGCGGCCAGGAGACCGCGCTGTTCATCAGCCGCGGCGAGCGGCTGGCCAAGCTGCTCGCGCTCGACCGCATGTTCCGGCTCAAGGTCCTGCCGGTGTCGCTGGCGCTTCCGTGGGGCCTGAACGTGGGCGACATCCTCGGCCACCTCCCGTTGCCGGCCAAGATCACCATCGAGGCGCTGCCGCCCATCTACCTGCGCGAGGAGTTCGGCGCCGAGCCCGACCTCGACGAGGTCTACGACCACGTGACGCGGCTCATGCAGGACACCCTCGACGCGATGGCGGCCGAGCGGCGGCTGCCGGTGCTCGGTTGAGGGTCGCCGAGGCGATCGAGGTCTCGGCGCCGCCCAGCGTGGTCTGGAAGGTCGTCGCGGACCCCACCCGCTACCTGCACTTCCTCGCCGGCTTCACGCGCTGGGAGGTCGTCTCCGACGAGCCCGGCGGCGTCGGCGCGCGCTACCGCATGCTGATGAGGGTGGGCTCGGCCGAGATCGGCGGCCTGATCGAGGTGGTCGAGTGGGCGCCCGAGCGCGAGCTGGCGTGGACCAGCATCACCGGCATCGACCAGCGCGGCCGCTGGCGGCTGCGCGAGCGGCCGCGCGACGACGGGACGATGGGCACCTGGGTGCAGCTACGGATGACCGCCGGGGTGGCCGGCTCGGGCATCCTCGGCTGGATCTCCGAGCAGGTCGCCGCCCCGACCGTGCGCGGCCACCTGCGCCGCTCGCTGCAGCAGCTCAAGCGCCAGGTCGAGCACGAGGAGCTCCGCGAGCGGGCCGCCGCCCGCCGCCGGGCCGGCGCCGGCGCGTCGGGCTGAGCGCCGGGTGGCCTTCGATCCCGAGCTGATCGCCGCGTTGCATCCGCGGGTCGTCGCGGGTGCCGAGCTCGAGCGCGCCGAGCCCGCCCACGCGGCCTTCCAGGCCGCCACGATCGACGCGCTGCTGCACGGCCGCTACGAGGGCGACCTCGACATCGCGACGCTGCTGCGCCACGGCGACCTCGGCGTGGGCACCGTCGACCACCTCGACGGCGAGCTCATCGTCGTCGACGGCGAGGCGTGGTCGGCGCGCGTCGACGGCCGCCTGCGGCGGGTTCCGGGCCCCGAGCGCACGCCGTTTGCGGTCGTTACGCCGTTCCGACCGGACGTGGAGCTCGCGGTCGAGGGGCCGCTCGAGCACGACGCCCTGCTCGCGCTGATCGACCGCAACGCGCGCGACCCCGCCCAGGCCGTTCGCGTCGACGGCGTCCTCGACGTCCACGCCCGCTCGGTGCCTCGGCAGGAGCCGCCCTACCGGCCGCTGGCGGAGGTCGTGCGGGACCAGCACGTGTTCGAGCTGCGCGGCGTGGATGGCACGTTGGTGGGCTTCCGCTTCCCCACCGTGGCCCAGGGGGTCGAGGTGCCGGGATACCACCTGCACGCGATCGCCGTCGACCGGAGCGCGGGGGGCCACGTCCTTCGGTGCCGGCTGCGGCACGGCACCGTGCGGATCGGCGCCGTCACCGACCTCCATCTCGAGCTTCCACCAGGAGTCGAGCTTCCGGCCGGCCAACCGAACGCTGACCTGGACGCCGTCGAGCGTCGGGGTTGACGCGAGGAAGAACCCTGATTCACTCAGACGTGTGGGGCGCCGCAAGGCCAGGGTGACGGAGGAGGACAAGGCCCGGACGCGCGAGGCGATCGTCGCCGCCGCCCACGACCAGGTGGCCGCCGACGGGTACGCATCGGCGAGCGTGGTTGCCGTCGCCCGCCGCGCCGGCGTCGCAACCGGCAGCGTCTACCGCTATTTCCCGTCCAAGGCCGACCTGTTCACCGAGGTCTTCCGCCGCGCCGCCGGGCGCGAGCTCGAGGTCATCGGCGCGATCGTCAGCGCCCCCGGCCCGGTCCGCCACCGCCTCGCGGCCGCGACCGAGGCCTTTGCCCGCCGTGCGTTGGCCGCCCCGACCCTCGTCTACGCGCTGCTGGCCGAACCCGTCGACCCGGCGCTCGAGGTCGAGCGCCTGTCAAGCAAGCGCGCCTGGCGCCACCTGTTCGCCGGACTTCTGCGCGAGGGCATTGAGAGCGGCGAGGTCCCCCCTCTCGATCCCGAGGTGGCCGCCGCCGCGCTCGTCGGCGGCATGCAGGAGGCGCTCATCGCCCTGCCTGGCGCGGGCCATGAGGCGCTCGTCGCGTCGCTCGTCCAGTTCTCGTGCAACGCGATTCGCGACGGCGACGGTTCAAAGCAACGCGTCTGACCGCTCAAACCGCCGCCTCGACGGTCGCCACCGCCAGGGCGGCGATGCCCTCGCCGCGCCCGACGAAGCCCATCCCCTCCCCGCGGGTGGCCTTGACGTTGACCGCGGACGGCTCGACGCTCAGCGCGAAGGCCAGGGCGGCGCGCATCGCGTCGCGGTGGGGCGCGATGCGCGGCGTCTCCGCCACCACCGTTGCGTCAACGTGCACCACGGCCAGACCGCGGTCGTCGAGCAGCGACGCGACCTGGCGCAGCAGGTCGAGCGAGTCGGCGTCCCGAAAGGTCTCGTCGTCATCGGGGAAGTGGGTGCCGATGTCGTCCAGGCCGGCCGCGCCCAGCAGCGCGTCGATGACGGCGTGGACGAGGACGTCGGCGTCGGAATGGCCCTCGAGGCCGCGCTCGTGCTCGAGCTCGACCCCGCCGAGCACCAGCCGCCGGCCCGCCGCGAGGCGGTGGGCGTCGTAGCCGATCCCGTGACGGACGCTCACCCGATCGGCTCCATCCGGCGCTGGCGCCGCTCGAACACCGCCAGCTCGCGGACGCCGAGGGCGTCGAGCAACTCCAGCGCATGCTCATAGCGGTAGCCCAGCTGGTCGGGCACGTGGGCGTCGGACGAGAGCGCGATCGGGTTGCCGGCGTCCAGGCACATCTCCAGGAAGGGGCGTGAAGGGTAGATCTCCCCCACCGGCTTGCGCAGGCCGGCGGTGGAGACCTCGACGGCGATGCCCGACTCGGCGATGCCCTCCATGGCGATGTCGTAGAAGCGCCGCAGGTCGCCCTCGGGGCGGGGCCGGTCCGCGCCCCAGACCTTGACCAGGTCCGGGTGGGCGAGGATGTCGAACATGCCGCTGCGGGCGGCCTCGCCCAGGTACTCGAAGTACCGCCGCCAGACCACCTCGGGGTCACTGTGCGCGGTCCAGGCGTCGAAACTCTCGTGATCGACGGCGACGTCGCGGATGAAGTGCACCGATCCGACGACGTAGTCCCAGTCGTAGGTGTCGAGCAGCGTGGCCATGCGGTCCTCGCCGCCGGCGATCAGGTCCGCCTCGACTCCGAGCCGCAGGTCGGTCTCCTCCCGCACGAAGGCGCAGTAGGCGTCGAGGTCGTCGACGGCCTGCTCGCGCCAGAACGGGTGGCGCCAGACCGCAAGCGCCTGGGCGAAGCGGTAGACGTGCTCGGAGACGCCGAGCTCCTCGATGCCGTGCTCGCCGGCGACGGTGCGGTACCGATCCGCATTCTCCGCCGTGAAATAGCGCTCGGCGGGAGTGCCGGGATCGTCCGGCCGCAGGTGCACGTGGTAGTCGGTCAACACAGGCGGCGCTCGGCGACCTCGAGATCGAACGGCGAGGTGACCTTGATGTTGTCCGGCGGGAACGGGACGACCTTGACCCGGCCGCCGATGCGCTCGACCAGCCAGGCGTCGTCGGTGGCCCGCGCAAGCACGTCGTCGCAGACGTCGAGGGCCCGCTCGAGCGTCGCGCGCCGGAAGACCTGCGGCGTCTGTACCGCCCACAGCTGCTCGCGTGGGACGGTGCGGCGGACCTCGTGGCCGTCGACCTCCTTGACCGTGTCCGAGACCGGCGCCGCGGCGATGGCGGCGTCGTGGTCTGAGTCCAGCGCGGCGATCGCCCCGGCCACCAGCTCGGCCGTGATGAGCGGACGGGCCGCGTCGTGGACGACGACCGGGTCCCCGTCGGGGGCGGCTCGCAGCGCGTTGCGCACGGACTGGGAGCGGTGCTCGCCCCCGGGCGCCCCGATCGTGCCGGGCGGGGCGTCGGCTCCGGCCGGCAGCGCGACCACCACGTGGTCGACCGCGGGCGCGAGCGCGTCGATCGACCATTGCAGCATCGGCTTTCCGCCCAGCATGACGAACGCCTTGGGCCGCTCGGCGCCAAGGCGTTCGCCACGTCCGGCGGCCACGAGGACCGCGATCGCCACTACTTGGCCGCGACCGGCACCCTGCCGTTGGCCTCGGCCGACTTGGCCAGCAGGTCGTCGAGGTGGGCCTCGGCATCGTCCTCGTCCATCTCAAGCGCGTACATCAGCTCGGACGCGAGGATCTTCTTCGCCCGCGTGAACATCTGCTTCTCGCCGGTGGACAGCCCCTTCTCGGTCTCGCGGAGGGCCAGGTTGCGCACCACCTCGGCGAGCTCGTAGATGTCACCGGTCTTGATCTTGTCCCGGTTGTACTTGAAGCGCCGATTCCAGTTCTTCGGCATGTCGGAGACGTCGTCGGCAAGGACGTCCAGGACCTTCTTGACCGTCACCTCGTCGATGACCTGGCGCAGCCCCGCCTTGGCGGCGTTCTCGGTCGGGACCATCACGGTCATGTCGTTGTGGAGGATCTTGATGGTCAGGTACTCGCGGTTCTCGCCGAAGATCTCGCGCGTTTCCTTCTTGAGGACCTTGCCCGCACCGTGGTGGGGATAGACGACGTTGTCGCCGATATCGAACTCCACGTTTGGTATCTCGGTGACGAGGTCCTCGATCTGCTCCTCGATGATCTGCTCCGGAATAGCGCTTCCTCCTTAGGTCTGCAGATAGCGGTCCACGAGATTGATCTCCTGTAGCCGGCGAAGTCCCTCGCGGATGTCCTTCGCCCGGATCTCCCCCACCCCCTCGACGGTCTCCAGCTCGCCGTCGGTCGCGGCGAGCATCTCGTCCAATCGCCCGAATTCGCGGACGATCTCCTGCACCACGAGCTTGGGCAGGCGTGGGATGCGCCCCAGGATGCGGTACCCGCGGGGCGAGACGGGGAAGTCGAGCGTGTTGGCCTTGCGGTCGTAGCCGAGAAGCTCCGCCAGCCGGCCGAAGTCGAGGAGGTCCTGGTGCGGGAGGCGCGCGAGCTGGTCGAGCACCAGGGCAAACTGATCGTCGGAGGGGTCGACGATGTAGTCGTGGGAGAGCGCCGCGCGGTCGGCGGCGACACCGACCATCGTCTCGTCGAGCTGCATCTCGATCAGGCGCCCCTCGGTGCCGAGCTCGACGATGTAGCGCTCGACCTCGACCGCCATCCGGGTCACCAGCTCGGCGCGCTGGAGCACCGAGAGGACGTCGTAGAGGACGCAGCCGCCCTCGAACTCGAGCCGCGTCAGCCGGGTCGAGACAGCGTCGAGGCGAGCGCGGTACTTGTCGAGGGTCGCCAGCCCCTGGTTCGCCTTCGCCAGCACGGCGGGGATGTCCTGGAGGATGTACTTCATCCCGCCCAGGTAGAGCGAGACGACGTCGCGCCGCTCGGAGATCGCGACCACCAGGGCGGCGGTCTGCTTGGAGACGCGCTCCGCGGTCCGGTGGCGGGTGCCTGTCTCCGACGAGAGGATCGTCGGGTCGGGCATCAGCTGGACGTTGGCGCAGACGATCTTGGTCGCCTGCTCGTTGAGCACGATCGCCCCGTCCATCTTCGCCACCTGGTAGAGCAGCGCCGGGGTGTAGTCGATGTCGAGGGTGATGCCCCCTGAAAAGAGAAAGGAGACCTCCTCTGGGTCTCCGATGACGATCAGCCCGCCTGTCCGCGAGTGAACGATGTTGTCGATGCCCTCGCGGAGGGCCGTCCCGGGGGCGACGATGTCGAGAGCCCGCAGAAGCCGAGGGTCCTGTCTCGCCTCCAACTCCTGTAGATCATCCCCGGGAAGCGCAGACGCCATCGCGGCTGATGGAAGCAGAAAGCAAAGAACCGTGCTTTGCGGGGAAATCCGCCTTGATAGGTCGGGATGGACGTTGTCAAGCGGCGCGGCGAAGCGGCG
>JBJMKX010000129.1:0-16720 GCA_045805605.1 Solirubrobacteraceae bacterium
CGAGCGAGATCATTGGAAGATCTCCGTGGTGCAGTCGCCGCCTTGGAGGCGCACCTCGTGGGCGCGGGCGGGGCCGGTGGGGCGGTTCTGAAAGTCGACGAAGAAGTCGTGATCGACCTGCATCCCACCGTCGGGCGAGCAGTTGACTCTCAGCAGCCAGGAGCGCAGCGCGGGGTAGAACTGGTTGTCCCAGGTCGAGTACAGCGAGTTGGTGACGTAGAGCCTGCGCCCGTCCAGCGACAGCTGGATCATCTGCGGTCCGCCGTGTAGGTCGCGGCCGGCATCGTTGGGCTTGCCGAGGAGCCCGCCGAGCCACAGCCGGCCGGTCAACCGCGGGTTGGTGGGGTCGGAGATGTCGTACTGGCGCAGGTCGCCGTGCAGCCAGTTGGTGAAGTACAGGAATCGGTCGTCCATAGAGACGAGCAGGTCGGTGATCAGGCCGGGCACGCCGCCCGGCAGCGGCCAGCCGTCGAGCTCGGCGTTCTCGACGGCGATCGCCTTGTCGGCGCTGAACGAGCCGTTGTCGCGGTGGAAGTGCCACATCGTGCTCGACAGGGCCGCGCCGACGAAACCCTCGTCGGCGCCGGGGTCGTGCAGCCAGCGCACCTCGAGCGGGACGAGCCCCGTCTCGCCGAGCTCGCCGGCTGGCCGCTGCCGGGCGGCGTGCCCGGCCTGATCACCGACCTGCTCGTCTCGATGGACGACCGCTTCCTGTACTTCACCAACTGGCTGCACGGCGACCTGCGCCAGTACGACATCTCCGACCCCGCCCACCCCAGGCTGACCGGTCGGCTGTGGCTCGGTGGCCTGCTCGGCCACCCCGACGACGCCGGCCGCGACCTCAGCGGCGGACCGCAGATGCTCCAGCTCTCGCTCGACGGCCGCAGGCTCTACGTCACCAACTCCCTCTACTCGAGCTGGGACAACCAGTTCTACCCCGGCCTGCGGTCATGGCTGCTGCGGATCGACTGCGCCCCCGATGGCGGGATGGAGATCGACCCTGACTTCTTCGTCGACTTCCACCAGCGGCCCGACGGGCCGGCCCGAGCCCACGAGGTCCGCCTCCAGGGCGGGGACTGCACCACCGAGATCTTCCAATGAGCGGCCTTCCGCTTGCCCATGTGGGCGGCATCCCGATCGAGGAGGCCGTCGGGTCCTACGGCCCGGCGCTCCTCCTCGCGGTCGGCGTCGCCTCGGCACGGCTGAGGGCCCGAGTCAGAAACCGCAAACGCCCAAGAGGGAGGTAGTCATGTCCACATTCGCCGTCATCGCCGAGCATCCGCCCGAGCTGTGCCCGGCATCCAACGCCACGACGCGGCAGATGCTGCGTGAGGGCGCGGGGCAGCTGCCGCAGCTCGCCGAGCGGCTCGGCCTCGAGATCGTCACGCTGCGGGTCTTCGGCCCCGACCACGTCATCGTCGCGGTCGTCGAGGCCGACGACATCGACGCGGTGCGCGACTTCCTGTTCGAGAGCCGGCTCGCGCAGTGGAACTCGGCAAACGTCCACGCGACCTACTCGCTCGAAGAGGCCCTCGAGAAGTCGGAGAGCCTGGAGGCGATCTTCTAGCGGGATCCGCTCAGGAGATGCCGCTCCGTACGGCGTCGGCGGCTGCCTGGGTGCGGTTCTCGACGTGAAGCTTGGCGAGGATCCTGGCGACGTGGTTGGCGACGGTGTTCGGGCTCAGCGAGAGGTCTCGCGCGATCTCGTGGTTGCTCTTGCCGCTGGCGAGTCGCTTGAAGATCTCGAGCTCGCGGTCGGTCAGGGCAGTGCGGATGGCAGCGGCGGCAACGGCGCTGGACTTGACGGGGATGTCCAGCTCGCGAAGGCGCCGCAGGAGCTTGCCCGCGATCTTCGAGGACAGCACCGATTCTCCAGCGGCCGTGGCCTTGACGGCGCTGATGACCGCCTCGACCGGGGCGCTCTTGAGTATGTAGCCGCTGGCGCCGGCGATGATGGCTTCGACGACGCGGTTCTGTTCGCTGCGGGTGAGGACCAGGACGCGCGAAGCGGGCGCGAGCAATCCGAGCTGTTCGATCGCCTGCACTCCCGACATTCCGGGCAGCTGCAGATCCATCATCACCACGTCCGGGCGCACGTCGACCACGAGTTCGATCGCGTCCTCCCCGGTTGCGGCCTCGCCGACGAGCTCAAGTCCGCTGCTCGACAGCGCTTGTGCGAGGGCCACGCGGATCAGCTGCTCGTCGTCGACCAGCACGACGGTAATCGGCGGTGAACGCTCCGCGGCGGAGGGGTTGTCCTCGGTTCGCATCTCAGCGTTTCCGGCATCACTCCCGGCTCATGGCCGGATCGACATCACGGCGGCCGCCGAGAGCGGTGGGGGCCAACGGTGCCAGGTAGTTCGATCGGACCCCCTTTCGCGCCCAAGAAGGCCCGATCGAACCATTTACAGCGCCGCCCCCGCCGCCATACCCTCGACGGAGCTGCAACCACCCCGGGCAGCCTCTGGCGACCAAGGATCGAGATGCGTCGTGGTGGTGGCGTGGTTCGCCGCACATGGCTGCGGTGGATGTTCACGCTCGCGCGGGAGCGGCCGGAAGTCAAGTCGGCTGAACGCCGCCGGCCGGGTGGCGCAGACAAGTCCCACCGTCCCCAAACAGGAGGACCCACATGGCCGTCACGGTCGAAAGCTCAGCGGACCCAACGGCGATCCGTCCGTTCACGATCGAGACCGCCGAGGCGGACCTCGATGACCTGCTTGCGCGCATCTCGGCCACGCGCTTCCCCGAGAAGGAGACCGTTGAAGATCAGTCGCAGGGCCCGCGGCTGGCGACGATGCAGGCGCTCGCGCTCTATTGGGCGACCGAGTACGACTGGCGCGCGTGCGAGGCGAGACTGAAGGCCCTCCCGCATTTCATCACCGAGATCGACGGGCTGGACATTCATTTCATTCACGTCCGCTCGGACCATGAGGACGCGTTGCCGCTCATCGTCACCCACGGATGGCCGGGCTCGATCATCGAGCAGCTGAAGATCATCGATCCCTTGACCAATCCGACGGCGCATGGCGCGAGCGCGTCCGACGCGTTTCATCTGGTGATCCCCTCGATGCCGGGTTACGGATTCTCAGGCAAGCCGACCGAGACCGGCTGGGGTCCTGACCACATCGCGCGTGCCTGGGCGCAGCTGATGGAACGCCTGGGATACGACCGCTACGTCGCCCAGGGCGGCGACTGGGGCGGGCAAATCGTCGATCTGATGGGCGCCCAGGCGCCTCCGGGGTTGCTCGGCATCCACACCAACTTCCCCGGGGCGGTCCGACCCGAGGTCGCAGCGGCGGTCCAGTCCGGCAGCCCGGCGCCGTCCGGCCTTGATGACGAGGAAACACGCCTCTACGAGAAGCTGAAGGACTTCTTTGCGACGGACGTGTTCTACGCATTCGAGATGGCGACCCACCCACAGGCGCTGTACGGAATTGCGGATTCCCCCATCGGCCTGGCCGCCTGGCTGCTCGACCACGACGCGACGAGTTTGGCCCTGATCGCCCGTGTCTTCGAAGGGCAGTCGGAGGGCCTTACCCGAGACGACATCCTCGACAACGTCACCCACTACTGGCTGACGAACACGGGGGTCTCCTCGGGACGTCTCTACGCGGAGAACAAGTTCGGCTTCTTCGACCCGAAGGGCGTCTCCGTCCCGGTAGCGGTGAGCGTCTTTCCCGACGACCTCTATCAGGTGCCGCGGAGTTGGGCCGAGGAGGCCTATCCCAAACTGATCCACTACAACAAGCTCGACAAGGGCGGGCATTTCGCCGCCTGGGAGCAGCCGGAGCTGTTCGCCTCCGAGGTCCGCGCGGGGATGCGCTCGCTTCGATAGGTGTCCGTGTTCGCACGGGCGCACATGCCCTCGCTCGGCGGGGCGGGTGGCTCGACTCCGAGCCGCTCGGCCCCGCCGAGCTGCGCGCGGCCACCGTCCCGCTTCCAAGGACAGAAACCTCACGTTTGCGGGTGGCGTGGTCAGACCGCTGCAAGCGCGCCGCGGTCCGCGGCGATGCGGACGGCGTCGGACGCCAGGCGGTCCAGGGCCGGTCCGTCGGCCTGCCACCGCGGGCGCCGGCGCCATGCCAGCAGCACGCCGTCGCGGACGGCGATCCGCAGGTCCTCCGCGCGCTCGCCGTCGTCGGGCGTGTCGGCCGCGACAGGTGCGGCGGGGAGCATCGCCACGTCGCAGCCGACGTCGCCGCCGGCACCGTCCAGCCAGTGCGGAAGGTCCACCGGCAGCTGCATCTGACGCTCGGCACAGCAGGCCAGGCGCCCGTGGATGCCGGCCGTCCCGGGCAACGGCCCGCGCATCACGCCGAACGCCTCCCCGGGCACCGGCAGGTTCGCGAACGCGATGTGGAACGCGAAGCTGTCCTCCAGCGCCATCTGGCGCTCGCCGGCGACCGCGTATACCCGCTCCAGCAGCGCGCCCACCGGCCAGAACGTGTGCTTGTCGCCGGGCAGCGCCGCCACCTGCGGCAGCCATTCCGGCTCCGGCAGCGCCTCGCCGAACGGCTGGGGCGGCCGCGCCCGTCGCACGATCGAACGCACGCCCTCGGCCAGGAGGCTCGCGGCCCCGGCCAGTGCATCGAGCTCTTCGTGGGCGGCGACGAAGCCCTGTTGGACGACGACCACCTGGCCGTAGCCGATCTCGATCTCGAAGCAGGGACCACGCTGCACCTCGAGCGCCTGGCCCACCGGCCCGCGCAGGATCTCGTCGACCACGGTGTCGTCGGAGCGCTTCCGGACCTCGGCCACCCAGTCGTGGAGGCCGACGTCATCGAGCGGGCGGCGAGCCCAGGTGCCGTCGCTGCTCTGGTGGCCCCGCTCGTAGGTGCGCGCGACGCGCAGCCCGCTGACCGCGCCGGTGTGGTTGACCCGAGCGCCCGCAACCGTGAACGGGACGGTGATGTACCGGGTGCGCCAACTGGGAATCGGGACGGGCACGACGTCGCGCCACCCCGGCTTGAGGTCGCGCAGCAAGCCCTTCCCCCCGCCCTCATCGCCGGTCGGGAACAGCCAGCTCATCTCCTGCGCGAACGGCCGGGCCTCGTAGGCCACGACGCCGGGCGTGCCGCCGGGCAACGTGCCGCGGGCGACGTCGACGAGCAGCCGCTCGTGCCACGGGCAGGTGGCCAGGAGGTAGCCCATCTGCGGTCGGCACCCGCGGCGCTCGAGCCCGCGGGCGGCGGCGTAGGCCGTCAGCTCGTGGTGGCCCGCTTTGTCGACCCGGGTCGTGTCGATCCCGCGCATGCTCCCCGCTAGGCCTCCACCCCCCGCCACGCGACGGGGAAAGCGCGGTCCAGGATCGCGATCGGGTCGCCGGCCTCGGGCAGCCCGCGCAAGCTGCGCAGGTCCTCGTAGCCGGCCTGGATCGCCGGGAACAGCGACCCTGCCGACACCACGGCGGACAGCGTCACCGCATCGACGTCGGTGCGGACCTCGCCGCGCTCCTGGCCCAAGGCGATGAGCTGGGCCGCGAGCAAGATCCACGGCGGGTCCTCCGGACCCAGCAGCGCCGCGTAGCGGACCGGGGTGGTCGCGATCTCCCGCAGCATCGCTCCGTGCAGATGCGACGGCCAGTCCGAGGTCAACAGCCCGGCGAACATCTCGTGGACCGTCTCGCGCACCGGCCGGTCGCCGTCGAGGCCGCGCGCGGCCTTGCGCAGCACGTGCTTGCGGTAGTGCTCGACGCCCATCTCGAGCAGCACGTCCTCCTTGCGCGGGAAGTAGCGGAAGAACGTCCCCCAGCTCACTCCGGCGGCGGCGACGACGTCCTCGATCCGAGCCTGGTCGAACCCGTTCTGCGCGAACCCTCGCACCGCCGCCTCGTAGACCAACCGGCGCTTGGCCTTCCCCCGCTCCTGCTGCGGTCGCGGCGGCAGAGGGGGCGGCGAAGTTTCTCCACCGGACGCGGAAAACATGATATGGATCATCTTTGCCTGAGGGCTTGCTGTCAACACCCGCCTGGGAGAGAGTCACACCATGACCGGTCCCCTCTATCGTCTCGGCGGCTTCTGCGTCCGCCACAAGGCGCTCGTCATCGCCGTCTGGTTCGTCATCTTCTGCGGACTCGCCGGCGCCTCGGTCGTGCTCGGTCAGAACACGAGCGACAACCTCACCCTGCCCGGCACCGACAGCCAGAAGGCGACCGACCTCCTGAACAGCAAGTTCCCCGACCAGGCCAACGGGAGCGTCCCGGTCGCCTTCGTGGCGCCCGAGGGACACAAGCTCGACGAGTCCAAGTACAAGGACGCCATCGACCAGGTCAACGACGCGTACAAGAATGACAAGCACGCGGTCAGCGACAGCACCAGCCCGTTCGACTCGGACGGCGCGTCCCAGCTCTCCAAGGACAAGACGGTCGCCTACGTCTCGTTCCTGCCCAAGCAGAGCCCGAGCGAGATGAACGAGGACGCCGCCCAGGCGCTTCTCGACAAGGCCGATCCGGGCCAGAAGGCCGGCATGGACGTCTCGATCGGCGCCTACGTGGGCCAGAAGCTCTCCAAGCCCTCGACCCACGTCTCCGAGGTCGTGGGCATCGGCGCCGCGATCATCATCCTGCTGTTCACCTTCGGGACCGTCGTCGCCATGGGAATGCCGATCCTCACCGCGCTGTTCGCGCTCATCAGCGGGCTGAGCCTCATCGGCATCCTCGGCCAGCTCGTCGACGTGCCGACGAGTGCGCCGGCCCTGGCGACGATGATCGGCCTCGGGGTCGGGATCGACTACGGCCTGTTCATCGTGACTCGCCACCGCGAGCTGCTCGCCAAAGGGATGGACCCCGACGAAGCGATAGCCCGCGCCAACGCCACGTCCGGCGGCGCCGTCGTGTTCGCGGGCGGCACGGTGATCATCGCGCTGCTTTCGCTGCTCGTGGCCGGCATCCCACTGGTGACGACGCTCGGATACACCGCCGCGATCGTCGTCCTCATCGCCGTCGTCGCCGCGACGACGCTGCTGCCCGCGGTGCTCGGCCTGCTCGGCACGCGGATCAATGCCCTCAAGCTCCCCGGCCTCAAGCACACCCATGACTCAAGGCCCCACGGCTGGCGCCGCTGGGCCGAGTTCATCGCCCGCCATCCGTGGCCGTCCATGGGCGTCGCGGTGCTCATCCTCGTCGTGCTGGCCTTCCCCATCCGCAACCTGCACCTGGGCCAGACCGACAACGGCGCGCTGCCGAAGGACACCCAGACCCGGAAGTCCTATGACGCCATCAGCAAGGGCTTCGGCGCCGGCGAGAACGGGCCGATGCTCGTCGCGGTCTCGCTCTCCAAGCCGGCCCAGAACGACCAGAAGCAGCTCGACGACGTCGAGCAGCAGCAGAAGGACGACGAGCAGAAGCAGCAGGACGACATCACCAAGGAGACCCAGAAGCTCGTCGGCGAGGGGGTCCCGCAGGACCAGGCCAAGCAACAGGCCACCGCCGACGCCCAGAAGGACGCGCCGTCGCAGTCCCAGCAGGAGCAGACCCAGCAGCAGGAGGACTTCCTCAAGACCACCGCGTCGGACCCGCGCCTCCAGGACCTCAAGACCGACATGCAGAAGACCTCTGGCGTCAAGTCGGTCACCGAGCCGCTGGTCAACAGCAACGGCAGCGCCGCCGTCTACACCGTGGTCTCCGACAACGCGCCGTCGTCGCGCAAGACCGAGGACACGGTCAACGACCTGCGCGACAACACGATCCCCAAGGCCACCAAGGGCCAGGACATGACCGCCGACGTCGGCGGCAGCACTGCCGGCTACATCGATCTGGCAGCGCAGATCTCAGACACCCTGCTCCTCGTCATCGGCGTCGTGCTGCTGCTGTCCTTCCTGCTCCTGATGGTCGCCTTCCGCTCGGTGCTCGTGCCGCTCAAGGCGGTGGTGATGAACATGCTCTCGATCGCCGCCGCGTTCGGCGTGGTCACGTACGTGTTCGGGCACCATTGGTCGGCCACGCTGCTCGGGTTGCCCTCGACCGTCCCGATCGTCTCGTTCGTGCCGCTGATGATGTTCGCGATCCTCTTCGGCCTCTCGATGGACTACGAGGTCTTCCTCATGAGCCACGTGCGCGAGGCCTACAAGGAGAGCGGCCACGCGCACCGCGCGGTGGTCGACGGGCTCGCGGGCACCGGCCGCGTCATCACCTCGGCCGCGCTGATCATGGTCTCGGTGTTCTGCGCCTTCCTGCTCAGCGGCGACCCGAACATCAAGCAGTTCGGGCTCGGGATGGCAGCGGCGGTGGCGGTCGACGCGACGATCGTCCGCTGCCTGCTCGTGCCGGCCATCATGGCCCTGCTCGGCAAGTCGGCGTGGTGGATGCCGCGCTGGCTGCAGCGCATCACGCCGCACTTCTCGATCGAGGGTGAGGAGTACTTCGACGCCCGCGACGCCGCAGCCGCCTTGGCGGCCAAGGCCGGACCGCCGCCCGACAAGGTCCCCGTCTAGCCTCCCAGCCCCGGCGCCGTAGAGCCGTTCACGCTCCAGCGGCACGGGGTGACCGGGACGCCCCGAGGAGATGCCCAAGCGTGTCGACCGCGTTGACCATGCGGTCGGTCTCCTGGGCGACGAGCGAGTCGGCCTGCTCGACGCCGGCCAGGGCGTCGTGGTCGGCCCGCAGGGCCGGCAGGCGCGGGGCGGTGCCGCCATTGCGCTCGGCCGCCGCGAGCCGCTCCAACGCCCCGTCGAGGTCCTGCGCCAGCGGCCCGAGCTGTGGCCGGGCGGTGCGGGCGCCGGCGTCCTCGAGGCCCGCCTCCAGGGCCAGCGCGCCGTCGGCCAGCCGGCGGAGGCCGGCGAGGACGTCGAGATCGAGGTCGATGTCGCCGCGGTGTCGCTGCGGCTCGGCCTGGGCGATCTGCACCGAGGCCTCCGCCTCCGTCCGCGCCCGCCGCGCCGCGAGCCGCGCGGAGTGCACGGCGTCGTGGTCGTACCGCGCCGGATCGACCCACGCGCGGATCACCGCGGAGAGATACCGCCGGTCGGCGTCGATGAGGTCGGCCAGCCGGGCCGAGACGCGGTCCCCTTCCCAGCTCGGCCACGCCATGTAGGCCGCGACGGTCAGCGCGCCGCCGATCGCGGTGTCGAGCAGCCGGTCGACGACCGCCGTCCACTCGCTCACGCCCTCGAAGGCGACGAAGAACACGATCAGGGCGGTAATCGACGCCGTGGACAGCAGGTAGTTGGCGAACAGCAGCGCGTAGATCCCCGCGGCGAAGATCCCGACGAGCACCACCAGGGTCCAGTCGCCTGGATCGAGCAACGCGGTCAGGGCCGTTGCCAGGATGGCCCCGATCACCGTCCCCGCATAGCGCTGCAGCCCGCGGCTGATCGTCGAGCCGTAGTCGGCCCGCAGGACGAACGCCACGGTCAGGGGAACCCAGTACCCGCGCGGCAGGTCGAGGGCCCGGTACAGGGCGGTCGCGACCGCGAGCGCCACGCCCATGCGGATGCCATGGCGGAACGCGATCGACTCCAGCGACAGGTTGGCGCGCAGGATGGCGAGGGCGTCGTGCGGCACGAGCGCGCGCCGGCGCCGGACCGGTCGCCGCACCCGCGAGCCCGTGACATGGCCTCGCGTCCACCCGGTGGCGGCGTCGACCGCGGCCCGAAGCTGGGCCCGCAGGGCGTCGAGCCGCGCCGCCGCCTGCGGCCCCTGCCCCCTCCCGCCCGCGAGGGTCGCTGTGGCCGAGCGCAGGCGCGCCCGCAGCCGCTCGACCTCCGCCTCGGCAGGCGCCCCGCCGCCCAGCGCCGCCGCGATGGCGCGCAGCGCGGCGGCGGTGGCCTCGAGCGCGTCGAGGACCGCCGCCGCGGCGGAGGGCGGCAGTCCGCCGCGCATGTGGCCGAGCGCGACGACCTCCGGGTAGGCGCGATCGGCCTCGACGACGAGCGTGCGGAAGGCCTCGCCGGCTGGCGTGGTGCCCTGCGCGCGGCCTTGAGCGTCGTCGAGCAGGGCGCGCGCTTTGCTCAGATCGGCCCTGAGCTTCGGTAGCGCGGCGTCGGTGGGCGCGCCCACGGCGATCGCGTTGACGAACGCCGCGAGCGCCCGGTAGGCGTTGGCGACCGCCGCGCGCTCGGGCCGGTACGGGCGCAGCGGCCAGATGGCGATCGCGAGCCCGGTCTGCAGGAGCCCCCCGGCCATGGCCAGGCCGGCGCGCCCCAATGCGTCGTCGAAGCCACCCGAGTAGTAGGCCGAGAGCAGCAGCGCGAGCACCCCGAGGATGCCCTGGAACGAGGCCGTCTGCCCGAGGGCCAGCGTGAGGCCGGCGGCGAACCCCCACACGGCCATGAGCAGGACGGTCAGCCACTCGATGTCGCCGGCGAGCGTGCCCACGAGCGTCGAGCCGCCCACCAGCGCCGTGGCCACGAGCATCCCCCGCGCCCGGCCCGCAAACGGGGCGCCCTGCTCGGCGAATCCGACCAGGAGCGCCCCACCGGCCACGGCGACACCGGCGGCGATCTCCCCCGTCGCGGCCCCGACCGCCAGAGGGATGACGGCTCCGAGCGCGTTGCGCAGGCCGCGGGCCACTTGCAGCTGGGAGCGGTCGACCGTGACGACCAACCGCAGGATGCGCCGCTCGCCCACCTCCGCAGGCATGACGCGAGGCTATAGGTCCAGGGGGTCCGAACCCTAGGGCTCGTGGCCGGGTGCAATCGCCTTGGCGCGGTGGAAGACGAACGGCTCCTCGGAGCGGTCGGCGTGCGCCTCCAACGGATCGAGCAGGAAGGCGACGTGGTCGCCGGCGGGGAGGCGCTCGAGCACGCGCCCGGCAAACCAGTTGCCGCACGCCTCGAGCACGGGGGCGCCCCCCGGGCCCTCCCGCCAGGCGCACTGCGCGAACTTGTCGACGTCGTCCCCGGTCTGCGAGCCGAACAGCTCGGCCAGCTCCGGCTCGGAGTCGGGGACCAGGTGGACGACGAGCACGTCGGTGCCGCGGGCGACGCGGTAGGTGCGGTTCTTGTCCGACAGGCAGACGAGGAAGCGTGGCGGGTCGATCGAGCACTGGGTGGCGAACCCGACCAGGCAGCCCGCACGCTCGCGCGCGTCCGCGCAGGTCACGATGAACATCGGGTAGTCGAGCTCGGAGACGAGCTCGTGGACGGCGCTCACCCGGCTTCGAGCTCGGCCTGGCCCCGGACCGCGACATCCGGCCCGAAGGTCACGTCGCCGCGCACGACGAAGCGCGAGCACTCCGCCAGCGACGGCGCGCCGGCCGGGAAGCGCGCGTCGAAGTCCGCGAGCAGCTTGTAGTGGTCGGGGTCGAGGTCGACGAGGATCGACCCCGGCTCGCGGCCCTCCGCCGGCTCGACGTGCGCGCGGTCGGTCAGCGTGTAGAAGTCCGAGCGCAGCACGAGCAGGTCGTTCGTGGTCTTGACCGGAGCGAACCGGCGGCGGGAGACCTCGATTGCCTCGGCCCCCTCGAACACCGAGATCGCGGCACCCATGGCGGTCTCGAGCTGGAAGACCTCCGGCGTCGACTTGTCGCCGGGGTCGACGGTCTTGCGGTTGACGATGATCGGCAGGCCGAGCACGCCCGAGCGCTCGCGCACGACGCGGTCGAGGGCGACGAGGTTGACCCAGAGGTTGTTCGTGTTGCTGTAGCGGTGGCGGCTCGTGTCCTGGAGCGCCTCGAGGTCCTCCTCGTCGGTCTGGGCGGTCTCGCGCAGGACCAGCCGGCCGTCCTCCTTGCGGCGGGCGAGGTGGCCGCCCTTTCGATCGGCCTGGGTGCGGGGCACGACCTCCATCAGGAACGGCGCGCCGGAGTCGAGGAAGTGGTGCAGGATCCGCGGGTCCAAGACGGCGCCGAGGTTGTCCGAGTTGGACACGAATGCGGCCTCGACCCCGCGGTCGAGCAGCGACTGCAGCATGCCGGAGGTCTGCAGCGCCACGTAGAGGTCGCCGTGGCCGGGCGGGCACCACTCGAGGTCGGGGTGGTCGGGCCAGTCGACCGGCACGAGGTCGTCGACGCGGAGCTTGGGCTCCTTGTTCTGGAGGAAGTCGTCCACGTCCGCATCGGAATGGCGCTCGCTGATGAAGCCCATCGTGTCATCACGGGTGGCGAACGAGTTCATCAGCACGAGCGGCACGCCGAGCTCGGACGCCTGGCGCACGATGATGTCGATGAACGTGAGCCCGTCCTTGACCTCGAGCAGCGACTTGGCCTTCGTCATGCCCATGCTCGTGCCCAGGCCGCCGTTGAGCTTGACCA
Organism: Solirubrobacteraceae bacterium; assembly: GCA_045805605.1. GTDB lineage: Bacteria > Actinomycetota > Thermoleophilia > Solirubrobacterales > Solirubrobacteraceae > DATBDE01. Next base: position 12,189 of record JBJMKX010000129.1, read on the forward strand.
TCACCGCCTTGCCCAGCGCCGCGGCGCTGTCCGGCGCCTCGGGCAGGCCGTCGGCGGTCGGGAGGTCCGTGACGGGCTCGATGTCGGCCTCGCGGATCATCCCGGTCTCGCCGCCCTCGAGCTGGCGGTAGTAATGGGCGAAGCTGTCGATGGCGACGTCGGCCACGCCGGCGTCGCGCATCTTCTCCTCGGCGGCCTTCAGCCCTTCTTCGCTCATCGCGCCACACCGAGGACGTGCGGATTGGTGTGCAGCATCGAGGGGCCCACGTCCATGCGCCGCACGCGGTCGATCGCGAAGCCGTTGCGCTGCAGCGTCGCGATGGTGTCGCGAGCGCAGTGACAGCCGCCGCCCATGAGCGGCCAGACCCCGCTGCGGTCGAGCGCCTCCTGCAGGCGCGCCTTGTGGGGGCGGCTCGAGCGGACGTGCTCGAGGAAGCACAGCTGGCCGCCCGGCTTGACCACGCGGCGCAGCTCGGCGACCGCATGGTCGGGATCCGGCACGCTGCAGAGCACGAGGCTGACGACGGCGGCGTCGAACTCGTCGTCCCGCGCCGGCAGCGGATGCGCGACGCCGTCGCGCACGGTCACCGGCACGGGCGCGTGGCGGGCGGCGGCGTCCGCGCGCTCGCGGAGGTAGGGCTCGGGTTCCAGTGCCACCACTTCGGTCACGGTGGCCGGATAATGGCCGAAGTTCATTCCGTTCCCCGCTCCGACCTCGAGTACTCGCCCCGACAGGCCGGCGAGCAGCTCGTCGCGATGGACCCCGACCTCCTTCTCCATGCTTCCGCTGAGCCGGTCGAAGATGCGGGCGAAGATCGGGTGGTGGACCGCGTCGGTCACCAGGCGCCCCCCACGATCGTCGGCTCGGGCTCGAGCTCGACGCCGAAGCGCTCGCGCACACCGCGGGCGATCTCGCGGGCCAGCGTCAGCAGCTCCTCGGTGGTCGCGCCGCCGCAGTTGACCAGGGCCAGGGCGTGCTTGGATGAGATCGCCACGCGGCCGCGAGCGTATCCCTTGCGGAACCCCGAGCGCTCGATCAGCCACGCGGCCGAGGTCTTGATCCGCCCGTCGGGCTGCGGGAAGGCCGGCGGCGCCGGATCGAGCCGCGCGTAGGCGTCCGCGTCGAGGATCGGGTTCATGAAGAACGACCCGGCGCTGACCGTGTCGGGGTCGGCCGGGTCGATCACCATCCCCTTGCCGCGCCGTAGCGCCAGCACCCCGGCGCGAACCTCGTCGAGCGCCGCGGTCGCGCCCGGCTCCACCTCGAGCGCGCGAGCGAGCTCGGCGTAGCGCAGGGGCTGCGAGGCGGCGCTCCGCCGCAGGGCGAAGGTCACAGCGAGCACCACCCAGCGGTCCGAGCCCTTGAACGCGCTCGTGCGGTACCCGAAGCCGCACTCCGCCGCGGCGAGCTCGCTCACCGCCCAAGTCGACCGGTCGACCACCCGCACCGACCGGACACTGGCGGCCACCTCCTGCCCGTAGGCGCCGACGTTCTGGATCGGCGTGGCTCCGACCGAGCCCGGGATGCCCGACAGGCACTCGAATCCGGCAAGCCCATCGGCGACGGTGGCGGCGACGAGGTCGTCCCAGGACTCGCCCGCCTGCACCTCGAGCACGCCGTCCTCGCCCGCGACGCCGCCGGTCTGCACGTGCACGACGACACCCGGCCAGCCGGCGTCGGGCAGCACGAGGTTGCTACCGCCCGCGAGCACGAGCAGCGGCTCGCCTGAGGCGTCGACCTCGCGCACGGCGTCGACGAGCTCGGCCTCGGACTCCACGGGCATCAGCCGCTTGGCGGGCCCGCCCAGGCGCAGCGTCGTCAGCGGGGCGAGCGGGGCGTCGGTGGCGACCGGCATGGCCGCGAGAGTAGTGGTCAGGCCGAGGACGCCGTGGCGGGCGCGACGCCTTCCCGCTCGCCGGCGGCCAGATGCCGGCGCAGGAAGTGGAGCTGGTCGCCGACGGCGCGCTCGAAGCCTTCGCCCACGTAGATGTCGAAGTGGCCGAACGGGTAGGTGCGCACCTCGGCCCGGCCCGTCGCGTTCCACGCCGTCTTCACGACCGCGGACGGTGGCGCGACCGAGTCGCGGTCGGCGATCTGGAAGAGCGTCGGGCAGGGCAGGTCGGCGGCGCGCGTGAACGGCCGGTTGCGGGCGGCGTCGAGGGCGGCGCGGGCGCAGAACGCGTTGCGGAACGTCGGTCCGGCGATGGCGAGGAAGCCGGGCTGGGCGTCGGGGGTCGTCATCGCGGCGAGCGAGCCGGGCGTGCCCACGACGGGCACTCGCAGCGGCTCGCGGCCGAGTGCGCCGCGGACGGCGTCGCGCACTCCGAGCGCGGTCAGCCGCAGCAGCCGGCCGATGCCGGTGTAGCGACCCATCTCCACCAGCGCCGCCAGGCCGTCGGTGGCCGGCACCTGCGAGATCACGGCGGCGACGCGGCCGTCGTCGGCGGCGACGGCGATCACGTGGCCCCCGGAGTACGCGCTGCCCCACAGGACGATGCGGTCGGCGTCGACGCCGGGCAGTCCGCGGGCGAAGGCGATCGCGGCGTGGTAGTCGTCCCGGTGCCGGCGCCAGTCGATGAGCTGCCGCGGCTCGCCGGTCGAGGCGCCGAAGGTGCGGTAGTCGGCGAGGCGCTCGCCGCCGGAAAGAAAATTGACCTCGGCCGGCGAAGGGCCCGCCTCAGGTGGCGGCACGCTCGCCCTCGTGCTTCGTCCGCCCCGCCAGCGGCACGACCTTCCCGTCGGCCGCCCGCTTGCGACCGGCCGGCAGCACCTTCTTGCGCAGCTCGTACTCGTACACGCGCGCGTCGGTCTGCATCGTGTGGCGCGGGCGGGCGTTGAAGTGCGCGATGAAGCGCCGCTCGTCGGCCACGATCTCGCGCTCCATCGCCTCGGGCGTCGGAAGGGCCCACTCCCCCGCCAGCCAGCGCCCCAGGAGCTTGGACTGGCACTCGGCGAACGGGAACAGCGTCGGAATCGCCTGCGCCAGACCGACGAACGCGAGGTCGTCGATGCCCGGCTTGAACATGCGCTTGTACAGCGGCAGGCGGTTGGCCGGCGCGGAGAGGAAAGCCGGGTCGAAGAACGGGAAGCTGATCCGATAGCCGGTGGCGTACACGATCGCGTCGACCCGCTCCACCGAGCCATCCTCGAAGCGCACGCGGTCGCCGAGCAGCTCGGCGACGTTCGGCTTCGCCACCGCGTCGCCCGAGCCCAGACGCAACAGCAGCTCGCTGGAGACGGTGGGATGGGCCTCGAGGAAGCGATGGTTGGGCGTCGGCAACCCGAACGACTCCATCTTGCCCGACACCAGCCGCGGCAGCGGCGCTGCCAGCCGGCGCTGCAGCTTGAGCGAGAGCCACGGGATGGTGGCGACGACCTGGTCGGCGGGCTTGCCGAAGATGTACTTCGGCATCACCCACGCGCCGCTGCGCGTGGAGATGAACACCTGCTCGGCCACGCCCTTGCGCGACAGCTCGGAGGCGATGTCGACGGCGCTGTTGCCGATGCCGACGACGAGCACCCGCCGCCCGTGCAGGTCGAGCGGATCGGTCACGTCGATGTAGTGGTGCGAGTGCAGGGTGTCGCCGTCGAAGTGCCCGGGGAAGTCGGGATACGCCGGGTCCCAGTGGTGCCCGTTGCACACGAGCAGTGCGTCGAACAGCTCCTCGTCGCCCGAGTCGAGCACGACCCGCCAGCCGCCTCCCTCGAGCCGCTCCGCGTGCTCCACGGTGGTGCGGAAGCGGATCCGCTCGCGCAGCCCGAACGCGTCGGCGTAGTCGCGCAGCCACGCCGCGATCTCGGTGTGGTGCGGGTAGTCCGGGAAGTGGTCGGGCATCGGGAAGTCCTTGAACGAGATCGAGGGCTTCGACGTGTCGATGTGCAGCGACCGGTAGGCGGACGAGCGTCCGTTCGGGTTGCGGAAGTACCAGTTGCCCCCGACGTCGTCGGAGGACTCGAAGCAGGTGTAGGGGACGCCCCAGTCCGTCAGCGCCTTGCCGGCGGTGAGCCCGCTCACCCCGGCGCCGATCACGCATGTACGCGGCAGCTCCGGCATGGTGAGCGAGCGTACCGGGCGCCGGGTCGCCAGCGCGCCGACGTCGGGGCTGGCGCGACCCTACGTCCTGCCCAGACCCACGGGGCAGGACACGCCGGTCCCTCCGATGCCGCAGTACCCGTTCGGGTTCTTGGCCAGGTACTGCTGGTGGTAGTCCTCGGCGTAGTAGAACGGGTGGGCGGGATCGATCTCAGCGACCTCGGTCGTGACGTCGCCGTAGCCGGCGCCGCGCAGTCGCTCCGAGAACATCGCCTGCGAGGCCTCGATTGCCTCGCGCTGCGCATCATCGGCGTAGTACGCGGCCGAGCGGTACTGCGTGCCCACGTCGTTGCCCTGGCGCATCCCCTGGGTCGGGTCATGGCCCTCCCAGAAGATCTTCAACAGCTCCTCGTAGGAGGCCTTCTGCGGGTCGAAGGCGACGAGCACCGCCTCGGTGTGGCCGGTCCGCCCGCTGCACACCTCCTCGTAGGTCGGGTT
>JBJMKX010000130.1:0-24196 GCA_045805605.1 Solirubrobacteraceae bacterium
GGTCGACGGCATCTCCTTCGACGTGCGCCGCGGTGAGACGCTCGGGATCGTCGGCGAGACCGGCTGCGGCAAGAGCACCACGGCGAAGCTGCTGCTGCGCCTGATCGACCCGACAAGCGGGTCGATCACGTTCGAGGGGGAAGAGATCGCCCACCTCCGCGGGGCGCCGCTCAAGCGGCTGCGCCGCGAGATGCAGATGATCTTCCAGGACCCCTATTCGTCGCTGAACCCGCGCAAGACGGTCGGCTCGATCATCTGCGAGCCGTTCGTCATCCACGGGCTGGAGAACGGCAACCGGCGTCAGCGCGCCCAGGAGCTGATGGAGCAGGTCGGGCTCAACCCCGAGCACTTCAACCGCTTCCCGCACGAGTTCTCGGGCGGCCAGCGCCAGCGCATCGGCGTGGCGCGGGCGCTCGCGCTCAAGCCCAAGCTGATCGTCGCCGACGAGCCCGTCTCGGCACTCGACGTCTCGATCCAGGCCCAGATCCTCAACCTGCTGTCAGAGCTGCAGCGCGAGCTCGGGCTCACGCTCGTGTTCATCGCCCACGACCTCTCGGTGGTGCGCCACATGTGCGACCGGGTGGCGGTGATGTACCTGGGCTCGATCGTCGAGTTCGCCGAGAACGAGACGCTCTACCGCCACCCGCGCCACCCGTACACCGGGGCGCTGCTGTCGGCGGTGCCGGTGGCCGATCCGCACGAGGCGCGCAGCAAGAAGCGGCAGATCCTCAGCGGTGACGTGCCCAGCCCGACGGACCCGCCGCCGGCGTGCCGCTTCCACACCCGCTGCCCGAAGGCGCAGGAGCTGTGCTGGACCGAGGCGCCGCCCCTCGAGCCCAAGGAGGGCGGGGGGATGGCCGCCTGCCACTTCCCGCTCAGCGACGCCGAGGCGGCTGAGCGGATCCCCTCCGTCGCCGAGCCGGCCTAGCGGTCAGCCTCCCGCTGGGGATCGTCGAGCTCGGGCACGTGGCCCGCGTCCTCGAAGACCTCCAGCCGGCTCCCCTACGCCGCCCCCTCGCCGTCCTCCTCGTAGAGCGACTCGGTCGCGACCGCCTCGCCGCGCCGGTTCCAGAGCGTGATCTCGAGCGTGTCGCCGCGGTAGTCGTCGGGCGCGATGAGCGTGAAGCGGTCCTCCATCAGCACGCACTGGTCGACCGCCAGGCTGCCGAGCTCGGCGGTGGCGATGACGCCGCGCGCGTTGCCCATCGGCGTGCCCCAGATGAGCGTCATTGCCGCCTGGCGCCCCTCCTCGCCGCGCCAGACGCCCACGACCTCGTCGCACAGGTCGAGCTTCCAGTCGGGGTTGCGCGCGGCGGTCTCGTCGGTGAAGTCGGCCAGCGCCTCGAAGTCGCTCGGGTCGCCGTCGTCCTCGTCCCCGGTCACGAAGGAGACGTAGCCGAAGAGCTGGTAGCCGCCCCCGGTGTCGACGGTGGCGGCCACGTAGGTGCGGCCGTTCCACGTGCGGTCGGGGTAGAACGCGACCTCGCCGGGGTCCCCGAGCTCGATGCCCTCGGTGTCGATGCGCAGGCAGGCGGCAAGGAACTCCTCGCGCAGGCGCTCGGCCCAGCGGCCGTAGGGAAGGAGCTCCTGCGGCGGTTCGGCGGCGAAGCGGCAGACGAAGCGGTCCTCGGGCGGCACGAGGCGGGCATTGTGCCCTAAATGCGGTCGCCTGCCCTCACACCTCGAGCAGCAGCGTGACCGGACCGTCGTTGACCAGCTCGACCGCCATGCGCGCGCCGAAGCGGCCGCGGCTCGCGCCCAGGCGGTCGGCGAAGCGCTCGCAGAGCGGCTCGGCCTGCTCGGGCCGGGCGGCGGCAACGTACGACGGCCGGTTGCCCTTGCGGGCGTCGCCGTAGAGCGTGAACTGGCTGACGCAGAGGACCTCGCGGTCGCCGAGCGCCTCGTTCATGCGCCCGTCGGCGTCGTCGAAGATGCGCAGGGCCCGCACCTTGTCGGCCAGCCGGTCGGCAACCGCCTCGCCGTCGTCGTGGGTGACCCCGAGCAGCACGAGCAGGCCGGGGCCGATCGTGGCCACCGGCTCTCCCTCGACCGACACCGAGGCCCGCGTGACCCGCTGCACCAGGGCGCGCACCGAGCGGACGCTACCGTCCGCCTCGCCGTGGACGTCATCGAGGCCATCCGCACCCGCCGCACGCACAAGGCCTACGGCTCCGAGCCGGTCGACCGGACGACGCTGGATGAGCTGCTCGAGCTCGCCCGGTGGGCCCCCAACCACCATCTGTCTCAGCCGTGGCGGTTCCGCGTGCTCGGCCCGGAGGCGCGCGAGCGCCTCAAGGCGGCGGCCGGTCCCGAGGCGGCGGGCAAGCTCGACCGCGCGCCGACACTGATCGCGGCCACGCAGAAGCGCTGCGCCGACGACCCCGTCGCCGACGAGGAGGACTTTGCGGCCGCGGTCATCGCGAGCTATCTCGTCCTGCTCGGCGCCCATGCCCGCGGGCTGGCCGGCTACTGGCGCACGCCGGCGGTGCTGCGCACGGCCCAGGGGCGCGCCGCGCTCGGCATCGGCGACGACGAGCGCGTGCTCGGGCTGCTGCACTTGGGTCCGCCGCGCCAGGAGCAGCGCCCCCCCGACCGCGCCCCGGTCGAGGACTACGTGCGGTTCCTGGACTGAACGCGCCCGACGAGCGCAAGGGCGACGATCGCCAACCAGCCCACGACGCTCGCGATCAGACCCCACAGGGCCGCGGTAGCGGCGTAGCGCAGCTCCACCGTCCGCGCGCCGGCCCGGACGGGCAACCCGACGAGCGCGTAATCGGTGGGTTGGGTGTCGACCGCCTTCCCGTCGACCGTGGCCTCCCACAGCGGCGACCACGAGGCGGCGAAGACGAGCCACCCGCCGCTGCCCGGCGGCACGGTCACGCGCCAACGTTGGGAGTCGAGCCGGCGCGCGCGGGCGGCGGCGTAGCGGCCGCCGGGCGCCGCCGTGGTGCCGGGCGGCACGAGCGCCATGCGGCGCGGGTCGAGCGCGCCGCGGCGCAGTGTCGCCAGCGCGGCCGCGTCCGTGGTCGCCAATGTCCGCGGCACGAGGTACGCGCGCGGGAGCGCCCCTGGGTCGGCGAACACGGTGGCGTCGCGGCCGCCGTAGACGCGGCGCAGCGCCGGCGAGGGCGGCGGCGAGCCGGGCGGCGCGAGGTAGTAGCGCACGTTGACCATGCGTAGGGCGTTCAGCGCGGCGCCTCGGGGCACCGGCGAGGTCTTGGTCGGCAGCTCGCGGTCAAGGCCGCGCTCGCCGAAGACGTAGAACGAGAGGTTCGACCACCGCTCCGAGAACGGGAACTCGTACCCCTGGATCGACTCGAGTCCGTAGTAGCCGGCGGTGTTGGCCGGCAGCGACTCGGGCGGCCCGAGTCCGGTCCACAGGCCGCTGAGCCGGAACGGGGGCGGGCGCGAGCGCAGGTACGAGATCGACGCCGGCTGCGACGGCGCGGCCTGGTCGGGCGGCAGGAAGACGTTCCAGTCCTGCAGGTAGGCGAGCTCGAGCACGGCCAGCACCAGCGCCGCGGCGACCACCCGCCCGGAGGGCACGCGCCCGGCGGCCCACAGGACCGCCGCCGACAGGGCGAAGGCGACGACGAAGAACGCCAGGCCGCGCACCTCGGTCGACGTGCTGGCGGTCAGGTCGCCGGTGGCCCAGACGACGAGCACGTAGAGCGCGGCGGCGCCGAGGGCCGCCCCAGCGCCTGCTGCGAGCCGCCGCAGCGGGAGTGCCCGGCGCAGCAGGCCGTCGAGGCCCAGCCCGGCGCCGAGCGCGAAGGCGAGGGCGATGGCGTACAGGAGCCGGATGTTGTTGCCGTCGGAGAACGGCGGGACGGCGCGGACGATCCAGCTGACCGGCGGGATGGCGAACACGACCATGAGCGCGAGCGCGGCCAGGGCGCCGAGCGCCCAGGTCAACGGGTCGCGGGCGCGGCGAATCGCGAAGACGCCGGCCAGCAGGAGGATGAGGATCCCCACGTATCCGGCGGCGAGCTGGTAGGTCAGGTACGGGCCGTCGTAGAACGGCTTGCCGTCGCCGAACGCCTCCGGCAGCAGGTAGGTGATGCCGGCCGAGAGGGGCAGGTGGGCGCGGGCGAAGAGTTCGTGGACCGAGCGCGTGATCGAGTCCGTGTAGGCCTGCGCGAAGGTGACGAGCGCGATGCCGCCGGCGACGGCGCCGAGCAGGTGGCCGCCGACGAACGCGCCGAGCGGACGCCAGAGCGAGCGGCGCTCGCCGGCCAGCCGGACCAGCAGGTACAGCCCGGCGAACACGGACGACCACAGGATCGTCTCCGGGTGGCCCCCGAGGAGCGACAGCCCGACGGCGGCTCCCAGCCCGGCGATCCGCCCCGGCCCCGCCCGCTCGCGCACGCGGTCGGTGGCCAAAAGCAGCCAGGGGAACAGCGCGAACTCGGTGCCGAGCGGCCACTGCGCCCAGGTGATGTTGGGCGCGCAGAGCATGTAGGCGAGGCCGGCGAGCATCGCTCCGCCCCAAGAAAGTGCGTGCGGCGGCCGACCGGCCGTAGGCCGGGCGAGCCGGCGTGCGTAACTGGCTGCGCCGAGCCGGCGCGCGAGCGCGTAGGCACCGAGGCCGGCGATCAGCAGGCGCAGCAGGGCGATCCAGCCCCACGCCTTCGAGACCCCGAGCGGCAGCATCAGCCACTGCAGCGGGAAGGCGAGCGCCGACTGCATGTCACCCAGCAGCGGGGCACCGGCGTAGACCGACGGGTTGAGCAGCGGCAGGTGGCCGTCGCGAACGCTCGTGCGCGCCATCTCGGCGATCGGCTCGAGTGCGACGGCGGCGTCGCCCTCGCCGCTGCGGGCGGCGTCGGCGATGCCGGGCGGCGCCTCGCTCGCCCAGGGCACGTTGAGGTAGAGCGCGTGGGCCTGCGTCAGCTGGTCGCCGCCGAGCAGCGGGTGGAACCAGACCAGCAGGACGGCGACGAGCAGGCCGGCGGCAGCGACGTGGTGGCGCATTCAGAACACGGCGCCGATCGTCGCCGCGACGACGACGATACCGGTGCTCCAGGCGATCGCGCCGGCGCTCGTGCGCAGGTCGAGCCCGTAGGCGTGGGCGATGACCAGGCCGTTGATTCCGCATGGCATCGCGGCCTGCAGCAGGAAGGCGCGCGGCAGCGCGACCAGCGGCGCGGTCACCGCGAGCAGGAGCAGCGGGGTCACGAGCACCTTGAGCGCGACCGCCGCCCCGACCGGTGGCGTCATCCGCGGCACGATGGCCCGCTCGGCCTCTCCGGCGAGGATCGCGCCGAGCGCGAAGAACCCGAGCGGCGCGAGGGCCACCGCCATGACGTGCGAGATGTCGACGAGCGCCTGCGGTGCGAGCGAGTCGGGCGCGAGCAGGCCGAGGATCACCGCGATCAGCGGCGGGTTGCGCACGACGAATGCGCGGACCCGCTGCCGCGTCCCGATACCCGCGTGCTCCCCGAGAGCGGCCCCGATCGCGGCGCCCCCGATCAGCAGCGTGGCGACAGAGAGGATCGCGTCGTAGGCGATCGCCTTGCCAAGCGCGCCGGCCCCCAGCACCGCGTAGGCGACCGGCAGCCCGAGGTAGCCGGTGTTCCCTTGGATCGACGAGACCATCACCGAGCCGACGGTTGGCCGGGAGGCGCGCAGCACGCGCGTCGTGACGAGCCACGCAATTCCGGCGACCGCGGCGGCGACCGCGATCGCCAGCCCCAGCGCGGCGGCGAGGTCGACGCTCACCGTCAGCCGTGCCACGTTGAAGAACGCGACGAACGGCAGCAGGCCGTAGAGCGTCAGCGAGAGGACGGCCCGGGCCCACCCCTGCGCCCGGCCGGCGAAGCGCCGCTCGGCGCCCATCCCTACCAGCAAGGACACCGCGATCGTCGCGGTGACTGCGATCACGCTTCGCGCAGCTCCGCCGCCACCTGCTCCGGCGCGACGATGTTCAGGCCCACGCCCGTCCCGAGCTCGAGGCCGGCCAGGTGCACCAGCCGCGGCAGCAGGTCGATCCGCCAGCAGTAGTACTCGGCGCCCTGGGGTGCCGTTCGCACCCACAGGTTGAGTGGCGGGCTTGCACCGAGCCGGCGCGCGAGCCTCCCCAGCGCGTCGTGCAGCAGGGCGGCGCCGAGCGGGCCGTCGTCCTCGAACCGGGCCTGGGGTCGGCGCGGAGCGATCATCAACTGGTACGGCAGCCGCGCGCCGTAGGGCGCAAGCAGCACGGCCTCGTCGTCGATCGCGATCAGGCGCTCGCGCCGCCGCACCTCCTCCTGGACGAGGTCGCCGAGCAGGTTCTGGCCCATCGTGCGCGTCGCGTGCGCGCCGAAGCGCTCGCGCTCGCGCGCGACCGCGGCGGGCACGAACGGCAGCGCGTAGAGCTGTGCGTGCGTGTGGGGCAGCGACGCGCCGGCCTCGCGCCGCTCGTTGACGATCACGTGGACGTAGGACGCCGCCGCGTGGGCGCGCATGCGCATGCGCCAGACCTCCATCGCGGTGGCGAGCTGCTCGGGCGCGAGCTCGAGCAGCGTGGTGACCGACTCCGGCCCGTTGATGATCACCTCGTGCCCGCCGCGGGCGGCCGCGGCGCCGAAGAGGTCGCGATTGGCCTCGGCGGGGGGCGCGGCGGCGTCGGGCGCGAGCGCCGGGTACAGGTTCGGCACCACCCGCACGGTCCAGCCGGGGGCATCGGGCCCGCCGCCGTCGGGGCGCAGGGCGAAGACCTCCGGCGGGGTGCGGTCCTCGTGGCCCTGGGCGAAGGGGTCGGCCGCGGGGTCGAGCGGCGGCGCTGGCTCGGCGCGCAGCTGGCCGCCGGGCCTGGTTGCCCGCTCGGAGGCCACGATCACCCTCTCCCCGGTCAGCGGATCGATCCGCAGCTCGGGCATCAGAGGGCCTTCTCCATGCGGACGTGCTCGATCCCCGCGTCCTCGAAGTGCGCGCCGACGGCACGGTATCCGTGCGCGGCGTAGAACGGCTCGGCGGAGACCTGGGCGGCGAGAATCACCCGCTGCGCACCGGCCGCACGTGCCTCCTCCTCGGCCGCCAAGAGCAGGCGGGCGCCGATGCCTCCGCGGCGCGCCGAGCGCTCCACCGCCATGCGGCCGAGCTTGGCGGTCGCGCGCTGGACGAGCACGCGGCAGGTCCCGATGACCCGACCGTCGCGCACGGCGACGAGGTGCAGCGCGTCGGCGTCGCGCCCGTCGACCTCGTCGGGCTCCGAGACGCCCTGCTCGCCGCAGAAGACGGCATGGCGCAGCGCGAGGGCGGCCTCGAGCTCGGCCGCGTCCCGGGGTGGGCGGACGGTCGGCTCAGCCGCCAAGCGCGTACCGGCGGATGTCGGCGGCGAGCCTGGCCTCGCTCGGGTAACCGCCCTGGTGGACGAACGTCTGCTTGCCCTTCGCGTCGAAGAACACGGTGTTGGGCAGGCCCGAGCTCGGCACGAGCGACTGCATGATCGTGCCGCGCGTGTCGGTGTAGGACGGGTAGGGCTGGGGGAACTGCTTGAGGAAGCGCCTGGCGTCCGAGGCGTTGTCGGTGACGTCGAGGCCGAGGAAGGCGACGCGCCGGCCCTGCTTGACCGCCTGCGACTGGAAGAACGGGAACTCGAACCGGCAGGGCCCGCACCACGACGCCCACCCGTTGACCACAAGGGGAAAGTCGTCCAGCGCCTTGCGCCGCTCGGTGAACGCCGCCTTCCCGCCGCCGAGGAGCTGGCCGGCCTGACGGTGCAGCGCGGCGAGTTGCGGCGGCGCTCCGCGCAGCGCCGCCTGGGCGGCGGCGCCGGTGGGCGTCCTGCCCTTCTTGGGCTCGCCGCCCTGTGAGCCGGCTTGCGAGAGCCCGATCACCACCACGGCCACCAGGGCGGCGCAGGCAAGGACGATGGCGGCGGTCCTCATGCGAACCCAAGGGTGGCAGAGGGAGAGCGGTCGAACCGGCGGCCGCCGGGATGCGGGCGGCCGGTCGACCGCGTTTGGCAGCGAAAAATCCCCGGTCGTGAAGTCGGGGGCGCTATGCTGGTGGTGTTCTGGAGAGCGGGGGGTTCTCGCCTGACGCAGGGCTCTCCGCCACGTCCGGTCACACACGGACTCCGAGCCGCTCCGCAGCGGCTCCTGCATCCTTCTAACCGCCGAAAGCCTTCATGGCTGACACTTCGTCAGCGGCCACTGCCGCGTCCGTCCCGAGCGTTCAGGATCGCTCGCGCGTTGAAGAGTTCACGCGCGAGCCGTTCCTGCACGACGGCGAGACCGTCGAAGACGCGCTCCCGCCGGGAACTCCCCGCCGCCGCGCCTTCGACGCCGCACTGGCCGAGCTCGAACGCGGCGAGGAGCGGCCCTCGCTCGAATGGCGGCGTCAGTACTCGCTGCTGCTCGGGCTCGAGCGCCTGCTCTTCGAGGATGAGCCGCACCTGGCCGACGGCACGCTGCTCTCGGCCCACCAGGTCGACGCCCTCGCCGGCACGCTGACCGCGCTGAGTGCCGACATCATGCGCAACGGCAACGGCAACGGGACCGGCAACGGCGCCGTGGGGCCGGACACCGGCGAGCTGGCCGCGGTCGGCATTCCGGGCGAGGAAGAGGACGAGGAGGACGAGCCCGAGGAGCCGGTCGACTGGAGGGAGAACGGCGTCGACGCCGACGTCGCCGACCAGCCCGAGGATCCCGGCGCCAACAAGCGCTTCTGGTTCGAGCACGCCACCGGCGCGGGCAAGACCGTCGCCGCGCTGGGATTCGTCGAGGCGTCGCGGACCGGCGGCATCCTCATTCTCACCCACCGCCGCAACCTCGTCGACCAGTTCAACGGCGAGCTTCGCGACCGTGGCTACTCGAACCGCATCACGCCGGCGCTGCTCGGCTCCAAGGACCCCGCCAATGGACCGGTCACCGTGGAGACCTACCAGTGGTTCGTGCGCAACGCCGGCAAGGTCTCGGACGCCTACACGATCGTCATCTGCGACGAGGCCCACACGGCGCTGGGCGAGAAGACCTCGGCCTCCATCCGCAACTGGCTGGGGCCCGTCTTCATCGGCATGACGGCGACGGGCGCGCTCATCGCCCGCCACGTCACCGACCTCTTCCCGACCCAGACCTCGCGGTTCGACCTTGCCCAAGCGGCGCGGCGCGGCGTCATCGCGCCGCTGCGCTGCGTGCGCATTCCGCCCGGCCCCGGGGTACGGACGATCGCCAAGGTGCCGCTGCGCCGAGGCGAGATCGACACCGAGTTCGACCAGGAGATGCTGGCCGAGCTGCTGGACCAGACGCCGTTCAACCTGGCCATCGCCGATCTCTACAAGACGCGCTTCAACGGCGTGCCCGGCGTCGTCTACGCCGCCGGCGTGCGCCACGCCTACAACGTCGCCAAGGCGTTCAAGGACGTCGGGCTCAAGGCCAAGGCGGTGTCGGGCGAGACGCCCAAGCGTGAGCTGGCGCGGGTGCTGGCCGACTACGAGCGTGGCAAGATCGACGTGCTGGTCAATGCCCAGCTGCTGGCGGAGGGCTGGAACTCTCCGCGCGCCACCGTCTGCATGCACCTGGCGCCCACGGCGTCCAAGCGCATCTACCAGCAGCGGGTGGGCCGGGTGACGCGCAAGCACCCGGGCAAGGAGGCGGGAATCGTCATCGACTTCGTCCATCCCGCCACGCGTCACGACGACCCGGTCGTGACCCTGCACTCGCTGCTCGACCGCGACGTCTACCGCGGCGGCGCCATCGTCGTCGGCCCCGTGCGGCGCGGGCGCGGCCGGCGAGTGCGGGTCGAGCGCCGCGTGCTCCCGGTCACCGCCGATCCCGACCGGCGGATCGAGGTCTTTGAGCGCGAGCTGTGGCGCATTGCCGTCGAGCACCTCGACTACGGCGAGCAGATCCAGTGGGCGGCGCTCGCCGGGGCGCGCGTCGCGCCGAGCGGCTGGCGGCGTGCGAAGGCCATGCTGCACTTCGACCGCAACGGCGACCTCAAGCGCACCTTCCTGCTGACCGCCGTCCAGCGCAACCGCAACTCACAGCTGCGGCTGCGGGCGCTGCAGGAGATCGCCGCCTCACGCGATGCCGAGGCGTTCGACACCGCCGCCGATGTCGTCGGCACGTGGTCGCGCGACGAGCGCCGCGAGGGCGTCAAGGTCCTCCTGCAGGCGCTGGCCGAGAAGCGCATCGGCCGCCGCGACCAGGCCAACGCGTGGATTTGGCGCATGGCCGAGTACACGCGCGAGGTGCACGAGGAGTACGCGGTCCAGCGGTGGCCGGAGACCAAGCGGCTGCTCGGCCTGCTCGTCAATTCGTCGGGCGGCGCGCACGCGCGCAATGCCCGCCGGCTCGTCCACGCCGCGCGCAAACAGGACCGGCGGCTGGCGGCCGCGCTGCTGGCGGCCGCGATCGGGCACACGCCCGAGGCCGAGGAGGTGCTGCGCGGGGCGCGCACACGGATGGCGCGCAAGCCGAGCGCGCTGGCGCGCGAATTGCTGCGCAACTTCCCGAAGGGTCGCCGCGGCCGCCGGCGTCGGCGCAAGAGCAGCGGCGACCGGCCCGCCGAGGCGCAGCAGGCCGCGGCCACCAACGGTCGCGCCCCTCGCGCCACGGGCCAGGACGACGCGCCTGCGCCCGACGCGGCCGCGGAGATCGAACGCGCCGCCGCCGAGCTCAACGGCGCGCGCAAGGCCGAGGACGAGGTGGCGGAGCTGTTCGCCGAGCAGCAAGAGCTCGTCGAGGGCGACCTCGAGGGCTATTCGGTCGACGACTAGCGCTCCCATTAGACACATACCCATATGGGTATGTATGCTCTCGGGCATGGCCCGAGCAGCGACGACGACCGACGCGTTCAACGCGGTGGCGGAGCCCCGCCGCCGTGAGATCCTCGACGTGCTCGCCGGCGGGGAGCGCCCCGTCAACGACCTCGTCGAGGCGCTCGGGCTGGGCCAGCCGCAGGTGTCCAAGCACCTGCGCGTGCTCCGCGAGGTGGGGGCGGTCCACGTCCGCGACGTGGGACGGCGCCGGCTCTACCGGATCGACGGCCGGGCGCTCAAGCCCATCCACGACTGGGTGAGCGGGTTCGAGCGGCTGTGGGCGGAGCGGTTCGACGAGCTGGACGACGTCCTCGAAGACCTCAAGAAGGAGGAAGGCCATGCTGGTGACGCTCCCCACCGATGAGGAGATCCTCATCACGCGCGAGTTCGACGCGCCCCCGAGCCTCGTCTACCGGGCGTGGACGGAGCCCGAGCTCGTGCGGCGGTGGTGGTCCCCGCGCGGCGAGATGACCGTGTGCGACATCGACCTACGGGTCGGCGGCGCGTGGCGGTACGCGCTCGTGTTGAACGACGGCACCGAGGTCGCGTTCCATGGCGAGTTCCGCGAGATCGTCCCCGACGAGCGGCTGGTCCACACCGAGATCTACGAGGGCGCGCCCGTCCAGGGTCAGCCGCCGATCAACATCGTCACCTTCGAGGAATCCGACCGGGGCACGCGAGTCGAGATCCTCGTGCAGTGCCACAGCAAGGAGGTGCGCGACATGATCGCCACCTCGGGGATGGAAGAGGGGATGCAGGAGCAGATGGTGCAGCTCGACGAGCTGCTCGGCACCCTTCGGTAGCTTCTCGGGCCGTGCCCTCGGCCTCCACGCTCGCCGTTTTCGCCCTCGCCTCGTTCCTCCTCATCGTCGTGCCGGGGCCGGCGGTGCTGTACGTGGTCACGCGCAGCATCGCCCAGGGCCGGCGCGCGGGGCTGGTGTCGATGCTGGGCGTTGAGGCGGGCGGCCTGGTGCACGTCGCGGCGGCGGCGATAGGCCTGTCAGCGATCATCGCCTCGTCGGCGACGGCGTTCACCGCCGTCAAGCTCGCGGGCGCCGCGTACCTGATCTACATCGGCGTGCGGCGCCTGGTCTCGCGCGAGGAGGCGCTGCCCGAGGCGACGGTCGCCGGGCGCTCCTCGAGGCGGCTGTTCGCGCAGGGCGTGGTCGTGAACGTGCTCAACCCGAAGACCGCCGTGTTCTTCCTCGCCTTCCTGCCCCAGTTCGTCGATCCGGCGCGCGGGACGGTGACGCTGCAGTTCCTCGTGCTCGGCCTGAGCTTCGTCGCGGTGGCGATGATCAGCGACGGCGCCTACGCACTCGCCGCCGGTACCGCGGGCGACCGGTTGCGTGGCAGCGAGCGGGTGCGCCGCTGGCTCGGGCGCTTCTCGGGCGCGGTGTTCGTGGGTCTCGGCGTCACCGCGGCGCTGACCGGGAGGCCCACCGACTAGTGGAGGTGTTCGCGCAGGACTCGGTGCCGATGAGCAACATCGCTCGGGAGCTGGTCGGGTCCGCGTACGGCGTGGGCGTATGTCTGCTGTTCGTCGACGCGCCGCCCGGGCGCGGGCCGTCGCTGCACAAGCATCCCTACGAGGAGATCTTCATCGTCACCGAGGGCGAGGCGAAGTTCTTCGGTGCGTCGGGCGAGCGGGTCGTGCGCGCCGGGGAGGTCGTGATCGTCCCCGCCGAGGAACCGCACGGGTTCACGAATACGGGCGACGGGCCCCTGAAGCAGATCGACATCCACGTCAGCCCGAGGTTCGAGACCGAGTGGTTGCGGGAGGGGCGACCGACTAGCGCTTGAGGTGCACCTCGCCCGCGTCGAGGGCGACGGTGCCCGAGCTCGTGCCGACGAGGAGGCGGCCGGCGCCGTCGATCCCGACCGCCTTGCCGGCGCCTTCGGCCCACTCGATCCGCCGGCCCTCCAGAGCGTCGCGCGCTCGCCAGGCCGCGATCACCGTGTCCTGGTCGGCCTCGAGCCAGCGCTCGAGTGCTTCCAGTAGCCGGTGAAGCGTTGGCTCGAGTTCGGTGGGCTCGCGGCCGAGCGTCCCCGCGCTGTCGCGGAGCTCTGGCGGAAAGTCGTCGGGCCGGATGGCGACGTTCAGGCCGATGCCGAGCACCGCCCAGCCCTCCTGCGGGCGCCCCTCGACGAGGATGCCGGCGACCTTGTGGCCCTCGACGAGGACGTCGTTGGGCCACTTGATGCGGGCGTGGTCGCCAACCGTCTCGGCGGCCGCCACGCCGGCGGCGAGGGGAACGAGCGCCGGCTGCGCGACGCGCAGCACCAGCGAGAGCAGCAGGGCCCGGCCGGGCGGCGCCGTCCAGGTGCGGCCCTGGCGGCCGCGCCCGGCGGTCTGCTCGGCCGCGGTCACGAGCGCGCCGTGCGGCGCGCCGGCGGAGGCGAGCTCGCGCGCGCGTTCGTTCGTCGAATCGGTGCGCCTCAGGTGGAGCCGCGGGGTGCCGAGGGTCACGGCTCGGGTCGCAGCCGGAGCTCCGAGTCGGGGCGCAGCGCCAGCTCGCGGGCCGCATTGCCCCGGTTGACGGCGACGGCGAGCATGCGCCAGGCGTCCTCGTAGACGAGCAGCTCGCCCGGCGCGACGTCGGCGAACGTCACCGCGTACTGAGCGCGCCGCCGTCGGTCCGCTCCCGCCTCGATCAGGACCGGCCAGCCGAGACGCAGGCCGGTGTCGGCCAGGTCGTCGTGGCCGACGTTCAGGGCGGCGTTGCCGAAGCGATCGACGCTGAGCACGTGGGCGATCAGCGCGCCGTCCTCATCCCGGCGCGGCCTGGGCAGCTCGATGCCGACCAGCTCGCCCGGGTCGATCGGCTCGCCGGCCTCGGCCAGCGCCCACCCGTTCGCGAGGTAGGCGGCCACGGGGGCGAAGATGTCGCGGCCGTGGAAGGTCTGGGAGACGGGCTCGAGCCGCCACGGCGAGCGGCCGACCTCGACCGCCTCGACGGCGCCGCCGAAGCGCGTCGCCGCCAGCGTGAGCAGCCCGTTGTCCGGCCCCACGAGCAGGCGGTCGTCCTCGGCCGTGCGGAGGGCGACGGCGCGGCGCTCCGCGCCGACTTCGGGATCGACGACGGCGAGGTGGACCCCCGGGGGCGTGTACGGCAGGGCATTGCGCAGTGACAGGGCGGCGGGACGCACCTGATGGCGGGCGAGGCCATGCGAGAGATCGATGATTCGTGCATCCGGCGCCAACCGGGCGATCACCGCGTGGCAGACGCCCACGAAGTCGTCCTCGTAGCCATAGTCGGAGAGGAAGGTGACGATCATGCGTCCTCCACGATGGCCGCGACGACGCCGTCGATGTCGTGGCGCTCGGCCTCCACGTGCGGGGTCAGGCCGCGTTCGCGCAGGGTCTGGGTGGTGACAGGGCCGATCGAGACGATCTTCGTATGGTCGCCGGGTGGTGCTCCGGCAGCTTCGAGGAAGCGGGTCACGGTCGACGACGAGGTGAAGGTGATGTAGTCGGCGTGGAGGGCGGCATCGCGGGCCTTGTCGTCGAGGGTCTCGGCCACGGTTTCATACAGGGCCAGCACGTCGACCTCCGCGCCGCGCTCGCGCAGCGCGTCGGGGAGGACGTCGCGGGCCTCGGCGGCGCGGGCGATCAGGGCGCGAGTGACGGGCACGTCGCGGAGCGCCTCGACGAGCGACTCCGCCACCGAGCGCTCGGGGACGATGTCGGGCTCGATGCCGTGGGCTCGCAGCGCCCGGGCGGTGCCAGGGCCGATCGCGGCGACCGTGCGGCCGTGCAGGGCGCGGGCGTCCTGGCCGCTGCGCTGGAGCCGGTCGAAGAGCAGCCGCACCCCGTTGGGCGAGGTCAGGCAGACGAGGTCGGTGCCGTCCAGGTCGGGCGCGCCGCCGGCCAGCGGAACGATGCGGATGGCGGGCGCCTCGACGACCTCGGCGCCGAGCGCGCGCAGGCGGGCGGCAAGCTCCGAGGCCTGGGCGCGAGCGCGCGTGACCGCGACGGTCTTGCCGGCGAGCGGGCGGTGCTCGAACCAGGCCAGGCGCTCGCGCAGCGCGGCCACCGGTCCGACGACGGTGATGGAGGGTGGCTTCAGCGCCGCCCTCTTGGCTTCTTCCGCCACTGCCCCCAGCGTGCTCGTCATCGTCCGCTGTCTCGGCATGGTGCCGCGCTCGATGACCGCTGCCGGCTCATCCGGATCGCGCCCGCCGGCGATGAGCGCCTCGGCGATCCGCGGCAGCGCCCGGACGCCCATGTAGAAGACGAGCGTGCCGGGGAAGCGCGCCACCGCGTCCCATTCGAGCGCGGACTCGGGCTTCTCGGGGTTCTCGTGGCCGGTGACGAAGGCGACGGCGCTTGCGGCGTCGCGATGCGTGACCGGAATGCCGGCGTAGGCGGGGGCGGCAACGCCGGCGGTCACGCCGGGCACGACCTCGAACGGGACGCCGGCAGCGTTGAGCGCCTCGGCCTCCTCGCCGCCGCGCCCGAAGACGAAGGGGTCGCCGCCTTTGAGCCGCACGACGGTCTGGCCGCGCTGGGCCCGCTCGATCAGCTCGTCGGTGATCGCGGCCTGGTCCACCGAACCGCCGGGCTGCTTGCCCACGTACACCAGCTCAGCCTCGGTCGCCTCGAGCACGCCGTCGGGGACGAGCCGG
Organism: Solirubrobacteraceae bacterium; assembly: GCA_045805605.1. Lineage (GTDB taxonomy): Bacteria > Actinomycetota > Thermoleophilia > Solirubrobacterales > Solirubrobacteraceae > DATBDE01. The sequence goes on from JBJMKX010000130.1 coordinate 15,377, forward strand.
TCGTAGAGGATCGCGTCGGCGCTCGCGATCAATTCGACCGCGCGAACCGTGAGCAGGGCGGGGTCACCCGGACCCGCCCCCACCAGGAACACCCGTCCGACGTCAGCCATCCGTGGCTCCGCCCACCTCACTCGGCGCGCCGATCGCACCGTCCGCCGCCTCCCCGATCAGCCGCTCGACCACGACCGTGTCCTTCCACTCCCCCTCAAGCCGCCCATGCCGGCGGTGAACGCCTACCTCGCGGAAGCCGCACGCCCGGGCGAGCGCGAGGCTGGCCGCGTTCTCGGGGAAGATCCGGCTCAGGAGCTTGTGGTAGCCGCGCCGCTCGGCCTCGGCCGCGAGCGCCTCGAGCAGGGCGCGGCCGACACCCCGCCCCCGCGCCCCACGCGCGACGTAGACGGCGTACTCGCCGACGCCGTCGTACACGCACCGGTCGCTGTACTCGCCGGCCCGCGCCCAGCCGAGCACCTCGCCGTCCTCCTCGGCGACGACGAGCGGCGGCGCGCCGTCGCCGGTCCAGCCGAGCACGTCCTCGGGGCAACGGGGGTCGGTCTCGAAGGTGGCGATGCGGTCCTCGATGCCCTCGTTGTAGATGGCCGCGATGGCAGCGGCATCCGCGGGGTTCCCACGGCGCACGATCACGCCCGAACGGTACCCGGGCTGTGGCGACGAACGAAGGCGTGACCGACCGCGCGGTCGGGGTGCTTGACCTTACGGGTGATTACTCGGGTCAAGGTCAAGCACCCCTCCGGGACACCCCATTCGTCGCCGCGCGATGAGTCTGTGGCGGGTTCGGGGTCATATGGGTATGGCGAATTCTCCGCAGGTCTCACAACGTCCGCAGCAGCCCTACTTCGGGTTGCGTCAGCAGGTCAACGGCACCGTCCAGCAGGCGGTCGACGGCGCCTTCCCCGAGCTGTTCCGCCGGCTCGGCCGGCAGCGGGTCCGGCCCAGCGGCCCACCGTTCATCCGCTTCCTGGAGCTCGACGCCGCCGGCGAGCCCCGCGAGCTCGAGCTTGGGGTGCCCGTCGATCCCGACGCGGCGACGGCCGCGCTCCCCCCCGGCCGCTACGCCACCCTCGTCCACGTCGGCCCCTACCGCCACGACACCGAGCCGGATCTGGCGGCGGCTCGGGCGCGGCTGATCGGATGGATCAAGGACCAGGGCATGACACCGGGGACCTACCTCGAGCAGTACCGAATCGGCCCGGTGCAGGAGCGCGACTGGACGAAGTGGGAGACCGAGCTGGCCTTCCCGGTCGAGTAACGTCGAGCGGTGCCCACCGGCCCTATCGCCACCGCGGCGTTACGGGGCACCCCACTAGGCTCGGGCTAGAAGCTCGGCCGCGCCGATCGAGCGCAGGCGGTCGGCGACGTCGCGGCCCAAGGCCTCCGGGTCGTCGGCGGGCCCGGTCGCCGTGTCGCGCATCCACTCCGACCCGTCGGGCAGGGCCGCGAAGGCGCGCAGGGTCAGCGCGTCGCCGTCGGTCGTCGCCAGCGCGGCGACCGGGGTATGGCAGGTCGCATCGAGCGATGCGGTCAGCGCTCGCTCGGCGATCACGCAGACCGTCGCGTCGAGGTCGGAGATCGAGGCCGCCGCCGCGTAGGCGTCGCCGTCGTCGGCCCGGCCCTCGAGCGCCAGGGCGCCCTGGCCGGCGGCCGGGAGCATCACGTCGGGGTCGAGGACGGCGTCGGCGGCGTCCTCGCGGCCGAGGCGGCGCAGGCCGGCCAGGGCGAGCACGAGCGCGTCGACCTCCGCCTCGGCGAGCTTGCGCAGGCGGGTGTCGACGTTGCCGCGAAGCTCGACGATCTCGAGGTCGTCGCGGGCCGCGAGCAGGGCGGCCCGACGGCGGAGGGACGTCGTCCCGACGCGGGCGCCCGCCGCAAGGGATTGAATGGACGGCGCCCCAACCAGCGCGTCGCGCGGGTCCTCGCGCGCCGGCACGCCAAGTAGCTCCAGCGCGTCCGCGAGCTCGGCCGGCACGTCCTTGGCCGAGTGCACAGCGAGGTCGATCGAGCCGTCGAGCAATGCCCGCTCCAGCCCGTCCACCCACCGCGACTTGTCGCCGACGGCGGCCCCGGCGTCGCCGCCCGTTCGCACGTCGACGATCTCGACCTCGCCCGGCAGAGCGTCGGCCACGGCCCGGGCCTGCGCGAGCGCCAAAGCGCTGCCGCGCGTGCCGAGCCTCACTCGGTCGACCGGCGGCGCAGCTCGCGGACCTCGGCGGGCCCGGTCTCCTCGGCGGGCTCGGAAACGGGCTCGTCGAGCGCGAACAGCTCGCGCAGCACCTGCAGCCGTGCATGGGCGCGGTCGCCCTCGTTGCGCTTGAGCCGCAGCGTCGGCTCGTGCAGCAGCCGCGAGGCGACCGACCGCGCCACCGCCTCGACGCGTTGACGGTCGCGCGGCGAGAGCGTCTCCCACCGCCCCGCGTTCTCGCCCAGCACGTGCTCGACGACCTCGTCGGCCCGTCGACGCAGGGCCGCGATCGTCGGCACTGCGTCGAGCGTGCCAAGCCACTTCGCGAAGCGCTGGATCTCCTCCTCGATGATCGCTTCGGCCCGCCGCGCCTCGGCCTTGCGCACCGAGCGGTTGCGGGCGATCAGGGCCTGCAGGTCGTCGATGTCGTACAGCGTCACGCCGGCCAGCGCCGAGCAGTCCGGGTCGATGTCGCGCGGCACTGCGATGTCGATGGCCAGGAGCGGGCGGCCCGCGCGCGCCTCCATGACGACGCCGAGCTCCTCCGGCCCCACGATGGCGTGCGGCGACGCGGTGGCGGCGACGACGATGTCGGCCGCCTCCAGCTCGGCGGGCAACCGGTCGAACCCGACCGCTCGCCCCCCGTGGCGCTCGGCCAGCGCGAGCGCCCGCTGATGCCGCCGCGACGCGACGAAGACCGGCCGTGCGCCCCTGTCGGCCAGCGGCCGCGCCGTCAGCTCGGCCGTCTCGCCCGCGCCCAGCACGAGCACGCTCCGGTCCTCGAGGTCGCCGAGCACCTGTCGCGCCAGCTCGACCGCCACCGACGACAGGCTCGGCGGGCCGGTCGCCAGCGCGGTCTCGGTGCGCACGCGCTTTCCGGTCGCGAGCGCCGCGGCGAACAGCCGGTTCGTCAGGGGGCCCGTCGTGCCGGCGCCCAGGGCGCTCTCGTAGGCCCGCCGCACCTGGCCCTGGACCTCGTTCTCACCGACGATCATCGACTCGAGCCCCGAGGTCACTCGGTAGAGGTGCCGCGCGGCATCGCAGTTGCGCAGCGAGTAGACCCCCGACCCCGCCAGCTCGGTGGGCCGGATGTCGCCGAGTCGCGCCAGCGCGCCCAGCGCCGCGGTCTCGCCGGCGACCGCGTCGCCGGCCACCACGAACAGCTCGGTGCGGTTGCAGGTCGAGATCGCCACCGCCTCGGAGATCGGGTCACCGTCCACGAGCGCCCGCACGAAGTCGACCGCTTGCCCCTCCTGGAGGGCGACGCGCTCGCGCAGCGCCACCGGCGCCGTCTTGTGCGAGAGGCCGAGGGCCAGCAGCTCGGCACTCATGGGACCGGCGCCTCCTCGCGATCGCCGGACTCCGGGCGCTCCTTACGCGCCGCCAGCTCGTCGAGCTCGGTGATCTCGCGCTCGAGCCGTGAGAGCCGGACCGCCATGATCACTACGTAGATCAGGATCACGGCGAAGAAGACCACGTAGGCGGCGGCGACGTACTTGCCGGCCTCGTCGAGGGGCAGCGCCGGCATCAGGCCTCGAGGAGCCGCCGCCGCAGCGCCTTCAGCCGCATGCGTGCCTGCTTGGCGGCGATCTCGTATTTCCAGAGGGTCAGGAACAGCAGCACCATCCCGGCCAGCGCGATCAGGAACGTCAGACGCATCGCCCCGGGCATGTTGCCCCCGGTGGTGCCGAGCACGCGCGGGTGGGTGAGCGATTGCGCCAGGCGCACGGCGAGGAAGTTCAGCGGCACGAAGGCGCCGGCCAGGATCGCGAAGACCGCGGCATAGCGGGCCTGGCGGTCGGGGTCCTCGATCGAGAACCGCAGCGGCTGGTAGCAGGCGTAGAGCAGGAAGATGATCAGGAACGAGACCAGCGTCGGCTCGTCCCACACCCACCAGTGGCCCCACGACGCACGTGCCCAGATCGAGCCGGTCACGAGCACCCCAAGGCCGAGGATCAGCGACAAGTGGATGGCAACGTAGGACCGCAGGTCCCACTTGCGATTGCGCGTGCGCAGATAGGCGATCGCGCAGATGCCGCCGAACACGAAGCCGCCCAGCGCCACGATCGCCATCGGGACGTGCACGTAGAAGATCTTCTGCACGAACCCCTGGTCGGCGTCCAGCGGCGCGTAGAAGAAGACGAGCGCGAATGCGGTGACGAGGGTGGCGGCCGTCGCGATGGAGAGGCCGCGGAGACCCTTCCCGTACAAGAGGTCAGTCCTCCAGGAGGAAGTCGAAGACGGCGTACGCCAAGAGTACGAACACGAGATCGTACAGGCCCAGGACGGCCAGCCACTGGGCCTCCGTGCCGCCCGCCGGCACGCTGAACAGCGGCGCCGTCGATCGCGCCGCGGCGATCACGACGGGCACCAGCAGCGGCAGCGTGACCAGTGGGCCGATGAGGTCGCGCGCCCGCGTCTGCACCGCCAGCCCGGCGGCGAGCGTGCCGACGACGGCCAGGCCGATGTCGGCCAGGGCCAGGATCGCCAGCAGCTCGGGGAAGGCCGGCCCGGCGCTCGGCCCCAGCAGCAGCAGGAAGAACGCCGGCACCGCGATCGCCTCGACGACGACCAGGAAGCACAGCAGCGCGACGACCTTCGCGACGAGCATCGCGGTCCGGTCGACGGGCGCGAGCAGGAACCCGTCGAAGCCGCCCTGCTCGCGCTCGGCGACGAACAGCCGGTTCACGCCGAGCACGGCGGCGAGCAGGACCGTCACCCACAGCACGCCGGCGGCGAGGTCGCCCTCCAGCGTGTTGCGGTGCAGCGCGAAGTGGAACAGCACGTAGGCGACGAGCGCGAACAGCGCCATCGCCGGCACCGTCTCCTTCGTGCGGAGCTCGAGCAGCAGGTCCTTGCGGACCAGCGCGCCGATCGCCCTCACCGGTACAGCGCCCCGATCCGCCCGGCGTCGACGTCCCCAGGCGGCGCCACGAACGCGACGCGGCCGGCGCGCAGTCCGAGCACCAGGTCGGCCTCGGCGCGCCCGCCCGCCGGGTCATGGGACGCGACCACCCGCGCACGGCCGGATGCGCGACCGATCAGCGGCTCGACCAGCTCAGCAGCGGCCGGATCGAGGTGCGACCGCGGCTCGTCGAGCAGCAGCAGCTCGGGGTCGTGCAACACCGCCCGGCACACCGCCAGCCGTTGGATCATCCCGCGCGACAGCGTCCGCAGCGGCTCGTCGGCGCGGCCCACCATGTTCACGCGCGCGAGGAGCTCGTCGACGTGGTGCAAGCCCACGCCGTGCAGCCGCGCGTGGTAGCGGAGGTTCTCGCGCGCCGTGAGCTCCCGGTAGAGCAGCGCCTCGTGGCCGAGGAACCCGACGCGCCCGCGCACGAGATGGCCGCGCTCCGGCAGCGCCGCTCCGAGCACCGATGCCTCGCCCGCCGTTGGACGCAGGAGCGTCGCGAGCACGCGCAACAGCGTCGTCTTGCCCGCACCGTTCGGACCGAAGACGACGAGCGTCGCCCCGGCAGGGACGGACAGCGAGACCTCGGCCAGGGCGGTCCGCTCGCCGAAGGCGCGCGTCAGCCCCCGCAGCTCAATGGCTGGAGCGGCTGCCACCGGGGCTGCGCAGCGTGTCGACCACGTGGCGGAGGGTCGGCGCGACGACGGGGAACGACTCGCGCACCGCCTTTGGGCTGCCTGGGAAGTTGACGATCAGCGTGCGGCCGGCGATGCCGGAGACGCCGCGGGTGAGGATGCCCATCGGCGTGTGCTCGAGCGAGTTCAACCGGATCGCCTCCGCGAAGCCGGGCGCCTCGCGATCGATCACCGCCCGCGTGGCCTCGGGGGTGACGTCGTCGGGCGTGAAGCCGGTGCCCCCGGTGGTGAAGATGAGGTCGCAACCGGCGCCGGCGTGGTGGCGCAGTCGCACCTCGATGATGGCCTGGTCGTCGGGGAGCACCTCGAGGGCGACGACGTCGGCGCCCGCCTTGTCGGCGAGCGAGGCCAGCAGCGGCCCCGATTCGTCCTGCGCGCGCCCGTCGGAGACCGATGTCGAGATCGTGATCACGGCCGTCTTCATCGCGCCGCGTAGCCTAAGCGGCAGCCATGGCCGACCTGGTGCTCGAGCCGCGCGGACCGTTCTCGCTCGCCGCCGCCGGCCGCTTCCTGCGGGAGTTCCCGCCCGCCGATCACACTGGCGTCGAGCCCGACGGCACCGTCCGCCTCGGCTTCGTGCGCGACGACTTCTCCGGCGTGGCGAGGGCGACCCTGCGCCAGGCGCGCGAGGACGGCCCGGTCGAGGTCGAGATCGACGGCGACGGCGACGTCGGGCCCCAGCTCGAGCGCATCCTCGGCCTCGAGCACGACGGAGATGCCTTCGTGGCCGTGCTCGACGGCGATCCCGTCGTGCGCACGCTGTGGCAGCGCACCGGCCACCTACGACAGGTCTCCTTCCCCTCGCCCTACGAGGCGGCGTGCTGGTCGGTCATCGCCCTGCGTCTGCGCCAACCCCAGGCGGTGCAGGTGCGGCGGCGGATCGAGGCGGCGATCGGCGACGGCGCCTTCCCGGTCCCCGAGCGCCTGGCCGGGCTGGAGCCCGTCGAGGGCCTGAGCGAGGCCAAGGCCGAGCGGCTGCGCGCGATGGCCCGGGCGGCGCTCGACGGCCGCCTCGACCCCTACGAGCTGCGGGCCCTGCCCCAGGACGAGGCGATCGCGCGCCTGCGCGAGCTCCCCGGCCTGGGCCCGTTCTACGCCTCGCTCGTCCTGCTGCGGGCAACGGGCGCCACCGACGCCTTCTTCCCGATCGAACGGCTGCGCCATGCCGCCGCCCGCGCCTACGACCTCCCCGAGGCGCCGAGCGAGCAGGCGTTCACCGCGATGGCCGAGCGCTGGCGGCCGTTCCGCTCATGGGCCTGTGTGCTCCTGCGGGCGGGCGAGCGCGCCCGCTAGGGTGCGATCACGATGGCCGCCAAGGACCCCTTCGCGTCGGCCCTCGACCTCGCCGCCGCGATTCGCTCGCGCGAGGTCTCGCCGGTCGAGGCGCTCGACCGCTGCCTAGCCGAGGTCGACCGCCTCAACCCGACCCTCAACGCCGTCGTGTGGCGCGACGACGACGAGGCCCGGCGCTTCGCCCAGGAGGCCGAGCGTCGCGTCGCCGCCACCGACCCCGACCTCCTACCCCCGTTCCACGGGGTCCCGATGCCGATCAAGGACCTCACGCCGGTCACGGGCTGGCCGGTGAGTTACGGCTCGCACGCCGGCCCCACCGAGGCCTCGGAGCTCGGCGAGATCGTCGTCGACAAGCTCCGCGACGCCGGCTTCGTCCTCGCCTGCCGCACCAACACGCCCGAGTTCGGCCCCATCACCGTCGCCGAGAACCTGCGCTACGGCCCCACGCGCAACCCATGGGACCCGGGCCGCACGCCGGGCGGGTCGAGCGGCGGGGCGGGGGCCGCGGTCGCCGCGGGCATGTTCCCGGTGGCGCACGCCAACGACGGAGGCGGCTCGATCCGCATCCCGGCCTCGTGCTGCGGGCTCGTCGGCCTCAAGCCCAGCCGCGGCCGGGTCCCGCGCCTGGTGCAGTCCTGGCAGGGCGCGGTGGTCGAGGGCGTCGAGTGCTGGACCGTGGCCGACAGCGCGACCGTGCTTGACGCCATCAGCGGCCCGGATCGCCTGGCTTGGTACAACGCCCCGCCGCCGGAGCGGCCGTTCGCCGACGAGGTCGGCGCCGACCAGCCGCCGCTGCGCATCGGCCTGGTCGAGACTGTGCCGCTCGGCCTGCCGCTCGACGAGGCGTGCGCCGACGCCGCCGGGGTCGCCGCGAGCCTGCTGGCCGACCTCGGCCACCGCGTCGATCCGGTCGTGTTCGACACGCTGCCCGAGGACCTCATCGCGATGGCGATGCCGGTCATCTGGGCCGGCTATGTCGACTACCCGGGCGTCGACTGGGAGCGCACCGAGCCGCACAACGCCCAGGCCTACCGGAATGCAGCCGACGCAGGGCTGCTCGACCTCGCCCAGTCGATCCAGGGGCTGCAGCTGCGCACCCGGAAGATCGTCGCCCACTGGGGGCGCGACTTCGACGTGCTGCTCACGCCGACTCTGTCGATCGAGCCGCCGCCGGTCGGCACGGTGCTCGAGGCGGTCCACGCGTCGCCCGGCGAGCCGGCGCTGCCGGTCATCCAGATGGTCGCGTTCACGATCTTCGGCAACCTGACCGGCCTGCCGGCGATCAGCCTCCCGTTGCACGCGACGCCGTCGGGCCTGCCGATCGGCGTCCAGCTCACCGGCGGGCCGTGGGACGAGGCGACGCTGATCCGCCTCGCCGCCCAGCTCGAGCAGGCTGCCCCCTGGGCGGGCCGCCGGCCCGACGTCGACCGCCTCGCGGCCGCCGCTTAGCCGCGGCGCCAGTCCTCCTTGCCGCCCGTCTTCTCAAGCAGGGCGACCGAGGCGATCTCGACGCCGCGCTCGATGCCCTTGACCATGTCGTAGACGGTCAGCGCCGCCACGGCGGCCGCGGTCATCGCCTCCATCTCCACGCCGGTCCGATCCGCGGTCCGCGCGCCGGCGACGATCTCGATGCGGCCGGCGTCCTGGTCGATCCCGAAGTCGACCTCGACGTGGGTGAGTGGAAGCGGATGCGCGAGAGGGATCAGCTCGGCCGTTCGCTTGGC
>JBJMKX010000131.1:0-18571 GCA_045805605.1 Solirubrobacteraceae bacterium
GCCGCTGAACATCTCGTGGGCGGCTCGGAGTTGCTCGCGCGCGTCGACGCGCCGGTTCTCGCGACGCAGCCATTCGCCGTACAGAAGCCGGGCGCGGGCGAGGTGGACCACGCCACGGCTGCGCGCAAGGCGCTCGACCGCTTCGCGGTAGAGCGGCTCCGCGGCTCGTCCGTCGCTCACCAGCGCGCGTGAGCCGGCCTCGATGCCGAGCGCCCAATCCGTGCCGCTCGCTCGCGTGCGCGCGCTCAGGCGCTCGAGCGCAGCGTCGGTTCCCCCCGTCGCGCCGCTGCGTACGCCTGCCTCGATCAGCTCCACGAGGGCCCAAGCGAAGAGCCCGACATCGTCGTGTTCGCAGCCTCGCTCGGCGGCCGCGAGTGCCTCGGCGTAGCGGCCGCGCCCGTTGTACAGAAGGGCCTTGGCCCACTCGATGACCCCCAGCCCCATGCCCTCGCCCCTCGCCGTCGCCTCGAGCCTCCCAGCCTCGAACAGTGCCAGGCCGTCTGCCTCGTTGCCGCGCCACGCGGCCAGCATCAGCGACGCGTACTTCAGTGGTGCCATGCCGGTCGCCTCCGTGATCGCGTCGGCCTCCGCGATCAGCGACGAAGCGGCGCCGAAGGCTCCCGCATGAACGTGGAGGGACGCGCGGTATGTGGCCGCGATCGGCAGCACGCTGAGCGCGCCCGTCTCGCGCGCGACGCGCAACCCGCGCGTCGCGAGGACGTACCAGAGCTCGTCGTCCCAGAGATCCTGCGCCAGGCGACACGCCAGCCACAGCCACCGCGCGTCCTTTGCCGTCAGTCCCTCCACGTCGCGGAACGCGCCGAGCGCCCTCCGGAGCGGGGGCACACCGGCCGAGTAGCCCTCGGTGAACCTCGTTGCCAGGCCGTCGAGGAGCAGGTCGATTGCGCGTGGCGGCTGCGGTGCCGCCGGCGCGGCCTGAGCGGCCTCGGCAGCCTCGCGGACCCCCGGTTTACTGCCGAGGCGCCCGGCGAACATCGCCGCCGCCATAGCCTCGAGATGGGTCTCGCGCGCCATCGCGCTCTCGAGCGGCTCGAGGCGCCGGGCGGCCTCCAGCAACAGGGCCGGCGCGTCGCTGCCCCGCGTACGAGCGAACGCGATTTCCGCGCGCAACCGCTCCAATCGCGCGCGCTGAAGCTCGTCGAGCGGGGCAAGCTCGGCGGCGGCCAACAACTCGAGCGCCGCATCCGATGCCGCGGCATCGACCTTCGCCTGCGCGGCAGCCAGTGCCCGCCTGCCCCGCTCCGCCGGATCGGGGGTCAGCTCGGCCGCGTGCGCCAGGAACGCGGCAGCCGCCGCCGCGCCTCCACGGGCCTGCGCGCGGTCGGCCGAGCGCTCCAACTCGGCGGCCACCTCCTCGTCGACACCAACCGCCGCGCGCGCCCGATGCCAGGCCAGGCGATCGGGATCGGTATCCGGATCGGTCGCCTCCGCCAACGCGCCATGCGCCGCTCGCCGCTCAGACGGGGCAGCGGCCCGGTATACCGCGGAACGCACCAGTGGATGCCGGAAGCGGACACGAGTTCCGATCTCGACCAGCTGGGCGTCTTCGGCCGGGGCGAGCGAGCTCCGTTCGATGCCGAGTTCGTGAGCCGCGCGCCAGACGAGGGCCGCATCACCGATCGGTTCGGCCGCGGCCAGCAACAGCAGTCGCTGCGTTGCCTCGGGCAGTTCACCGGCCCGCTGGAGATAGCGATCCTCGAGCTGGCGCGGGAGGTCCGTCGCCGGGAGAAGCCCGAAGCCGCCTGCCAGCTCCGCTGCGCTCATGCTCTGCGGCAGATCGAGCAGCGCGAGCGGGTTGCCGCGGGTTTCCGCGACGATGCGGTCGCGGACGCGGTCGTCGAGCCGACCCGGGACGGCTCTCATCAGCAGGGCCAGGGCATCCTCCTCGGCGACGCCCTGCAGCAGGAGCTCGGGCAGGCCGTCGAAGTCGCGCCTGGTCTTCGGCTCACGGACGGCGACCACGATCGCCACCGATTCCGCCAGCAGCCGTCGCGCGACAAAGCCGAGGATCAGGCCCGAGGCGGCGTCCAGCCATTGGGCGTCCTCCACGAGGCAGAGCAGCGGCCGGTCCTCGGCCGCGGCGGACAGCAGGCCGAGCACGGCGAGCCCGACGAGGAACCGGTCGGGGACGTCACCGGATGCAAGGCCCAAGGCGACATTCAGCGCGTCCCGCTGCGGTTGGGGGAGCGCGTCGAGCTGGTCGAGCACCGGCGCGCAGAGCTGATGGATTCCGGCGAACGGCAACTCCATTTCCGCTTCCGCGCCCGTGACCTGCACCAGGCGGAATCCGGACGCATGACCGGCGGCGTAGTGGAGCAGCGCCGTCTTTCCGATGCCCGCCTCGCCTCGGATGACCAGGATGGCGCTCTGACCGCCCCGCACGTTCGCCAGGAGTCGGTCGAGCAGCTCGCGCTCGCTGGTCCGGCCAAGAAGCTCGGACGCAGGGACGGCGGCCATCTTGCAGGCAAAGCTACCGACCCGCACAATCGGCGGCCATGCGGCTGCTGATCACCGGGGGAACCGGCGTGCTCGGCCGCGCGCTGCGGCCGCTCGCGGAGGCCGCGGGCCATGACTTCGCGATGCCGGGCCGCGAGGAGCTCGACCTCTTCGACCCCACCGCGGTCGCCGACGCCGTGCGCGACGTCGATGGCGTCCTGCACCTGGCGACCCGGATTCGTTCGCTCGAGCAGATCTCGGATCCGGACGCGTGGCGGGAGAACGATCGGCTTCGCGCGGAGGCTTCGAGGATCCTCGTCGACGCGGCGATCGCGGCCGGCGCGGCGGTCTACGTTCAGCCCACCGTCACGTTCGTCTACCCGCCGGACGGCCCGACGTCCGAGGACACGCCAGTCCGCGAGGTCCTGCCGATTCTGCGGTCCGCGCTCGCCGCCGAGGAGCAGACTGAGCGCTTCGCCCGCGCCGGCGGACGCGGCGTCGTCCTGCGCTTCGGGTTGCTCGACGGCCCGGGCACGTGGTACGACGAGCCGATGCGCGACTTCGGTGCCACCCTGCACGTCTCCGATGCCGGTCGCGCGCTTCTCTCGGCGCTATCGCTGCCCAGCGGCATCTACAACGTCTGCCGGGACGGGGAGCGTGTCTCGACCGAGCGCTTCACCGAGACCGCCGGATGGCATCCGCAGCACTGAGATTCAGCCGCAGGCCGTAGAGTCGCGACATGACCACCTCGCAGCCGACAGACCTCGGGAGCCGATGCGACCTGCTGCGATCGCTGCAACGCCCCGGTGCCCCCCTCCTGCTTCCGAACGCCTGGGACGTGGCCACGGCGAGAGCCGTGGTCGCGGCTGGGTTTCCCGTGGTCGCGACGACCAGCGGCGGCGTCGCGGCCACGCTCGGCTATGAGGACCACGAGGGTGCGCCGGGCGACGAGATGCTCGCCGCGGCCGCGCGGATCGCACGGGGCGTCGAGGTGCCCGTGACGGTCGACGCCGAGGCAGGCTACGGCATGGAGCCGGCCGAGCTCGTGGCTGCGCTGCGGAACATGGGAGCCGCCGGCTGCAACCTCGAGGACAGCGACTACGCCGCCGGCAGCCTCCGCGACCCCGACCGGCACGCGGAGTGGCTCACGGCGGTTCGCCGGGCGGCGTCGGAGGACGGCTACCCGCTCGTCATCAACGCCCGAGTCGACGTCTTTTTGAGTGGCTTCCTCGCCGGCGCCGGCCCCGAGACCCAGGCTGAGCTCGTTCCCGAAGCGCTGCGGCGCGCGAATGCCTACCTCGAGGCGGGCGTCGACTGCGTGTACCCGATCGCCCTGTGGGAGACGGACGCACTGCGCCGCTTCATGTCGGAGGTCCGCGGCCCGGTGAACGTCATACGCCTGCCGCAGACGCCGCTCGCCGAGCTGGCCGCGCTGGGCGTCGCTCGGGTGAGCTGGGCGACCCTCCTTCACCGCGACGCGATGGCTCGCTTCGAGGAGCAGCTCGCCTCGCTTCAGGACTGAGAATGTCGCACGCGGGTGATGTGGGCACCGAGATCGCCCCCGAGGTCGCGGACGACCCGGAACGGTGGTGATTCGCTGCGCCCCCGCCTCGCCGCCCGCACGCAGGTGGCGGAACGGCGAGGGCGGGGTCACAGCGGACACCGGGGCTACGCCGCGGCGGGCTGACCTAGCCAGTCGTCGAAGCGGATCTCGCCGAGATGGGCGCCTTCGCCCGTCACCAAGCTGCGCTCCTGCAGGTGGGCGTTGAAGTAGCGCGCGTCTGAATCGGCGACGACGGTGCGCGGATCGCCCTTTGCCGCAAGGCCGCGACGGATGAACTCCTCGAAGCGAAGCTCCTCCGGCCCACCGATCTCGATGACCCCGTCCACCGGCGGTCGCTGGCTGATCTCGCACACCGCAGCGCCGACGTCGTCGGCCGCCATCGGCTGGATCAGCACGGGCGGCACCCGCACGGTGTCACCGTCCGTGGCCTCGTCCGCGATTCGGGTCACGAACTCGAAGAACTGCGTCGCATGGACGATCGAGTACGGGATCCCGCTCTCCGCAATCAGCTTCTCCTGGGCAACCTTCGCCCGGAGGTAGCCGCTTTCGGGAATGCGGCCGGCGCCGACAACGGACAGGGCGACGTGATGGCGGACGCCGGCGTCGCGTTCGGCGGTCACCAAGTTGGTGGTGGACGTGGTGAAGAACTCCATCACCGCCTGGTCCTCGAACGAGGGCGAATTCGAGACGTCGACCACCACCGCGGTGCCCTCCAGCACCTCCAGGAGCCCCTCGCCGGTGAGCGTGTTGACGCCCGAGTTGGGCGACGCTGCGAGGGCCTCCTCCTCTTTCTCGCCGAGACAGGCAACGACCCTCGAACCGATCAGGCCGGTTCCGCCGATGACAACGATCTTCATGGTGTTCCTTTCTTGGGGAATTTGACGTCAGTAGACGGCCAGGACGCAGTCGACCTCGGCCAGCGCGGCCGTGAGGCTGCGCACCTCGACCACGAGCGGCGTCCCGTCGGGCCGGGGCTCGATCCGCAGCACCAGGTCGCCGCTCTCGAGGTCGTAGTGGGTGTAGGCGATTTGCTGGCCGTCGCGCCAGAGCTCGGCGATGCCATCCGACGCCTCCTCGGCGCTGACGCTGAGGACCTCGATTTAACGCATGGCTGGTCGCCTAACTGGTCGTCATCGGACTCAAGGGATCAAGCGCCATCGGATCGGCCGGCGCGAAGGCGCTTGTCCTCGAGCGAGGCGCTGCCGCGGCCTCGAGGACGATGTCGGCGGTCCGCTTGGGGTATGAGACCGCGATCGCGTGCGACGCACCGGCGATCTCGACCGCGCGACGCGCGAGCGCGCGCTCGGCCATGAAGCGCTGGAGGGCGGCGGGGATGTTCTTGTCCTGCTCGCCGTACAGGAACCACGACGGCAGCTCCTTCCACAGCGGCCGCTCCCCGGAAGGCTCCTGCAGAGCCTCCAGCGTGACCGGCCGCTGCGTCACGGCCATGCGAGCGGCCTTCATGGCCGGGACGTCGGCGGCGAACTGGTCGTGGAACAGGTCCTGGGCGATCGTCAGGTCGGTCGTGCCGTCGCTGCGGGGAGCAGGTCGCACCGCTTCGCCGAGCGTGCTGCCCGGGAACTTGGCCGAGAGCTCGAAGCAGCTCTCTCCGGAGTCGGAGGCAAAGCCCGCGACATAGACGAGCCCGGTGATCTCGCCGGAGTCGGCTGCGACGTTCGAGATCACGGAGCCGCCGTAGGAGTGACCGACGAGGACAACGGGTCCGTCGACGGATCGGACGAGGTCGCTGATCGCCTCAGCGTCGGCGGCCAGGCCGCACAACGGGTTGGCGGCGGCGATCACCGGGTGGCCGGCCTCCGCCAGCGGCTCGATGACATCGTCCCAGCTCGCGGATTCGGCGAAGGCGCCGTGTACGAGGATGATGGTGGGTGGCATGCGTTGGCCTTTCTGGGGGCAATTGACGGGATTCAGCGTCCCGCCGGGGCGCCGGCCTCGCATCCGCCAGGACGCCAGTCGGTCCGGCGAGTCGTTGAGAGCGATGAAGCTGGCGCTGCTCGTCCCACGTCCGCTCAAGGGCTCGCGGCGGTGACAGTGCGTGCCCGGCATGAGCCTCCTGATCGCGCTAGTGGTCCTGACGCTCGCCGCGATGGCCCCGTTGGCGCTCGTGGGTGCAGTCTTCGCGGCGCCGTACCTACACATCCGCTTCGTTCGTGGCCGCCGGCAGGCGCGGACCGCCATGGGTCCATCCCGGCGTCCGGCTTACGTCGAAATCGGTGTCCGGACTCGGCCGTCCTGCCCCGCTGAGCCGCAGCTAGACCAACAGAACCCGGCTGGGCCGGCGGTACCCTCGCCTCGGTGGGAAGTCCACTCAGCCCCATTCTTTCCCCCGGCCAGCGGCAGATGCTCGCGGCGCGCGGCGAGGAGCGCACAGCAGCAGAGGGAGAGTTCCTGTTCCGCATCGGCGACGCGCACTACCCGTTCATCGTCGTCCTCGAGGGCGAGGCGGCGGTCCTGGACGCTTCCGGAAACGAGGTCGCCCGGCAGGGCCCGGGCGGCTTCCTGGGGGAGATGAACCTGCTCACCGGTCAGACGGTCTACGTGGACGGGCTTGTCACCGAGCCGATGCGCTACATCGCCGTCGACCCCGACGACCTGCGGCCGTTGCTCTTCGAGGACGGGGCGCTTGCCGACATGGTGCTGAACACGTTCATCCGCCGCCGCGAGATCCTCCAGCGACACGAGGACGTCGGCTTCGAGGTCATCGGGCCGCGCTCTTCGGCAGCGACCCGGGCTTTGCTCGACTACGCGCGACGCGGACGGCTCCCCCACATCTGGCGCGACACCGAGCGCGCCGACAACGCCGAGGCAGCCGCGCTGGTCTCCGAGCTCGAGCCGACCGAGCTGCCGCTGGTGCGCCTGCCGGGTGCCGAGCTTCGCAACCCGACCCACGGCCAGCTCTGGCGGGCGCTCGGCATGGGGCTCGAGCTCGGGGCCCGCGAGGAGGTCGACCTGGCGGTGATCGGTAGCGGCCCCGCCGGGCTCGGCGCGGCCGTCTACGCCGCCTCGGAGGGACTGAACACCCTGGTCGTCGAGAGCACGGTACTCGGCGGTCAGGCCGATGCCTCGCGGCGGATCGAGAACTATCTCGGGTTCCCGGGGGGCATCAGCGGCACGGAGCTGACCAGCCGCGCGATCACCCAGGCGCGCAAATTCGGAGCCCGTATCGCGATGCCCTACCGCGCCGTCTCGCTCGAGCCGGGCAACATGATGCACCGCGTCGAGCTCGACGAGGGGCGCGAGATCGTCGCTCGCGCGGTCCTTCTTGCCACCGGCGCCGACTACCGGCGGTTGGCGATCCCCGACCTCGAGCGCTACGAGGGCCTGAGCGTCTTCTACGCAGCCGGCCCGCCGGAGGCGCGCGCTTGCCGCGGCACTCGGGTGGGGGTCATCGGCGGCGGCAACTCCGCCGGCCAGGCGGCGGTTTGGCTCGCTCGCGGAGGCGCCCTGGTGACCCTGCTTCACCGGCGAGCCGACCTGCGCGAGACGATGTCGAACTACCTGGTCGCGGACCTCGATCGCTACGGCGTCACCGTGCGCGACCGCAGCGAGATCGCCGAGCTTCACGGTGAGAACGGCGAGCTCAACGGCGTGACCCTGACCGACGGCGCCTCGGTCGGTCTCGGTTCGCTGTTCTGCTTCCTGGGGGCGGATCCTCATACCGAGTGGCTCGGGGACACCGTCGCCCGCGACGACCACGGCTTCATCCTCACGGGAGACGCCGCCGGCGCCGCGGGGCTCCTCGAGACGAGCGTGTCCGGCATCTACACCGCCGGCGACGTACGCGCCGGCTCGACCAAGCGCTGCGCGACCGCAGTCGGCGAGGGCGCCGCGGTGGTGGGCTACGTTCACGAGCGACTGGCGGCCGTGACCGCCTGAGGACGCGGACGCTCCCGTCGTACGGATAGCGCTCGTCGCGTGCTTCTAGCGGCGCTCGACGACGACGACGGCGAGCTCTCTGCCCGCCCGCTTCTCATAGACGAGGTACTTCGGGACCGCGTTGACCATGAGCCTCCACAGGCGCGGCCGCTCCCTCGCACCGGCGGGTGTCGCGATCGCGCCGAAGATCTCCGAGCGCACCTGCACGACCACGGCGGAGTTGTGCAGCAGGTTGAGATACCAAGACGGGTCGCCGCCCCCGCGCACGGCGGTGGCGACGAGAACGTAACGCTCGCCGTCGCGCCCGTAGTAGAGGGCGGTTCGGCGTAGCCTGCCCGTCCGTCGGCCACGCGTGGTCAGGAGGAGAGCATCGTTGCCGTTGAACGTGTGGCCGCGCGCACCTCCACTCTCGACATAGCGGCGAATGTGACGGGCGACCCAGCCGGTCGGGTTGTCGAAGACCTCTCCGGACATGGCGCGGAATGCTCGCAGCGTTGCGGCGCGGGCTTGGCGTAGGTGTCGATTTCCGCCTCCCTCGCTCGACGCACAGGTAGAACCAACCCAACCGACAGGAGGAAGCACTGATGCGCGTGGTGGTGCTCATCAAGGGGACGGAACGGAGCGAGGCCGGCGGGGTGCCGAGTCGGGAGGTGCTCGAGCAGATGACGGCCTTCAACGAGCAGCTTGTCAAGGCGGGCGTGATGCTCGCCGGGGAAGGCCTTCATCCCAGCTCGAAAGGCGTTCGCGTCGAGTTCTCTGGCGACGAGCGCAAGGTGATCGACGGCCCATTCACCGAGACCAAGGAGCTGCTCGCCGGCTACTGGGTCTGGGAGGTCAAGTCGATGGAGGAGGCGGTCGAGTGGGTGAAGCGGATTCCGAACCCCGAGGGCGAGGAGGCCGTGGTGGAGATCCGTCGGGTCGCCGAGTCCGAGGACTTCGGCGACGAGTTCACGCCGGAGCTGCGTGAGAGGGAGGCGCGGCTGCGCGCGCAGACCGAGGGGGGCGCGTGAGCGCGACCGTGGCGAGTCCCGACGTCACGCGGTCCATCGAGGCCGTCTGGCGGATCGAGTCGGCGCGGCTGATCGCGGGCATCGCCCGCCTGGTGCGCGACGTCGGGCTCGCAGAGGACCTCGCTCAGGAGGCGCTGGTTGCCGCGCTGGAGCAGTGGCCGGAGTCGGGCATCCCGGACAACCCGGGCGCGTGGCTCATGGCCACGGCCAAGCATCGGGGGATCGACCGGCTTCGCCGCGCGGAGGTCCATCAGCGCAAGGTCGAGGAGCTCGGCCGCGACGCGGAGCTCCGCCCGCCGATGGACGACGACCTTGCGGCCGCGGCCGACGATCCGTTCGACGACGACCTCCTGCGGCTCATCTTCACCGCCTGCCATCCGGTGCTGTCGACCGACGCGCGCGTGGCGCTCACCCTGCGGCTGCTGTGCGGGCTGACCACGCGCGAGATCGCACGGGCCTACCTGTCCTCAGAAGCGACCGTGGCGCAGCGGATCAGTCGGGCCAAGCGCACGCTGTCGGCGACGCGCGTGCCATTCGAGGCCCCGGCGCGAGCCGAGCTGCGCGAGCGGCTTGCCTCGGTGCTCGAGGTCGTCTACCTGATCTTCAACGAGGGCTACTACCCGACCGCGGGCGAGCGGCTGACGCGTCACGAGCTGATGCAGGAGGCGATGCGGCTCGGCCGCATCCTGGCCGAGCTGCTCCCCGGCGAAGCGGAGGTCCACGGGCTGGTCGCGCTGATGGAGCTGCAGGCATCCCGGACCCGCGCCCGCATCGGGCCGTCGGGGGAGCCGGTGCTGCTCCTGGACCAGGACCGCGCCCGCTGGGACTGGCTCCTGGTGGGCCGCGGCCTGACGGCGCTCGAGCGCGCGTACGCGACCGGCGGACCGGTCG
The DNA here is from genome assembly GCA_045805605.1 of Solirubrobacteraceae bacterium. GTDB lineage: Bacteria > Actinomycetota > Thermoleophilia > Solirubrobacterales > Solirubrobacteraceae > DATBDE01. The sequence goes on from JBJMKX010000131.1 coordinate 9,820, forward strand.
GGCCGTACACGCTGCAGGCGGGCATCGCCGCCTGCCACGCACGCGCCCGGGCGCCCGAGGACACCGACTGGGAACGGATCGTGGCCCTGTACGACGGGCTGGCCGAGCTGACGCCTTCGCCCGTGGTCGAGCTCAACCGCGCCGTCGCCGTCGGGATGGCGTTCGGCCCGCGCGCGGCGCTCGAGATCGTGGACCGCCTTCGTGAGGAGCCCGCCCTCGACGGCTACCACCTGCTCCCCAGCGTGCGCGCCGACCTGCTCGAGAAGCTGGGCCGCCTCGACGAGGCCCGGGCCGAGTACGAGCGGGGCGCGCGGCTGACCTCCAACGCGCGGCAGCGGGCTGCGCTGCTCGGGCGGGCGGCGGCCTGTGTGCCGCGACGCTAGGAAAGGAAACGCATGTCCGCAACCGTTCTCGACATGTCCATGTCCCTCGACGGGTTCATCGCCGGTCCCAATGAGGGACCGGACAACGGCCTTGGTGACGGCGGGCACCGCCTGCACGAGTGGGCGATGACAGGCGGCGACGTCGACCTCGAGGCCATGCGCCGCTCGGGCGGCGTCAACGGCAAGATCATCGACGAGCTCCTGTCCACCGGCGCGGTCGTCGCCGGCCGCGGGACCTTCGAGCTGGCGGGCGGCTGGGGCGGCGACCACCACGACGGTGTGCCGATCTTCATCGTCGCCCGCCGGGAGCCCGGCATCGATATCGGGCAGTGGCCGCTGGTCAGCTACGTCGACGACGTCACGAGTGCGATGACCCAGGCCAAGGAGGCGGCGGGCGACGCGAACGTGCTCGTCCACGGTGCCGGAATCACGCGGCTCGCTCTTGCCGCCGGCGTCCTCGACGAGCTCGAGCTCCATGTCATCCCCGTGCTCTTCGGCCGAGGGCGCCGCCTGTTCGAAGGCCTCGCCCCCGAGCAGATCGAGCTGGAGCGAACGAGGACCCTCGCGGCGGAGAACGGCGTGACCCACATGCACTATCGCGTCGGGCGCTGAGGCCGGCCTCCAGTCAGGCCACTCAGGGTGCGGTCATCGGTCCGGGCCACGCCGTCGCGCCCGCTGGGGGCCGCCTGTCCCACCCGTGGAAGGCCGAAAGGTCGCCGGCGTCCCAGGCCTCGCGCAGCCCGGGCATGCTCAGGTCCCAGTCGGGGCGGATCTCGCGCGTCGCGCCCCGCAGGTCGTGCCAGAGGTCGACGACCGAGGGGCGCCCCCAGAACCAGTAGCCGTTGTAGATGCTGTGGACGATGAGGCCGGGCTTGAGCACCAGTGTGTGCGGGATCATCGGGTCGTTGTCGGGGTCGGTGTACTCCTGGATGTCGAGGTCCTGCTGGACGATGCGGCCCGGGTCGGAGAGGAACGGCCACTGGGCGCCGACCGACGCGCGGAACTCCTGGAGCGCGTGATGCTCGTCGGTCGCGATCGTGGCGATCTTCGTGTAGGCCACGGAGACCTTGGGATAGAACGCGGCGAGCTCGAGGTGCTGCTGGTGCTCCTTGGGGCAGTAGTGGCCACGCGCGAGCGTGAGGATCAGGGGATCGTCGCCCTGCAGCTCGCTCAGCTTGCGGGGGACGTTCTCGTGGTCGGGCAGCTCGTAGTCCGGGAACGTGCCGCCGGGGACGATGTCGGAGCGCATGATTGCAGCGTCGCGTCAACGCCCGACCGCTCGCGCCCGTGGATCCCCGGGTCACCTGCCCGGGCTGTCTCGCCATCGGTTCAGGAGCGCGACGAGATCGGCGACGTCGTGGCCGGCCCCGGGCGGCTCCAGCCCAGGCGCGAGCCCGTTGACCGTGATGTCACGCGACGCCAGCTCGTGGGCGACGACGGGCGCGATCGCCTCCGAGCTGGAGACGTTGACGATCGCGCCACCGTTTCGTAGCCGACGCGCCGCCTGCCGATTGACGACTGAGGTGCCGCGTACCGCGGTGTGCACGACGACGTCGACACCCCCGAAGGCCGCTGTGGTCTCCTCGAACAGCCGCTCGACGTCGAGCTCGTCGGTGACGTCGGCGCGAACGGCCAGCGCCGTGCCGTTCGCGGCCAGAATCTCCGCGAGCGCCGCTTCGGCCTCGGCCTGATCCCGCACGTAGACCACGACGACGGCGTAGCCCCGGCTCGCGAGCTTGCGCGCGATCTCGCGACCCCGCCCGCATGAGCCGCCGGTCACGATCGCGACGGCATCGTCGGGTACCGGGCCGATCGTGCTCGCAGCCATGAACCAAGCGTGGTCGCGCTCGCGTCCGGTCGCACCAGGGGTTTCACGGGCCGTGATCCCTGGTCCTCTACGCTGCCTACCAATGGCTACGCGCCGTCCGCCGGTGTTGCTGGGCCGTGCCGGCGAGCGTCAGGTGCTTGATCGGCTGTTGGAGAACGTGCGCGGCGGTCAGAGCGCGGTCCTCGTGATCCGGGGGGAAGCGGGGGTCGGTAAGACGGCGCTGTTGCACTACTGCGCTCGGCAGGCGTCCGGCTTTCGCGTCGCCAGGATCGCCGGGGTCGAGTCCGAGATGGAGTTGCCGTTCGCCGGGTTGCATCAGCTCTGCGCGCCGATGCTCGGCCGGCTCGGCGGTCTTCCGGAGCCACAGCAGGCGGCGCTGCGTGTCGCACTGGGGCTGTCGTCAGGTGCGGCTCCCGACCGCTTCCTGGTGGCCCTTGCCGCGCTCAGCCTGTTGGCCGAGGTCGCCGCGGAGCGGCCCCTGCTGTGCTTCGTCGACGATGCCCAGTGGCTCGACGTCGCCTCGCGGCAGGTCCTCGGGTTCGTCGCACGACGGTTGCTCGCCGAATCGGTGGCGCTGGTGCTCGCCGTGCGCGAGCCGACCGGCGAGCGCGAGTTCGTGGGCCTGCCCGAGCTCGCGCTCGGAGGGCTCCCCGCCGAGGACGCGCGCGCCCTTCTTGCGACCGCCATCCCGGCTCGGCTCGACGAGCGGCTCCGCGACCGGCTGCTGGCAGAGACGGGCGGCAATCCGCTGGCGATCCTGGAGCTCCCGCGGGGGCTTTCCGCGACGCAGCTGCCCGGCGGGCTCGGGCTGCTCGAGGAGCATCCCTTGCCGCGTCGCATCGAGGAGAGCTTCCTGCGGCGACTCGACGCGCTCCCCGACAAGCCCCGGCTACTGTTGCTGTTGGTGGCGGCAGAGCCGGTCGACGACCCTCTGCTGGTCTGGCGCGCGGCCGAGCGGCTCGGCATCGGCTCCTCCGCTGCCGACGAGACCGAGGGGTTGCTGGCGATCGGCGAGCGCGTGGCGTTCCTTCATCCGCTCGTGCGCTCGGCGGTGTATCGATCGGCGGCGGCGCCGGAGCGCCGCGCGGTCCATCGGGCGCTGGCGGAGGTGACCGATGCCCGCGCCGACGCCGACCGTCGCGCCTGGCATCTCGCGGCAGCGGCAGCGGGACCGGACGAGGAGGTCGCGTCCGAGCTCGAGCGGTCTGCGGGGCGGGCGCAGGCCCGTGGCGGGCTCGCGGCGGCGGCCGCGTTCCTGCGCCGTTCGGTCGCGCTGACGCGAGACCCGGCGGGACGGACAGAACGCGCACTGGCCGCCGCGCAGGCGAGCCTGAGCGCCGGCGCGTTCGATGCGACGCTCGGGTTGCTGGCGGCCGCGGAGGCGGGACCGCTGAACGAGCTCGAGCGCGCCCGGGTCGACCTGCTGCACGCCGAGGTCGCCTATGCCCAGAACCGCGGCAGCGACGCTCCGCTGCTGCTGCTTCGGGCGGCAGGGCGGCTCGAGACGCTCGACGTCCGGCTCGCGCGCGACACCTATCTCGATGCGTGGAGCGCAGCCCTGTTCGCCGGGCAACTGGCGAGCGCCGGCAGCCTGCTCGACGTCTCTCAGGCCGTGAGGGCCGCACCCGAGCCGGCACACCCGCCGCGCCCGTGCGATCTGCTGCTGGATGGCTTTGCCTTGGTCTTCACCGAAGGACGTCTCGCCGCAACGCCGGTCTTGCGGCGCGCGGCAACCGCGTTCGCCGGGACCGAGGTCTCCGGCGAGGAGGTGCTCCGGTGGGGCTGGCTTGCCACGGCGGCGGCCGTCTACGTGTGGGACTACGACACCTGTCTCGCGATCGCCAACCGCGAAGTGCAAGTCGCACGCGACGCCGGGGCACTCGAAGTCCTTGCCGTGGGTGTCAACGTGCTGGGTCAGGCGGCCGCCTTGAGCGGCGACTTCGCCAGAGCCGCGCTGTTGGTCGCAGAGGCCGATGCGGTCATCGAGGCCACCGGGGCCCGCGTCGCGCCCTATGCGGCGCTCGTCTCGGCGGGATTCCGCGGCCAGGAGGCCGAGGGCACCAAGCTCATCGGCGCCACCATTGCCGAGGCCACCGCCGGCGGCCAGGGAACCGCCGTCCAGTACGCCCATTGGGCCAAAGCGGTCCTCATGAACTCGCTCGGCCGCTATGAGGAGGCATTCGCCGCGGCCGTCGCGGCGAGTGACGACACACCGGAGCTCTTCGTGGCCACTTGGGCGCTCAGCGAGCTGATCGAGGCCGCCAGCAGGACCGGGGACACCGACTTCGCCTCGGGCGCACTCGACCGACTCCTCGACAGCGCGAACGCCAGTGCCACCGACTGGGGACTGGGCATCGCGGCGCGCTCGCGGGCGCTGCTCAGCGAGGGCGAGGCCGCCGAGGGCCTGTACCGCGAAGCGATCGATTGGCTGGGCCTGACGCGCCTGCGTCCGGAGCTGGCCCGCGCCCATCTGCTCTACGGTGAGTGGCTGCGGCGCGTGGGGCGCCGCGTGGACGCGCGCGAGCAGCTGCGTACCGCCCATGAGATGCTCGCCGCGACGGGCATGGAGGCGTTCGCCGAGCGCGCCCGCCGCGAGCTTCTGGCAACGGGACAGAAGGTGCGCAAGCGCGGCGCCGTCGAGACGCGCGACGAGCTCACGCCTCAGGAGAACCAGATCGCCCGTCTCGCACGCGACGGCCTTACCAACCCGGAGATCGGCGCCCGGCTGTTCCTCAGCCCGCGCACGGTCGAATGGCACCTGGGCAAGGTGTTCACCAAGCTCGGCGTCACCTCGCGCATGGGCCTTCATGACGCCCTGCCCAGCGCGGAGCAGCAAGCCGCCCCCGTCTAGCCACCCGGGCAGCCGACCAGGGGGTGCACGGGCGCGATACCGGCGGCTCGTGGGCAGGCTGACCGCATGCCTTCAGACCGCGCGGTGATGAGCAGCGCCCTGTCGGGGCTGGACGGCGCACCCGTCTGGCTCAACTCCGAGGCGCTCGCCGCCGAGGACCTGCGTGGCAGTGTGGTCCTCGTCGACTTCTGGACGTACTCGTGCGTCAACTGGCTGCGGACCCTGCCCTACCTCAGGGCATGGGACGAGCGGTATCGCGACCGCGGCCTCGTCGTCGTCGGGGTCCACGCCCCCGAGTTCGGGTTCGAGCATGACCTCGACAACGTGCGCCGTGCGACGCGCGAGCTCGGCGTCGGCTACCCCGTGGTCATCGACAACGACTTCGCGATCTGGCGGTCGTTCGAGAACCGGTACTGGCCGGCGCTGTATCTCGTCGGGCAAAACGGGCACCTTCGCTTCCACCACTTCGGCGAGGGCGCCTACGAGGAAAGCGAGCGGGCGATCCAGCGGCTCCTGGGCGTCGAGGAGGAGACCGTCCGGGTCGACGCGGACGGTCTCGCGGAGGCCGCCGACTGGGACACCTTGAGGTCCCCGGAGACCTACGTCGGCGACGCCCGCGGCGAGCGCCGCAGCGACCGGGGGGCCGACGCACTCGCGCTCAACGACTGGGCCCTCGGCGGCACGTGGTCGGTGGGCGAGGAGGACGCCGTGCTCGAGGCGGCCCCCGGTTCGGTCGCGTACCGCTTCCAGGCGCGCGACCTCAACCTGGTCCTCGCGCCGCCGGCGTCGGGAGCCCCGGTTCGCTTCTCCTTGCGGCTCGACGGTCAGCCGCCTGGTGATGCCCACGGCGTCGACGTCGACGAGGCCGGCGAGGGCATCGTGTCCGAGCCGCGGATGTACCAGCTCGTCCGCCAGGCCGGCGCCGTCGCCGAGCGCACCTTCGAGATCACGTTCCTCGATCCGGGCGTGCGCGCGTACGTCTTCACGTTCGGCTAGGTGGCCGACCCGGGCCAGGACCCGTGACCTCACGGGCGCGACGGGGACCAAGGGGCGGCGAACCTGCCGCCACCACAGCAACCGAGGGAGGTCCATATGGCTAGCTCCGATGTATCCAGCAACATCTCGACGGATCAGCCCGAACCGGGGACCATGGACATGAAGCTCGAGGTCGTGACGCTGCCCGTCTCCGACGTCGATCGGGCAAAGCGCTTCTATCAGAGCCTGGGATGGCGGCTGGACGCCGACTTTGCCGCCGGCGACGACGCCCGGTTGGTGCAGATGACGCCGCCCCACTCGCAGTGCTCGATCCATTTCGGGAAGGGCGTCCCGGGCATCACGGCGATGGAGCCCGGGTCCCTTCAGAGGGTGTACCTGGCGGTCAAGGACATCGACGCCGCCCGGGAAGATCTCGTCAGCCGCGGCGTCGACGTCAGCGAGGTGGAGGAGCAGCCGAAGCCCCCCGGGTTCCCCGACTTGCCCGGGCGCTCGTACTTCGCGTACGCGTCGTTCAGCGACCCGGACGGCAACGGCTGGCTGCTCCAGGAGATCACGACCCGGCTGCCCGGGCGGGAATGGGAGGACTGACATGGACGTCGCCTCGCTGGCAGACCTGTTGCACGAGACCGCCGAGCACCATGACCGCTTCGAGAAGGCTTCCCCGCCGCACGACTGGTGGGACTGGTATGCCGCCTACCTCAGCGCGCGCGAGCAGGGAAGCACCCCCGAGGAGGCAGACGCGGCCGCCGACCGATACATGGAGGAGGTCAAGCACGTCGTCGCGACGCGTGCGTGAGCCCCGAATTCGCCGCTGCACCGGAGACCCCGTCGATCGCGGCGGGGTCTCCAACCCGACGTAGCCAGTCCGGACCGGAAACCGGCTATCCGATGCGGCTCTGATCGCGGACCCGGGCACTGCGCGGCGTCGGCATGTGCGCCGACCGCGGCCGTGATGCCCCCAGCAACTTGCAATGACGGAGGCAACGATGAATTCGAGCAGTGACTATGACGTGATCGTTCTCGGCGGAGGGGCGCCCGGCGAGCACTGCGCTGCGGCGCTGGCCGCGCGCGGGCTGCGCCTCGCGGTCGTTGAGCGGGAACTGGTCGGCGGCGAGTGCTCGTACTGGGCGTGTATTCCATCGAAGTTGCTGTTGCGCCCGGGTGAGGCGGTGCAGGGTGCGCGCGAGGCCGGCGGGAGCGCGCAGGTCGACGTTGCGGCCGCGCTGGCCTGGCGGGACTTCATGGTGTCGGGCTATTCCGACGCCGGCCAGCAGCGCTGGCTGGCCGACCGGGGCATCGACCTGTTGCGGGGTACGGGCCGGCTGGCCGGCACCGGCGTGGTCGACGTCGAGGGCGTCCGGCACACCGCGGAGCACATCGTCGTGGCGACCGGCTCGGATCCGATCGTGCCGCCGATCCAGGGACTGCGTGAGCTCGAGGGCGTCTGGACCAACCGGGAGGCCACCGGGATGAAGGCTGTCCCGCGCCGCCTGCTGGTGCTGGGTGGCGGCCCGGTGGGCGTCGAGATGGCGCAGGTCGTGCGCCGTCTCGGTGGCGAGGTCGCCCTCGTCGAGGGCGCCGGGCACGTGCTTTCCCGCGAGCCGGCGCCATTGGGCGAGGCGCTGGGCGAGGCCCTGCGCCGAGACGGGATCGAGCTGATGCTCGGGAGGCACGCAACCGCGGCACGGCGGGAGGGGGACGAGTATGTCCTGCAGTTCGATGGCGGTACGGACCTGCGGGGCGATCGGCTGCTCGTGGCAACCGGGCGGCGCCCACGCGTCGGCGGGATCGGCCTGGAGACGGTCGGCATCGAGCCCGACCCCCACGGGATCCGAGTCGACGAGCACCTGCGCGCAGGCGAACGGCTTTGGGCGATCGGCGACGTCACCGGCATCTGGCCGCTGACCCACGTCGGGGAATACCAGGGTGACGTGGTCGCGGCGAACATCGCGGGCGAGGCGCGTCCGGCGAACTACGAAGCCGTTCCGCGGGTCACCTATACCGATCCGCAGGCCGCGGCGGTGGGCGCGGTCGAAGCACAGTACAGCGCCACCGCACCGGTGTCCGAGGTGCCGAAGACCGCCACCTACACCCACGTCTACGCCGAATCCACCGGGTTCTTGACGCTGCTCAGCGACGGCGAACGGCTGACCGGCGCCTACGCGCTCGGGCCCGAGGCGGGTGAGTGGCTGCAGCAGGCGACGCTGGCCATTCGCGCACACGTCCCGCTCGAGGTGCTGAGCGACACAATCCAGCCCTTCCCCAGCTTCTCGGGGATCTACGACGCGGCGGTGGCGGCGCTCCGCATGCAGGTCGCGGACATGCCGCGGCCGGTCGGGCCGATGGACGCGCAGATGGCCGGCCTGTCGCGGTGAGGACAAGATGACCGGCGTAACCACTCCCGTGTTCCCTCCGGCGCGAACCGGACCTGCCCGGACAGACCGTCGTGATCCACACTGACGTCACCTTTAGTTGAGAGTCACCGTGCAGGTCGCGTTGCGACGCCACGTGAGAGGCGCTCATCCCATGCGTTCTGACATCATGCCGGGCGGCATCTTCCCTGGTTACGCGCTACCCGACCACACCGGCACCGTCCGCAGGCTCAGCGAACTACATGGCTGGGACCCGCTGATCCTCACGCTCGCGGGCGCCCACTACTGCCCGAAAGAGCACCAGCATCAGACACGGCGCCAT